>NZ_JBJFZW010000002.1:0-237460 GCF_045033025.1 Ligilactobacillus sp. LYQ139
ATCATCAAATTTAACATACGCAAAATTCACGAATGTGTACACCGTGTGCACAATGTACCTCAAAGTACTGGTATTATAGGTTTTAAATATCCTGTACTCTCCTTTTTAATGAGTCATATGTTATCACAAAACCCCGTAAAACGTTGATTTTGCGGGGTTTTGTTTTTTGATGAATCATATGTTTTCGTATGTTTTTGAAATTCTGTTGCACAATTGTTGCACAAAATTGCACTTTATCCACGTTAGAATTAACGGAACTATGTATCAAAAAAACAACCTCCCGCCATCTTGGTGAGAGGTCGTTTTATCAATAATTCAATTTTTCACCCGGGTAAATCAGGTTCACGTTGCGAATACTATTAGTGAAGCTAACCGGGAAACGGACGTCCCTAGCCGGAGCGGTTGCCAAGTAATTGCGTGATACTTCATTTTACCCACTACTACCACTCTTTTCGATTAATATATGCTGTAATACAGACACAATGAGTATGAAATGTCGACGCACTCTGTCACGAAACCGTCTGGGCGTTCCGTTTGGAGCGCCCTTTTTTATTTGCTCTCCCTAACCCCGTCGATATAATAAAATATTGAATCATACCAGTAGAATTCAGAGAGACTAAACTACAGTGTCACTGGCGGTTTTTTACTTGTTCTTACCACTATGGTACTATTAACTCCGAAAGCAAAAACACAGTTCGGTTGGTAGTCCGGACGTCAGTTAAAACTGATCAGTATCCTTCCCCTCCGGGATGTCCCGCTTTCTTGATCTAATTTAAGGAGGGGACATGATGGCTATTCAATCTTGTCTAACAATTATTTTCGACGGCAGCTTTTACAAGGCCATTTGGGAACGCCACGATGATAAAAATTATTCGGTAGCATCGTTACACTTGGCAGTTCGGAGCCTAAAACGTCATTAATCCTAAAGCTGATAAATCAGAATTATCATCGGTTTCATTTTCATTATGAGCCAGACAAAACACGGATAATTACAAAACATATCAATCCCAAACGCACCCAACGTTTGGCCAACAAAATAATGAAATCACGCGGTATCAGTACTAAAGCACGATGCATTTTGCAAAAACAATTTGAAGAAAAAAAGAAAATTCGTAAAACGCAGCGTTCTACTGAGAAACGACTAGCACAAGAGCTTCGATATCAAAAGCGAATTACTAAACATTACAAAAAACATCGTGGTCATTAACACCATGCATGATCGTCATATAAACGATCATGCTTTTATTTTGGTTTTTGTTATCTAAAAAACTGCTGCATCACTTCGCCAATATCCACATCATCCGTTTTATCAGCCAACATATTAATTAAATTAGCACATGACGCTGGCGTTAACCCTAACTCACCGGGCAGCTGCTTTAATTTCATTGTCGCTGCATCTAAAAGCTGCGCAGCCGGGATTCGTTTATCCCCTTAAAAGTCCCGGCGTAGTTCACCCTTCCCGTCACGAAGAACTTCACCTGTCGAAAGGATTGCCGTTTTCTACATTACTTGTGCCTGTGCCCGTGTCCCTCCCCGTCCTTGTACGCCGTAATCAACTATAATAATGCAAAACGCTTTAACCAGCTGCATCCCCTAATCACCTCATAAAAATAAGAATGGTTGTTACCCACTCCATATTTTTTAAAACTATTAATACAGCACTGGTAATGTCCAATAAATGAATAGCGCCTATTTTTCGAATTATTGTCGTTTATTTGAGACCATCTCTCTTCAATTTATTTTATTTATAACTGCCTAAATTAAAAAACGTCCCCGTTTAGAGACGTTTCCTTTACGTTAACCCCGCCGCACTTGCATTAACCGTGCACACTCATATGAAACTGCAAACATTAACACTATCCATAACGTACACCCGACGTAAAAAGAGATGTACATGTTTGAACTAAGCACTCGTTGAATCAAACTAACTACGGTTGGCAGGCTACTTGCAATCTTAAAAAAGCCGTACAGGACCAAATATATAACAACTAACATTACTGCTTTTCCCAGTCGTTTAAATAGCGCCAAGAAGCTACTCAAGGCAAAAAACGTAGCTGTAACAACAAAGCAACTCACTACAACACTACTAATTAGTAACATTAAGATCCGTGCATTGGCATGTTGAACGCGCAAATTAACTACTGCAAAAATAGTAATTAATAAGGTAATTACTACTACTTCAATTACCTTCACCCACCAAAAGATTGTTCGCGAAAAACCTAACTGCGTTGCAACCAAATAATCTTTGTACTGCGTGAAGAATCCATACAGAAGTGATACTGCCAACATAAAAAAAATCAGGCCATTTATCATGCTCATCCAATACCGTGCTTCGATAATTGCTTTAAATCCGCTAATAATATTTCCTAAAAGCAATACACTAATAAAAATTGCCGTTGCGATAAAAACCTGACGCGCTCGATTATGACATGTACACCTTAATAGTTTAAAGACCTGCTTCATACCTATTCCTCCCCATTTGCCGTTAAAGTAATAAATGCTGTTTGCAAATCAACCGGTTGTACCGTAACCGTTTCAGGGATATTTTTCCCCCGTAATAATTCTGTTTTGACATTAACCATTACCTGCTGTCCAACTGTTATTGGATTAAATAAGTTAACTGATGATCCAAGTAAACGTTCAATCTCCTGTCGTGATCCCCGGATCTGTGTAACTTTCTTACACAGGTCCTCGGCCGACTGGTTAAATTGTAATCGTGCATTATCTAAAACCAACACATCTTCTACTAGATTCTGCACCTCGTTAATTAAATGAGTTGACAACACAAAAATGCGTGGGCGTTCATTATAGGTTTTAATCAATTCGCGGTAAAACGTATTACGCAGGGCAGCATCTAACCCCAATGTTGGTTCATCAAGTAAAATAATCTGCGCATTAGTACAAAAAGCTAAGATTAATTTAGCCGCCGTTCGCAGCCCCGTTGATAAATTTTTAAACCGTTGATGTTCATCAATTTGGAAACTATGTGCTAATCGGTGTGCTTCTTCATAATTAAAATTCCCGTATGCGACATCATTATATTGGTATAAATCCAAGACAGTTTCCCATCCATAATACATTGACGAATTGTCATTCATTAAATAAATCTGATGTAATTGATGAGAATTATTATGCAGCGGTTGCTCATCGAGTAAAATAGCTCCATCACGAAACAACAGCCGATCGCAAATACAATTTAACAATGTACTTTTCCCAACACCATTTCGGCCTAACAAACCATATATTTTGTTACCTGTTAGCTCAAACGAAATATCCTCTAAAATTGGTTGCTGATTAAATGTTTTTGTAAGATTATTTACCGTTAACCTCGTCATCATAATTCCCCCGCTCAATCATGTCCAAGAGACTTTTTTTCGATATATGCAATTTCTTAGCCTCCCGTAACATTCCTTTGACGTAATCCTGATAAAAACTTTTTTGACGCTGAGCCATGACTTTTTCATAAGCTCCAACACAAACAAACATTCCCATTCCACGACGTTTTTCAATTAAACCCGCACCAACTAACAAATTCATCCCCTTTAACACTGTTGCTGGGTTGATACTTAATTCCTGTGAAAGCTGTGTTGTAGAAGGAACTTGTTCTCCCTCAACCAACTCCTGCACAAAAATCATTTCCTCTAATTGATGGGCAATTTGGCGATACAATGGCTCTTTCGTATTAAATTTAAACTCCATTACCACACCTTCCGTCTTAAGTGGTTAACTGCTTATGTAACTAAGTATATAAGGTTCCACCACTTTGTCAATTATTTTTTTCAAAATTAAAAGCGACAAGTATGTAGCGATCGCCCAACTAGCATTATTACTCACAACATCCTAATCACTTTACTTTTCTTAGTACTACCAATATAACCAGCAATATTAGTTAGTTCAGAATCGATGATTCTTTAATAAGAGAGTTGATTTTAAGACAAGAAATGACTATATTAGTATATGCGAACACTTGTTCGATAGGAGGAATAGCATGAATAAGGTTTACATTGCAATTGACTTAAAATCTTTCTACGCCAGTGTGGAATGCCGTGCCTTAGGCTACGATCCGTTAACCACTAATCTAGTAGTTGCTGATGAATCGCGCACAGATAAAACTATTTGCTTAGCGGTTTCTCCCGCTCTAAAAGCCTTTGGTGTTCCGGGACGCCCGCGTCTCTTCCAAGTTAAAGAAATTGTTCGTCAGTTTAACCACCAACGAGTGCAACGGGTGCTGGGTAAACGACTAATTTATTCCTCAATTTACCGTCCCGATATTTTACATAACCCAGCCATGGGACTAGATTTTGTGGTTGCCAAACCACGGATGGAATTATACGAAGATGTGAGTGCCCAAATTTTCGGGATCTATCTTAACTACATTGCACCGGAAGACATTCACGTTTATTCGATTGATGAAGCCTTTATTGACGCCACTGGATACCTAACAATGTACGATTGCACGGCCCAAGAGCTCGCCGACCGGATGATTAACGACGTCTTTAATGCTACCGGAATTACTGCCACTGTCGGAATCGGCCCGAACCTTTACTTAGCCAAGATAGCGATGGATATTATGGCTAAACGGATGACGCCGACACAGACGGGTTACAAGGTCGCCACTCTATCGGTCAAGGAATACCGGCAACAACTATGGAACCACCAACCCCTCACAGATTTTTGGCAAATCGGTCCCGGTTACGCGCATCGGCTTAATCAGTTAGGGCTGCATACTATGGGTGAAATCGCCGCCTGTTCGGTGGGAACACTCGACCAGAAATATAACGCGGACCTCCTCTATCGGACATTTGGCATTAAGGCAGAATTATTAATCGACCATGCTTGGGGCATGGAACCTTTAACCATTCAGGACATTAAACAGTACCGTCCTGAACATCAAAGCCTTTCGGTCGGTCAGGTATTGCCCCGCCCGTATACGTTTGCCGAAGGATTAACGATTATTAACGAAATGAGTGCGGAGCTTGCTCTACGTTTGACGAAACACCGCCAAGGAGCCAAGCAAATCATCCTCAGTGTTCGTTACGATAAAAAAACACCGGTACCCCTAACGAAGCATCGGCTACACGCAACGGTTAACCTACCGCAGCGAACTAACTTAACATCTATCATTCAACGAGCTCTCCGAAACGCCTTCTGCGACCAAGTTAACTCGCACTGTTTAATCCGGAAAATTAGCCTCACAGCCATTGATATCCACGATCACTTTACCCAGGAGTTTGAATGCTTACAAACCAATCTGTTTGAACAGAGAGCGCCACGTAACCACCACAAAGAGGAGCAATTACAGCAAACCACCCTCGATATTCATAGTCGTTTTGGAAAAAACTCCCTACTCACAGCTGAGGACTTAGCACCCCACGCCCGCACACAAGAACGTAACCAACAGATTGGAGGACACCACGCATGATATACAATCAAGCTACATTAATTAACGCTGACTACCAATCCCACCTCCGCTATCCGCGAATGCCCAAAAAAGAACGCGCGGCAATTTTCTTGCCGTACGCCGCTTTAAATGGATTTGAAGAAAAAATTCAATATGTTTTAAAACAGCATGGTAATTAAAAATAAACAAAAATCATAGAAATTTATTCATTATGTAACCGATTGTGTACCACACATCAACACTGATTCAGTGCTATAAAAAAGATAGATAACAATTAATAGAATTTCACTACCTAAATTTCATAATTACATTAATATAACATTCATAATAATCGATATATCACTAATAAATATATACGTTTTAATGCACTTATGATTCAAGAACACATGATACAATAATAAATATCTACATAAGAAAGTTTGATTCATATGAAATACGTGGAAATAAACCATTCAAATTTAGGATACGTAGAAAAAGACACTGATGTAATTCTAAGGGATGTGAATCTCAACCTTAAACCTGACGGTATTTACGCCTTAGTCGGTTCAAATGGCGCCGGTAAATCAACGTTAATTAATTCAATTGTCGGTATTTTACCACCCATATCGGGTGAGATTTCTGTTATTACAGATCAAAACGATGATATGCCCACTTTTAGCAGAATCGGTTTTTGCCCTCAATTTCCCTTAATTGACTGGTATACAACCGTAATAGATAACATAATATTAGGACCAATGTTATCCGGAAAAACATTAAAAGAAAGCAAGAAAATTTCTGATAAATATATCAATATGATGCATATTGGCGATTTAGTAACTCGTCCAATTGATCATTTATCTGGCGGGCAACAACAACGAGTACAGATTGCACGAGAACTAGCTAAAGAACCTGAAATTTATCTTTTAGATGAACCTACTACAGGTCTCGATGTAGAAACTTCTGAAGCTCTATTCAAATATTTAAAAAGAAAAGCAAAAGATACCATCGTCCTGATTTCCAGTCACGATCTTACAATTATTGAAGAATATGCCGATAACATTATTTTCATTGATGAAGGAAAAATAAAATTTAACGGTAAAATGCACGAATTTTTACAAGGGAGGAAATCTACTAACAAGGCAAAGATCCGTTTTGATAATGGTCAAGAAAAAGAAATATTAATAACAAATTTATCAGATGAGTTATCGAAATCAAAACAGAAAATAACGAATATCAAAGTATTAAATCAATCACTTCGCGACATCTACTTAAACATCAAGGGAGAAAAATGAAACCAACTAATTTTAGAAACGAGTCGCTTGGCATCAAGGGTATGTACGTTGTATTGCTTAATGAAATCAATGCTTTTAAGGCAAATAAAGGTAAACTATTATCAATGACAATGCAACCAATATTGTACTTTGCCTTTTTAATCGTCGGATTAAATGCCACTTCTGGAAAGATAATATATGAAGGCCGCTCTATGCCCTATACAGCGTATGCTGTAGTAGGCGTACTCAGCCTAATCATGACAACTCAAATGTCAGAGTCACTTTACCGTAGCACCATTGATAAACAATTTGGGCTAATGGCTATTAAATTCATAAGCGGTGTCACACCGTTATATTATATACTAGGTATGAGTATCTTTCCTTTTATCGGCTATTTATACCAAAGCGCCATTTTATTTATTCTTTGTATCCCCTTCAAAATCCTTAAATTCGCAAAATTTTTACCCCTAAGTATTTTACTGGGATTATTTATGTTACTCTTTTGGACCTCTCTTGGAATTTTCTTCAGTACTCTATTTAGGAATTATCAACAACGGGACATTTTTATCCAGTTAATATTCACTCCCGTTACATTTACCGCCCCCGCATTTTATCTTGAATCAAAGGCACCCTTGTATATCAAAACGTTAGCTAATATAAATCCTATGACGTATCAATTACAGGCTTTAAGAGCGATTGCCTATGGTCACTTTAGTATTTTAAAAACTTGTATTGCCGTCTTACCTTCAATTTTGGCACTAATTTTCGTAAGTTTTGCATTACGGAAAATAAGACTTACACTTCAAGAAAAGTAATAATTATTTGTACTAATATTAGTCCTATTTCTAACCAGGAGGTACTACAAATGAAAACGAACTTCATAAAAACTAAATATGGTAATTTCGCAGTAAAGAACTTTTCCGCATCTCCCTCTTCTAAAAAGGGAATAATCTTTTTCTCTGGATTAGGTGTTAACAGCGCAATATATGATTATTTTAACCTTGCTAATAATATAAAAAATGAGTGTGCAAACCTTAATATCATATGCGCCGATATGCTTAACTGCGGATTGAGTAGTAAATCTTCAAACCAAAATAGAAACATTAATCAGATTTCAACAGAATTAAACAGGCTTTGCAATGAACTACAGTTGGAAAAATTAATAATTGTTTGTCATAGCTTTTCGGCAATCTACCTTTTGAATATTATCAATAATCCCCAATCATTTATCTCAAACTATCAAATTAATGGTTTAGTTACAATCGACCCTACAAATCCCCAATTTATGCTCGAGAACTCATATATTTTTAACGAAATGTTATCTGAAGAAATAAAAAATAAAGAGCTTGTTCAAAATGGCAAATCACCAGATATTCGCCTTGACGACGTAAATCCATTACTTCCCGATAAATTAAAAAAAGATTGTTTATCTCTATATCGTTCTCTATCGGGAAATGATCAATTAATTGCTGAAATTACTAATGCAAAAGACAGCATTAATAAAGTGGCATCACTTACCGTTCCTAATGCGTTACCAACGCTCTGTTTTATTTCTACTTTAAACTCTGATGAATATACGGAAAACAATCCATATTTCAATAAGAATAAATTATCTATGGAAGTTAAACTTAACGGTCACCACTACCTACACTGGTTATTTCCTGAAGTTATATCAAGGAACATTACTGAATTTTCATTGAATTTATTGGAAAACAACTAAAAGAACGGGAAAAATTCCCGTTCTTTTAGTTTAACTTAACATATATAAAAAAGCGGTAGAATACTGCTATCACCTATTTTAATGTCCCTCATCTCATTTTGATACTCGGTTACTTATTTCCTTGAAATAAAGTCAATAACCTTCCCTAACATCGTTTTTCGTTCATGCCCAGTGAAAATATGATTACTCGTATTGACCCGCACAACATCCATTCTGCCAGAATAAAATTTCTGATAACTTTTTTCGACTTCCTGTGGAACATATTCATCATGCAAACTTTGACAGTATAAAACCGGTCCTAAATACTTGGAGATTTGACGAATATCACAATTAATACATTCCTGAATAAATGCTTTTCCAATAATCCTATCAATCCGGTTAACATATAGGTTATCAGGTAAACAATCCGTATCAAACGCGGTTCCTAATAATCGACCACGATTGATTTCTGCTAATATTGAAATAGCCGGTGCAAGCAGTATTAGTTTATCTACTTTCAACATTGACGCTGCTAGACTAGCGATTAGTCCACCTTCTGAAAAACCCAATAACGTAATCTTAGCCATCGGGTACAAACTCCGCGTCATTTGAACTACCGCAACAACGTCACTCAATTGCGATGATAACGTCATCTGTTTAAACGCCCCGTCACTTTTCCCACAACCATAAAAATCAAATCGGATACTACAATAACCCGCACGCCCCAAATCCTTGGCACAGTCAGCCATTAAAGAACCAGCTGTTCGCCCACAATCTGCTCCAAATCCATGCAGCAAAATTATAATATCGGTTATTAATTTTTTATTAGGAACATCAATATACCCCCGCAGGATACTATTATTCCTTTTACATTCAAATTCTTTCAAACTTATTTTTTCATCTCACTACTCATAATTTTTTATGCTGATATTTAAATCATAACGTTCAATGGATTGATTAGTAATATAAGTAATATAGAAAATTTTTATACCCCACACCATAAACATTAAAAAAGCAACATACACTACACTTATTCTTTCGAAAATCTGCACGAAACTAATCGTTCGCTTTTATAATATTGCATTTACTTGAACACCAAACGGTTTTACCGATTACCCCACGGATACTAACTGTTTTTTAATTCTATCTTTTTGCCGGCAATTTTATTTATAAAATCAACATCATGATCAATAAGTAACATCGTAGGAGAAAATTCCAATATCATATCTTGCAACTGTTGTTTGTTATAAACATCTAGATAATTTAACGGCTCATCCCAGATATATAACTCGGCGTTCTCTGTTAACGATTTTGCTAACGCAACCCGTTTTTGTTGCCCGCTACTCATATGTTCAATTCTTTTATTAAACATCCTTCTTTTGAAACCCAATTTATGCAAGTTGTTCAAAAAAACGTTAAAGTTAATCCTATTCGTCTGGGCAAAATCTTTCAATGAACCCCGATAATTAAATTCTTGGCGCACGACGCTTATTTTTAGGTCCTTAGCCTTATGCAAAGATCCGACTATTTCACCTTTAAAGTCCCCTAAAATAGCGTTAATTAAGCTTGTCTTTCCTACCCCGTTTTCCCCAACTAATGCAATGCAATCATTCCTTTTTAGTTCGAAGCTTATCGGCACAAATAACTTATCGTTACCGTAGCTCAACGAAAAATCCTGTAGTCGTAGTAATTTTTCTTTTCTTGTAGGACTAAAATTTAAACTCAACTTATCCATAAATTCAACATCATTCAATAAACCTTTTTTATCTTGTATTTTATGATCAACTGCCTTCTTCATGTTGTTCATCTTCTTCATCAGCCTTGCTGATCTAGCCCCTTCAAATCCCTTGTCCTTTTTTGCATTATCCTTCCGTTTATTTTTCTCTTTCTCCCTTTTATTCCCCCATTGTTTCTTTTGATTTAGCGAATTTGTTAGTGTGCCAATTTCCTTCTTTATCTGAATATTATCCTTTACGTTTTTTTCATCACGGCGTTTCTTCTCCGCCTTAAAGATTTTATAGTTCCCCCGATACAAATAAATGTTTTTGTTCTCAATACTTAATATATGGTCACAGACTGTATTTAAAACTTGTGAATCATGACTAACCAGAATAAAGCCACTTTTTTTCAACAGGTATTGCGCAACTTCCTGTCTTCCTTTCCCATCTAAATGATTCGTGGGTTCGTCTAATAACGGGAAGGAGTCACTTTCTATAAAACAAAGCGCTAACAATATCTTGGCTTTTTCTCCACCTGATAATTTTTTAAACGGTTTCCATAACAAATCTAAATCTACGCCCATTAAATTTAACTCACGTTCTAACTGCCACTCTTCAAACTGGCTAACCTGTTGTAATGCATAGAGGGTATAATTATCAACATCACGTACTTTATGGGGATAGTACGTGAATGCTTGTTTGTGATCAATTTTCCCCTTATAATCCAAATTTCCCCTCAAAAGATTTAAGAAGGTTGTTTTCCCCCTTCCATTTCTTCCAATTAACCCTAAGCGCCACGAACTATCTAAATTTAAATTAACGTTATCAAATAATGGTTCATCTTGATCGTCGTATTTAAAACTTAGTCTTTTAATTCCTATTGACCCCATTAATTTTTATTCCCCTTCCTTTTTACTCGATTATATAACAATTAGACTTATAATTATGTTTTAATATGGCAACAACCTTATTTGCCTCAATTTGTTAGTCTAAATAAAGTTTTAGATTTTATTCTTGTAATCCATAATCAAGCTACACTAATTAACGCTGACTACCAATCCCATCTCCGCTATCCGCGAATGCCTCAAAAAGAACGCGCGGCAATTTCTTTACCGTACGCCGCTTTAAATGGATTTGAAGAAAAAATTCAATGTGTTTTAAAACAACGCGAAAAAAATAGGCAAAACATATGAAAGTTTGCCCAAACAAATTTAGCCTAGCTTTTTTCGTAACTATTTCTTAAACATTCCCCGTTGGTTTTGCACGTTTTTATCACATTTGACATGTATACTCATTGATAGTAAAAAATTGACGACACCCAGTAGACTGAGAAATAAAGAGATAACTACTGGTAATGTCGCCGTTTAGTAAAAATATGTTGTGAGCCCATAGGGAAAAAACTTGGAGACAGAATTTCTCTGGCTCACTCGTGTAGGATAGCATATGTCCTGTTAACCGTCTACTTAAGTTTTATAGCGGTTTTAAACGGTTAATGTACTTATTATGGACTGTCTAACTCGATTATTTTGTTGTTCGCAAAATAATATAGGATCACTAGGGTTTTACTCTAGTGATCTTATTTTTACGAAAAAACGGTAATATTGTGTCCAATGCTGCAGCATATCTAAAATGATATGGGACAAACATCAGATTCCTGCATTTAAAGTATTGCGTATAAAATACACTCTATTATTTTATAAGTACATCCTGAAATGCTTATAAAAATAATATCTAGCTTTCACCTATTCTATGTTATGCCTGGGGTTGGTTCTCCAAAAACATGCTAAATAATCTCCCATAATGGATATATAGTTATATCAGTGTTAAATATATTTGACACCAGCACAACGCTAATATATAACTATATGTGTAAAATAAATTTTACATCGGAGGTGGCACCGTGCAAAATCGAATCTTGCAGTTACGCAAGCGATACGGCTATTCACAAGGAAAATTAGCAGAATTAGCTGGCGTAACCCGCCAAACAATTAATGCGATTGAGAATGCAAAATATTCCCCTTCATTAGAGTTGGCATTCACTTTGGCTAATCTTCTTAACGTAACCGTTGATGAACTGTTTACAATGAAAGGTGTTGATAAAAATGACATGGATTAAAAAACAATTATTACTCAGAGCAATTACAATGACGGGCCTTTTAATTTGTTTTTGCGGCACGGTAATCTTCGTTAATACTCACATTCCATTCGCAATTTGCTCCCTTTCAATGGTAGCCTTTGCGTTTACTCGAATATTCATGCTCCACAAAAAAGCGCCAAATTCGCACCAAAGATTCTGGGCTTTACACGCCCGCCCAACTTATCCAATTGGTGATGAACGCGAACAAAATTTAATACTAAGCGCCGGTTATATTGCTGGACAAGCAACCATGGGAGTAGCGATCATCATTATTTTCATATTATCGTTTGCCAATGCTACTACAGCTTTAACGGTTTCTCTCCCTATTGTTGTGACGATTATCATAGCAATTATAATTGCTCATGAATGGTTGGTTCTAGGGTTTTATTGGTATCTTACTAGTAAATAATAATCATTCTGACAGCACTTTAAGTCCAACGTTTTTGCAAAGTAAAAAGACGAGAGCTTCGACTCCCGCCTTTTTTACAACTATTACAGATGAATCAACACTATCTATTTAATTATCACGCAACGTCAAAAAACGGTTATCCCACATCTGGTAATAATAAGCTAACATCTTTTCCGCTGACAAAAATTCATTATCATAAGTTGATGTGGTCCCCTTATACATTGTCAATGAATATCCTAAATCATGCGCTACCCGAATCGTGGTATCTACACAGTATTCAACGCATAACCCGGTAATTTCTAATTCAGTCACGTTTAGCCCTGCTAACGTTTTCGTTAACTCCGTCTGATAAAAAGAATCAGCATGGTACTTTTGCACAGTAATATCTTTATCAGCGCAATAATCAATTAATGGTGTTATCTGCCACTTTTTTGTCCCGGTAACTAACTCTTCATCATTGTGTTGAATAAAAACTATCGGACCCCGTTGCTTCCGAAATTCATGAATTCGGTTGTTAACAGCCATAGTTACCTTTTTTTGATTATAAAGCTCCTGAGTACAAACACCATTTTGCATGTCAATTACTAACAACGCTCGCCCCATGTTAACCCTACTCCTCCTGTTAATCTGATAAATACATTTTTAATTTTTACATGTGGATAGTCTACCACGTAACAAATAAACATAGAACCTTCTCGACAATATTTAATATATACAAAGACGGCGTTAACAGAAAGAACTCACTATCCGTTAACGTCGCCTTTTAAAAGGACATAGGGCGTAATTGCAAACATGCTAATAAACGGTAAAAAGGAGATTGTTTTGCTATGGTGCCTTATGTACTTCTATCGTTGTGGAGTATATCACTTTATTTTTATGATGGAAAGAACAAATTAAATAATGCAGTAATCTAACACCGTCATAATATCAACGCTCTCTTGGTTCTCAGAATGACTGAAAATTTCTCCCAGTAAAAAAATAATGACACACAATTATTAACGGCTATAAATGTCAGAATTTATGAAATCCTTGGTATTACTGTTTCTGGTTAATATCAGATGGCCTTACTGCTTAATACAACGCAATTTCAATTTAATTACTGCCGAACCGCTACGTTGATTTGCTGAGCAAGTGCTGTTGGATCAGTCACTCCTAGAATTAGTTGCTCGTATTCAGCGTCATGAAGCTGAATAACAAGTGGCGTTTGCGTTCGCTTTACATTAAGAAAAAGCTTACGGTGATCTTGATAATACGTTCCGGCGTAATAAACCCCCGGGATACTCGTCCCTGGTGACCGAAACGCTTTTAAAGGACGGGAAAAAATACCAGTAGCAACAGTTGCCTTTGTAATACATTTTAATGGGACAGTTATCTTCCCCTTAAGCGTTAAAATATGCCCCATCCCTTGTGGGACAACCGTTAAAGAATCATCCGTCAATTTAACCAAATTTTTCATAATAACTCCCCCATGGCAGCTTTAGTTTGTTTATCAACATAATACTTATAAACAAACTAATTGTCTACCATAATTTTTACATTTAAATAGATATTAATTGTGTTTTCATATAATTCTGTGACACTTAATAATCAAAATGTTATAATCTACAACGTTAATCAAAACTAATCCCTAGCAAAGGAAGATTAAAATGAAAACGTTGATATTAGCACATCCATACGATAAAAGCTTTTGCCATGAAATTTTCAATATAATTAAAAATCATAATCCTGAACTACAAGTTATTGATTTATATCGAGATGGATTTAACCCAACTACCTCTAAAGAAGAATTGTCGCAATATAATTCTGGTACCGTTATGGATGAATTAGTAATTAAATATCAAAAACTTTTAAAACAAACAACAGATCTAATTATTGTTACTCCTATTTGGTGGAATAGTATTCCTGCAATTTTAAAAGGCTTTTTTGACAAAGTGCTCAGCAAACATTTTGCATATGAAGATTCTTCAATGGGCGTCAATGGAAACTTAAAAAACATCAAGAAAGCTCAAATAATTACGACCTCAAATTCACCGGTTACATATTTAAAAATAAACGGAGTTAATCACGTACTTAAAATGACCTTAAAACAAGTTGGAGTATCAAGAATAAAATTTACCCAATTGGGGTCAATTAAAAAAACTACCTTGAACGATAGGAAACACTTTTTGAATAAGCTGATTAATGAATAGTTTTTAAGGAGGAATTACAATGAAAATCAATCTGCACGATTATGTAAAAAAGCATTATGAGAGCGGTGATTACGATAATGCTTATTCATCCTACGATTCTAATCAACGTCGGCATGAAGATACTTACAAATACGACAACGTTACAAGAGACGAAACAAACGACTTCGATTTAGGGTATAAGAAAGGACTATCAGATAGTTTTAACAAGTTTAAATTTGTTCCACTAAAACTTTTGAGGTGGATTAATCAACTTTTCAATGGCAAACTGCACGAAATTATTGATTATATAGAAGGATATCGGAAGGCATACCAACATAACCATTAATATTAATTGAAAGGAATCCCCCAGCATGATCACATACCAAGCCTATGGTAACTCAAAAAAGCCCGTCTTATGCTTACTCCCAGGTGCTGGATTGGGTGCATGGGCTTATCAGCAAATAATTCCATTAATTTCAAAAAATTTCTATATAATTATTCCCGAAGTTCTCCCCAACTTTACAACAATGACGGATGCAAGCCAACAACTACATGAATTAATTACCGCTAAATTCCAAGGTCACATTCAAACATTAGCGGGATTAAGCATTGGCGCTCAAATTGCATTAAACCTAATTTCATCTTATCCCACCATATGCACTAACCTATTATTGGAAAGTTGTGCTGCTTTTCCTCAATCAATTCATAAAGTAATTAAACCACTTACTAGTTTAAGCTACTCCTTGACACGATTCACGCAATTCAACCGGTTACAAGCAGCTGCCCTTCATTTACCATCAAATGAATATTCATCCTATGACCAAGAAGTTAAAAGCATTTCCAAACAAACACTGATTAATACGTTAACGGCAAATACAACGTTTGACGCTAGAAAACTCATCCCCATTGACTTTAACGGAAAAACATTTATTGTATATGGAACAAGTGAGAAAAAAATAATTATTAAATCAAGCCATTACCTTTTGAAGAATTTCCGTAACGCTAAAATCATCCCTCTAACTAACTATTACCACGGGGAACTCACGCTAACCCATCCGGTCGAATTCACTCAAATGATAAATAAACTCAATAATTATGATTAATATTGGTGATATTGTATCATCCCTGTTTTTTATATTAACGTCACCGTATTAAGAAGATGACAATACAGCCTATAGTGGAAAAAATTAGCAAGATTTCGCAATACTCCTATTAAACTTTAGCAATAGTATCGTATAAAAAATTCTTATCAAACTCTATTACTGAGGGAATACATGCTTATTTTAAGCAGTATGCTTTACATTCAAGCAATATAATTGATCATCTCGTTTCCTTTCTAATGGACGAAATAATAACCGATCCGATTATACCCAGTGCAATAACCTGCATACATCCCCAATTCAAATAAGGAATTGTTTTTCCAAAAATAAAATCTGCGATGGGTGTTAAAAGGGAACACGCAACAAACAGAACTGAAAAAACACGGCCCAAAAATTCTTTTTTAGCACTCAACTGAATCAACGTAAATGCTTTAGCGTTAAACTGCGTTTCAATGTAACCGTTAATAAACGCCAACGCTATTAACGCCGGGTAATTTTTCAAAAAACCGACTATAAAGAATGCAATGCCTAAAATAATGATGTCCGTTTTAAATTTTATTTCTTTTTTACCATTCTTTTTACTAGCAGATAAAATTATTCCGCCAATAACTCCCCCTACGGCAGTTAAGCTTAAGATAAAACTATACTGACTACTTCCCCTGTTCAAAACAGTTTTAACAATGTACGGCAGCAATAACATAAAACCTTCCATAAAGAAGTTAATCAGCATTACCAGCACAATTAAACTGAATAGCGTTATTTCTTGTTTAACGTACCGTAAACCTTTTAAGAGATCAGCGATAATTGTTGCTTCTTTATCAGGATGAATGGTTACCCTGTACCTAACAAATAACGTTAACCCACTAGATACCAAAAAGGTTATCCCGTTTATAAAAAGAAATTCTTTAAAGTTATTACTATGATTTGCAAGGACCGCACCGAGTAATGGACCACCAATTTTTATTAAGCTTGACAATGTATTTTGAATAGAATTAAAAGCTTCAATTTTATCGTGAAAAAGAACTTCCGGAACGATCGCTTTTGCAGCGGGTGAATTAAAGGACAAAGAAACGTTCAAAACCGAGCTAACCAGAATTAACAAAGCGGTATGTTCGATTGGATTACTAAACAACAACCCGCTTAGTATGCATACAACTGCACTAAGAAGATCAGCTATCATCATAATGGCCTTTCGGTTCTTTGAATCAGCAATCGGCCCCGCAATAATATTAGAAACGATTAAAACAAGCGAACTTACCCCATTAACCAGCCCCAGCAGTCCTGTATTTCCGGTTAACTGGACCAAAAACCAATTCAATCCGTAAGAATAGATAATATCGCCAAGCAAAGAAATTCCATAACCCGTCAGGAGAAATAACGGTGCAGTTACTTGTTTTGGTGTTTTTTGTTCCATAATTAACTATTCCTCAAAATATTTTGTAACAAACCGACTAAGATATTATCCTTACACGGCATAACAACCACATTACGCGGCCTATTGCTAGCACTTTTAAGATCACGAGTAACAGTGTCCGTATCCCTCGCCTCACCCCAAAAATTAACGGCAAAGTTCAAATTATCCCAATAATCCCTGATTTTCCCAAAAATAGCCGCTATTTTAATTTCCAATTTTTTGATACTTATCAATTTGCTTTTCTGTCCAATAAATTTCCGTCTTTTTAATGTGTTTTCCTGCTTGATGATCCTTTTTTTCGTGCTGTCGCATTGTTAAATTATATTTGGCAGCCAATTCTTGCCGTTTACCAAATGGTTCGTTTTCACTTGCTTCGTCAGTTAGATAATCATAATCATAACTTGAAATTGATTTACCGTTAATTCCAATTAAAACAACATTATCTTGAATATTTTGCGCATCCCCACATACATCTGTTTCGTTCAAGGTGATTTTTGAAGTTGGAATGACTGCAAACTTTGCTGTTTTAATCCCCGATACATCGGAACTCAATTCTGACAACTGCTCATTTTCATATGATTTTCGATTCTTAGTGTATTCTTTTTTCATCATTACTAATGTTGACCGCTGTTGGGTTATAGTTATTATTCCAATACTTCCAATTAATCCGCAACTAATAATTACAATTACCCATAAAGCAGCCCTATTCTTTTCCCGTGACCACTTCGCGCGATTAATTAAGATCAATAAAACGATTCCTAACGCAGTACTAATAATCAAACAACTTAATGAAACAAACCGCCAAGTAAAAGCATAATGATACTGAATTCCACCCTCGTCATCATAAACAAATGGGCGGTGAAAAAGGCCATTAAAAGTAAACAAATAAATAATATTAACGATTATGGAAGCAATCATCAATATTTTGCTTCTCTTTATTAGCGTAATCCCCATTAAAATTTCCGGAATAATATAAATTACATATGCTCCTCCTAACGTAAAAACCAATATCCAAGGACCAGCACCAGTTAAGACATACCGCGCACACCAAAACGAACCAACTAACCCGGTCAAAATAAACCCAATTACAAGACTAACGAATAGCTTTTTAGATAATGGTGAACCGTTCTTAAAAACACTACGTTGGTTCTTTAATTTTCGTTTTTCTTCAGTCATCGTTATTAACCTCCATTAATATTGGAATTTTGAATATCAACAGACGATTAAGAGTTATTTACCGAATGTTGTCACCGTGCTGTCTATTATGCCTGCTAATTGAATCGCTAACCTTGTTTTTCATCCGTTTCACCGCTATCTTTAACCTACATCTCTCCGGAATAAAGGCCCATACCACAGCAAACACAAAGTAAACAATGCAAAGATCTTCCATCCAGTCCATCAACTGGTCCAACGCCGTTTCCTGGTTATCATAGTATGTAACACTATCTACATGATAGTAAGAAGAACGGTGACCATGCCACGTTCGCGGAATCAAATAATTAAGAGTATCCTTTACTCTTGATCCAAACGATTGCGGCTCATCACCCGTTTCGTCATCATCTAAATGCGTGTGCGTCCCGTCCTCATCATCGTCATGAAAGGCATGCCCGCCCGTTCCTTCATCATCATGAAACGTATGCGTTGTATGTCCGCCACCAAAACGACCTCCGCCGACATGGCCACCTCCGTGAAAGCCTCGTGCCAATGCAACGGTTGGTGTAAAAAACATTAACATGCACACAAAAACAATAAGCCACCTATTTCTCTTCAAACCCCTATCTCCTTCACCCTGATATTTATTATCTAAGTAAAGAGAACAGCCAACTCACTCTAAACCTAATTCTACCTGTAACCTATTGATTGCTGAACGCAACTCCTTACGACTTTTATGAGTTAGGTAATACAAACTTACTGTAAGGGCGTTGGCACCCTTGGTAATATCGCTCATACTACAATCATGGATTTCCTTGGTTTTTACTGTAAGAACAGCACATTTATAGTTTATAAAATTAGTACTTAACCCGGAAACATTGATGGCTAAGACGTCATCAAAACTTATTTCAATTGTGTTTTTCGTAGAATCACCTACTCCTCCTATATTCAAGTTAAGAGAATTATGAGGAATAAGTACCCTTCGATTAAAATCAATTTCTAACGGCGAATTTAATGATAAAAATATAAGCATACTAATCGCTACAAACACCATAATTAAGACGTATGTTTTTATATTTTTTGAAAAAGACTCATCCCCACTCCCAGGACTAGGGGACGTTACTTCGATCACCACATTACCGTTAACCACGCAATATCGCGATCCCGGATTCGTTGATCACTTGGTTTACCTTCACCGTTCGCCGTTAAATTGGGTTTACCAATGTGTTCGGTTAAGACGTGGTGCTACTGGTTCAAAGCCGTAATGGGTTGTTCGTAGAGTTGGCGGTTCTCCCGCCCACCGCGAATCGAAGCTGCAAAGTAAATTTCCATGATTTCATTCTAAAATAGATGCATTTGGCGGCTTTGCGGCGTTGCCGGTCGTTCTGCTAACCGCCGGCGCCGGGCATTCGCCATCCGCCGCTCAAAGACCTCCAGACTATCTTCCTGCCATAGCGGCATGGCTCGATCGACCTTAATAAATTCTTGATTACCAAGAGCTTCAGGAATCTTGGTGACATCGTCAATCTGCGGGCACTGACTATGATCCAACATGGCAACTGGTCGGTGCTGCTTAAATGCGTGTTGTAAGGCCATCTCAGTCTTCCCGTTCTGATCGGTTTCCACCACGACTAACCCATCGCTCATCCCACTTTCCCACTCATCACGGGCCGCAAGAAACTGCCGGCGCGCAGCCGTGCCGTAACGGAAGGACGACACCAATGCCCCTCCCCGAGCAGTAATTTCATCCGCCAGCGGCTCATTTTCTGGTGGGTAAACCGGTTGTTCTAGACTCTCCCCTAAGATTGCAACGGTTTTCCCGTCAGGTACATCCAAAGCGCCACGGTGAGCAGCGGTATTCGTTCCGATTGAAAGCCCACTTACCACCGTGTATCCATCCGTTGCAAACTTCTGCGCCATCCGCCGGCTCATCTTTACACCCAGATCCGTTGGGCGCCGTGTCCCAATAAACCCTACACTGGGCGTGTTAAGAACTGCTATGTCGCCCTTTACGTACAAAAGAAGTGGAAAGTTCACCAATCGCCGCATATTTTGCGGGTATGCATCTTCCTGGTAATTAATCACCTGCGCGCCATTCTCAACCGTCTTGGTAAGCAGGTCAGCAGCATCCTGCTGAATATCTAACCATTGCTGCGGGTCAAGTTTTCCCGCCAGGTACTGCTTGCGGACTGCTGCAACCCGGCATCCCGGAATCCAACCTGCCTGAGCAAGCCGGGCTGCTGGAATCCGGGCCAAAATTTGTCGGGCAGTCTTTGGCCCCACACCCTTAATCATTTCCAACGCCATAATTAACCGTGAATAATCTAATGGTTCCACCATGCTGCACTTCCTTACTTAGTTTTCGTTCTTAGTATAGCGCGCTCCCGTAGAAAAACCGGCAGTAAACCCCTCTTGCTACTTCAACCCAAGAAATAAGCCATAAAGAAGTGGCCCTAACAGTGCCGGCAACATGTTCGCCACCTTAAGCTGCCGGATCTTTAGCACATCAATGGCCAACGCCACAAGTAGTACCGAACCGACCGCCCCAATTTCCGTGATTACCGCCGTGGTTAGAAACGGGTGCAACGCTGCCGCTGCCCAGTAAATTATCGCCTCATAAGCAAACACAAACGGTCCCGCAAAAAGCACGCCCGGACCAAACGCTGCCCCGTAAATTAACGACGACAGCACGTCCAAAACAATTTTCATTAGCAAGATACTGGGGTTGTGACTCAACGCTTCATTTAGTGGCCCAATAATCGCCATCGAACCGATACATTCAATCATCAAAGCAGCGACAAACCCGGTTACAAAATCCTCGTTCATCGCATGTAACCGGCGCTCCAATACATGACCAACTCCCGTAAACCTACCGTCAATATCTAACCAGTAACCCACTAATGTTCCCAAAACTAAACTTACCAGCATCAACAACGGCTGTTTGGTCGTAATGGCTCCCTGAACCCCAATAATGCCCACACACAATGTTGCCGCATCCAGCATCGCGCCTGTTTGGGTGGTAGTTAACACGTGTTTTAATGGTTGGCTTAGTAAGCCAGCAATAATGATTCCTACTAAATCCATCATAACGTACAGCATAATTCTTAACTCCGTTCATTTAATCTCCCCTAAATTATACGGATTCTTAAGCAGAACGGCAACGGCGCTTGCGAAAAAGAATTCTTGCCGTGTACAATATACAAGAACAACTTATGAGGGAGGAATTCCTATGCATCTGCGGCACGCAATACCTAGCGACCAATCAGCAATTATGGCAATTCTTACCGGGGCAATTACCGCCTTAAAGCAGACTGGTAGTCCCCAATGGCAAAACGGTTACCCGAATGATGCGACCATTACTACCGACATTAAACAGCACGTTGCGTACGTCCTTGAAAAGGACCAAACGGTAATTGGATACGCTGCCTTAGTCGGTGGCCCTGATCCAAATTACCTTCATATTAATGGACAGTGGCTCACCTCAAATACTAACTACTGTACCATTCACCGGGTTGCCCTTGCCCAAAGTATCCGGAGACAGGGAATGGCAACTCCCTTTTTAACCCTTTTGCTAGCCCAAGCTAAGCAAGATGGATACCAAAGTGTCCGGATCGATACGCACCGGCTTAACCTCCCAATGCAAAAAACGGCAATTAACGCGGGATTTATCCAGTGCGGAATGATCAAGATTATTAACGACCCCACTGACCCCAACCGCATTGCGTATGAACAACTCCTCACTCCTACAAATAATCATCACTAAAGGAAGGTTTTTCTATGAAAATTAGTCGTATTGACCATATTGTCCTTACGGTAAGCGATGTTGCCCAGGCCACCCGGTTTTACCACGAAGTCTTTGACATGCCGGTCATCCAGCAACAAAGTACCACAGGGGTAACTACACTACGCTGTGGACACCAACTCATTCGCTTGCAACGAGCCGACCGGAATGCCCGCAAAGCTGCCCACCCAACCGTTGGCAGTGCTGATCTGTGCATCGTTACCCGCGATGACCTGGAAGATGTTCTTCGCCACCTCAAAAGCTACTACGTTAAAATTGATAGTGAACCGGTTACCAAACAAGGATCTGAGGGGCAAATGCATTCTATCTATCTTCGGGATCCGGATGACAACCTAATTGAAATCTCATCATATAAGTAACCTCACCGCTTCAGGGATTGAATTCACTGAAGCGTTTTTTAGTTACCAAACCATTTCTACCGCAAAAGGATTCAATCTTGTAGCGGAACATTTTATTTTTGTTGACAAGCAACAAAAATAATTGTATGCTTTCTTCAACATAAATAATTAATTGGAGGAGTTCAATATGACTAAGTTACTTGTTGTTAAGGCTCACCCACACGTTGAACCAAGCCTTTCACTTAGCATCGGAAATGCCTTTGTTACGGCCTACCAAGAAAGTCATCCAGATGATAAAATTGTCGTTCGTGACCTATATGACAGCACCGTTCCCGCGCTTAACGACACCACAATGAGCGCTTGGAAACACGAAAAGGCTGGTCAGGAGTTAACCGCAAAAGAAACCGCCCTTCTTACCCGCCATAACAAGTGGCTCAACGAATTTATGGCTGCTGATAAGTACGTTTTTATCAACCCAATGTACAATCTCTTTTTACCTGCTGAATTAAAGCAATACATTGATGTAATGGCCGTCCCCCATAAAACATTTAAGTACACAGCCCACGGCCCTGTTGGCTTGATTGGGGACCGCAAAGTAATTCATATTCAAGCGGCCGGTAGTGTATATCACGGTCCAAAAGCAAATTCCATGATGACTAAACTGGACTTTGGAGATGCGTACCTGCGGGGAATTTTCACGCTCTTTGGCGTAAAGGATTTCCAGAGCATCTTTGTCGAAGGGGCTGACCAAGATCCAACCAAGCGGGAAGCAATCATCACGGCAGCAAAGGAACAGGCAATTCAGCTCGCCCGGAAATTTTAACCATGACAACTCAAATTGAACGATTATCGCTACTAATTGCACAACTCCGGCATACTCCGCATAGCGCGCAATCTGCCGCTAAAAAATGGATGCAAGCCCACGTGACGGACGATTCCCTTAAAGAACTTATTCCCCAAATTTCGGTCGTGGCCTACCATTTATTGGATGCCCTGCTCCACCACGGGGAAATGCCGGGGAGTACCATTGCAACTGAGTTAGGAGTGACCCGCGGAGCCGTCACCCGCGCAGCCCGCACACTCAAACAACTTGCGCTAATTACGAGTACCAAACATCCTGATAACCAAAAGAATATTTACTACCAGTTAACAGCATCCGGAAAGCAGCTTGCTATGCTACATAATACGATGCGTGAAGAGCTTTACCAACAGTTAGCAAACCACATTCAGGCAACGTATTCCCCGGATCAAATTGAACTAATTATCCGTTTTTTGACTGATATTAAGGATAGTTCCCTTTAATCCTAAGACGTGTTCTCAAAAAACGAGCGCGGTGGAGCCAGCTAGCCGCACGAAGCACAAAACGTTAATTCGAAGGGGTTACGGTTTTCCAATCAGTCCGGTTATTTTGTATTCAAAAACAACACGGAGGATGTGACATAAGTCACATCCTCCCATTATTATCTTTGGTTGTCTTTCACTTACTTGCTTATTAGTGTGCCTGCAACCGCAATAATATTCCTAAAACCATCCGCGCGTTTTCCTGGAGCCGAGCAAGTGGCAGCGTTCCGCCCGCCAGTGCACCCGCGATACTATCGTAGTCATCCGGTGTCCCAGGCATAATGACATTCGTTCCGGCGGCCACACACGCCGCAGCGTTAGTAGTCGGGTATTGATGGGTTTGCCCATCACTCAGCGTGCTAAACCAATCGGTCATCACCATGCCATCAAAGTTCCATTCATCCCGTAAAACGGTGGTTACTAGCTTAGATGATGCGGCCACGTGCTGGCCGTTAACAAGATTATAGGCCGTCATTACCGCTACGGGTTTCCCCGCTTTAATGGCAACCTCAAAGCCACGTAAATAAATTTCCCGGAGAGTCCGCTCACTCATATTGCTACTCGAATACATCCGGTTAGTTTCCTGGTTATTTGCCACGAAGTGCTTGAGGGTTACCCCACATCCTGGATGATCCTGCACTCCCGCAGTAATCCCGGCCGCAACTAATCCACTTAATAACGGATCCTCCGAGTAATACTCGAAATTACGACCATCAAGCGGTGACCGTTGAATATTAAGGGCGGGCGCGAGCCATAAGTGCACCCCAAGGCGGGTCATTTCATCCCCAACAATATCGCCGTACTTCCGCGCAATTGCCGGGTTCCACGTTTGCGCTACCGCCGTTCCAACCGGTAAAGCCGTTGTCCACTGGTAATACCGCTTTCCCCGGATAACCGGGTGACGCCGATAATCACCGCCAAACGATGGGGTCAGCGCCTGGGCGTTTCCGTTACTATCAAGCGTATACACCGTGCTGAGCCGTAATCCGGCCGGACCGTCCGCCATCACAAGCGACGGCACCCCACTGCCGCGAAGCTGACGGGTCGTTTGCCCAGCAGCCCCCGCAACCATTGTCGCTGCGTTTCCTACAAAATCCGTCCCGGTTACTGAATCACCATAATTACCCACTGCTAATTGACATAGTTGGTCTGGTGACAATCCCGCAATAAAATCATCAAGGGAGTGGTTCCCCACCACTACGTCCTCCCAAAACGACTGGGGCGCTGCAGGAAGCTCTTGGAGGGGATTAACCGGTGTAACCGCCTTAGTCCTAAAATCTTCAGCCCGCAGGTAGTACTTGGGAAGCCAAAGGTCCGTGTGGCGCATATCATACTCGAATGTCTGGTCGGTAACGGTTCTTTGGTGCGTACTAATAGGATGTAACTGCTCGAGAATCACCATTCGATCTAAGTAAATTCGGGCAACCGGGTTGGCTGCCGCCGAACTACCCACGGCTAAAACGTACGGGCCGTTCACCAGCACCTTAGCTGCGCGGGCACTATCGTACATTGCAAACCGTTCAATTGGAAGAAACAGTGTCACAACGGTCACTTCTCCTGGCGCTAGCTCCGGGGTCTTCATGAACCCAACCAGGTCTTCGGCGGCCATCTTATACTCCGTTTCCGGCTTAGTGACGTATGCCTGAATAACCTCTTTTCCGGGATAAATACCAATATTTTTGACAGTTGCCTCAACGGTGATTCCAGCAGGAGCAACATCCGTTACCCGAGCGTTAATTTCAAAGTCAGTGTAACTTTTCCCATAGCCAAACTGGTAGGCCGCTTCTTCCGGATGAGCCGCAAAGTACCGGTACCCAACGTTGATTCCTTCGGTATAATCCGTATTATCCAGTGCACCAAAATGCTTAACCGGATAGTTTTCTAACGGTGCCCACGTCATTGTAAGTTTCCCAGACGGATAACTCTTTCCCAAAAGAACGTCCACCAACGCTGTTCCCGTCGCCATTCCTAGCTGACTAGCAAGCAGAATTGTATGCACGTAGCCTTGAATCGGGGTTAAATCAACGAGCCCCCCAACGTTTAATACCAACACAAACCGGCGGCTCTGCCCACTCAGTGTAATAATGTCCCGTACTTCTTCCGCGGTCAGTTGGATATCCCCCGCAATGTTTTGGCGGTCGTTTGCCTCCCCCGAGTTCCGGGTTAAAACATATACGGTTAAGTCCGCTTCTTCCGGACAATCCAGTGGAATATCATAATCTTGCGGGGTAGGCATTAACCGCAACATCACTCCTAAATCGTGCGGAGCTTTCTTTAACGCTGCTTGTTTTTCCGTTCGGAAGGCTGCCTGGCGTTTCCGGTAAACACGGTCGTACCGATCCAACCATTTTTTCGTCAGAACCGCTAATCCCGCCTGCTCGCATGCCTCCTCAACATTCAGAAAATGCCGGACGTTTACGTCGCCCGAACCAACCCCGCCCTTAACGGGATGACGAATCCCCGCACCATACAGGGCAATCTTCTTCATAAACTTAACTGGAAGCGTCCCATCGTGCTCTAACAACACCATACTTTCAGGAGCTGCCTGACGAATCACCGCCGCATGCTCCCGCTCATAGTCCTGCTCAGCTGTGGTTTCGTACCGTTTCATCCTTATTCCCCCGCATTACTCATAATTATACCCAAAGTAAATCCTAAACAGTTTGTATCCTAAGGTTTCCATATGGACAAAAGACATGTTGGTGGTAAAAAGCATAAGCGTCTTATGGTGACGATAGTCGCAATAAAATGTACAGTCATACCCGTTATTCGCACCGTCCGCGTGAATCAAACCAGGATGATTGTACACCCCATCGAAATACCACGGTCCACCCTTGATGGCAACTTTCTTAGTAATCATCTTTAGTGGCACCAACTTGTTATGCGTTAATGCCTGGATAAACTGCCAGTAACCCTGGGGAGTACAGTACAACTCACCCGCTCCCGGGGCGCCCGCCATAGTTCGTTGTAACCGATTAAAGTTTGCCACCTGGTCAAACCTGTTTAGTCCCGTTGTCGAAATAGGGACCGTCGTAACCCGGTGTACGTGGTTGTAAAACGCAAACTGGCTAGAAGATAGCCCCGCTCGTTCCAAAACATTTCGCGTCAAATACTGCTGGTATGACGTTTTACTGACCTGACTTATGATACCCGAAAGCAACCCATACTCGGCATTTGAATAGTGCCAGTAATGGTGCCCGGTAGAGCGTAAATTCCGGAGGGTAAACGCCAA
This sequence comes from Ligilactobacillus sp. LYQ139, assembly GCF_045033025.1. Lineage (NCBI taxonomy): Bacteria > Bacillati > Bacillota > Bacilli > Lactobacillales > Lactobacillaceae > Ligilactobacillus > Ligilactobacillus sp. LYQ139. Next base: position 27,162 of record NZ_JBJFZW010000002.1, read on the forward strand.
CTGCTGGTTCTGAGTCGGTAACACCGCTGCCGGAGCGGGTAAGCAGTCGCGAATCCCAGAACTATGGGTGATTAATTGCTGCACCGTAATTTGATGGGCGTACCGAACATGGGGATAATAACGGCTTAACCGGTCATTAAGGGTCAATTTATTTTGCCGGATAAGCTGCGCCAAAGACACCCCCGTCATCACCTTCTGTAAGGAGGCAATCGGGAAAAGACGATCAGCCGTGGCCGCATTCCGGCCCGTTGTGGTTTGAATAATTTTGGGAGCTTGCCCGTGACCATTAACAATTACAATCGCCTGCGCATGGTTCTGCTTAAGGGTGTGGCGGATTGCATGCGCCTGCTTAGTGGTAGTTGCCTGAATCCCCGTGCTACTCGTCACAATTAGCCCAACCGCTAGTAACCCGCTTATTAAGCGTAATCCCCAGTGTCGCCGTATGTGCTGCATTTCATCACCCCGCTACTTTTGATTCGTCCAATGGTACATGGGAATTGCTGGTTTGGCACGCTTACCCTGCTTCTTTGCCGGCTTCTTTGCCGCTTGATGGGCCCGCCGTTCAGCACGCTCCCGCTCAACGGCAGCCGGCGTTGTTAGGTTGCGTTTTTCCCATGCAATCAAAATACGGTCAATGTATTTCAGGTTATATACCTGACTTAAGACCGCCTCTTTAAGCGCAAGCTCCACCATTGCTGGTGAGTAGTGGTCGTTTGTCAACCACCCATCAATCATTTCCCCTTCAATCGGTGAAAGGGGGCGGCCAAATTCCTTTTCAATCATTGCAAATAAATCCGCCTTGGTTTGAGTGTGAGCAGTTTTTTGCGCGGCTTGTTCCTGATGAGTAAGCAACACACCTAACTTTGCGTACAAGGGCGCCATGTCGTATCGCTGCTGACTACGTCCATCCGCCGCCGGAGCTTCGTCAACCCGAAGAAGCTTTTTTTGAAGAAGTTGGTGCATCAGTTCGTATACCTGAGAAGCCGGCTTGCCCATAATCGTTGCAATCGCATCAATCGACGGAAAATCATCGCCCTCCTGGTGATAACTTAATAATTGTAAAATCAAAACCAACTCCTCTTCCGTTAACCCCACCTTATGGTAGTGTCGCAAAAGGAGGTTGGAAACACTCATCGTCCCAGCCTGCATGTATTTGACAAAGTTTTGCGTCATCTCACGCCTCCTGAACGGAACGGGGAGGTCGTGACCGCTGTCGCAACCTCCCTCATTCCAATTAATCACGTTCTTAATTCAGTTTACGGGTAAATCCGGTTGAGCATCCGCGGGAACGGAATTGATTCCCGAATATGACTTTCACCGGTAATCCACGTAATCATCCGCTCTAACCCGAGCCCAAATCCAGAATGCGGGACACTTCCATACCGCCGCAAGTCAAGGTACCACTGATAATCATCCATGTTCAACCCCGCCTGCTTAATCTGGTCTTCCAAGTAATGAACATCCGTTGCCCGTTCGGACCCGCCAATAATTTCACCATAACCTTCCGGCGCCAGTAAGTCCGCACAAATAACCACGTCATCCCGGGTCGGATGCGGCTTCATGTAAAACGGCTTAATGGTCTTCGGGTAATTCAACACAAAGACCGGCTTATTAAAGTGCTCTGCCAGGTAGGTTTCTTCTGGTGAACCAAAGTCCACCCCCCACTCTAGACCATCAAACTGGCCGGATTCTTGCAATAACTTAATTGCATCATCGTAAGTCACCCGCGGATACGGTAATTCCGTATACCGCTGCAAAACGTCCTTATCCCGCCCAAGAATGGTTAACGGGTAGTCACAATGGTTAAGCACGCTCTGGACCAGAAAAGCAATGTAACGTTCCTGTAACTCCAGGCTTTCTTCCTGGTGCATGAATGCCATCTCTGGTTCAACCATCCAAAATTCAATTAAATGCCGCCGGGTCTTAGATTTTTCTGCCCGGAAAACAGGACCAAAGGTGAAAACCTTACCGTAGGCCATTGCTCCCGCTTCAGCGTACAACTGGCCGGACTGGGACAAGTAGGCATCACGCCCAAAGTATTCCGTGTGGAATAAATCAGTCGTCCCTTCCGGCGCACTCCCTGTTAGGATTGGTGAATCCAACTTTATAAAGCCTTCCTTGTTGAAGAACTCGTACGTTGCCCGGATAATCTCATTCCGAATTTTCATGATGGCAAACTGTTTCTGAGACCGCAACCACAGGTGACGATGATCCATCAAAAAGTCAGTCCCGTGGTCTTTAGGAGTAATCGGGTAGTCCTCACTTTCACCAATAACCTCAATATCATCCACCGCAATTTCGTAACCAAAGTGAGACCGCTCATCAGCATGAACCGTCCCCGTCACGTACAGACTTGTTTCCTGCTTTAAGCTTTTTGCTAGTGCAAACACTTCAGGTGAAACGTTATTCTTCAGCACAACCCCCTGAAAGTATGCTGAACCATCCCGCAGTTGCAGGAAGGCAATCTTTCCGCTCGACCGCTTATTAGTTAGCCATGCCCCAATTCGAACCTGTTCATCAACGTGGTCCTTGGCATCAATAATACTAATTGTTTGCACGTAAATTCCTCCATTCGCTGGTTGCCGGTTTTTTAACCGCAATCATTTTACTTGTTCTTTAAATTATAACGTAGTCCAGCCGCCTTGTCAGTAGCTAAAGGCCCTTGTTTTGTTGAATAATCTTTCCCGTCTTAAAGCTTAACAAGACATAACATTGTTCGCTTTGCTGGTTAAGGTAGGCCACTTCCCACGCCGGTTTGCCCGCATGCATCCCCAACGTTGTTGCTTGAACTTTCCGCACGTTGTCATTATTACGGGCAACCTGCACAGCTTGCTTGGCCGAAATTCCCGCATACTGGGAATAAACGTTCACGCTTGCCCCATTCTTCGGGATAATAACGTACACGTTCTGTCCCTTATTGTTCTGGCCAGCAACGGTAAAATACGTCTGATCCCGGTTATACCAGTAAAAATGACTCACCTTATCAACGTGAGCGTACTTTTCCGCCATCCGGGTGGCCTCATGCCGCGCCTGAAAATACGGGAACTGCGCTTTAATAAGTAATCCAATCCCGGTTAAACAAACCGCAATGATCAATACAACCACCCCGGTGATCAGTCGCCGCCAAATAATATGGTTCTTCCGTGTTAGGTTTCGTTTCATTTTCGTCGTTCCAATCGTTCAAATTCCCCCTGATTATAGCACGCCGGCTAAACGCCCACCAACCTCATTTTGCCGGGTGCTGGGCGTAAAATACAGCCAACTGGTTAGTTAACTGCTTCACCGAACACGTTTTAACGGGCAGCGAATCCGGCCACGCCTTCACGAAAGTTTTGCCATATCGCTGCGTAACAATCCGGCTGTCTAGTACGACCATGGCACCAATATCATCCGGCGTGCGAATTAACCGCCCTAACCCCTGGTTCATTCGTTGCACGGTCCGCGGCAGGGATAGCGTGACAAACGGGTTATGGTGTTTTGCCTGTTCCCGGGCATACCTGACCTGATTTAGTAGGGTTGTTGGTGATTCAAACGGAAGCTGAGCAATAACCAGTAGCTCAAGCTGGTCCTTAGGCAAATCAACGCCCTCCCAAAACGTTCCGGTTCCTAATAGGATTGCCCCTTCGTTTTTTGCCAAAACAAAACGCTTTTTTAGTTTGGCGACGGTTCCCGTGACCCCCTGTGCCATTACTGGTCGTTCGCTAGTAATGCCAACAACACCAAGCTGAGCGTATACTGCCTCAATCACAGCCAATGAGTTAAAGAGGATCAGGGTTTGCCGGTGTTCTTGCCGTAAGATCGGCGCAAGGCCCGCCACCAACTGCTTGGCATACTCTCCCCGCCCAATTTCCCGCACAGAGGGCATGTCCCTAACCAGAAACGCGGCCGCTTGCTTTGAATAATCAAACGGGGCCTTATAGTGATAAAACGTTGCCGCCCCCGACAAATCATACGTTTTCTTGGTTTGCTCCCGGTTTCGGAGGGTCAGGTTTGCTCCCACTAAGAGGACTTGCTGGAAAAAGCGGTACACCTGCTGGTTCAGGTAATCCGTTGTCGCCGCAATCCCCACAACAAGGCGTAAGTGAGCGTTGGGATTATCGGCAGCCCGCTGGAGCGATACCATGGCGGTCGCCTGAAGGTCTTCTAAGTATGTGAGGTCAAATACCCGCCACGGGAGCAACGTCGTAATCAAGGCGTCCCCCGTTTCAAAAAACGTGGTTAAAAACTGCTGTTCTTCTGGCGTAAACTGGTGTTGCTGGTCAGTCCCGGCTAACCGGTGGCGCAACCGGGTTAAGCTCGTATGTACCCGCACCGCCGCCTTGGTGATCTTACTAATTGGACCGAGGTGGCCCTTCACAAACCCGGTAAAACGTCCAAAATTTAGGGTCATCGCTGGCAGTTGTGTTCCGTCATCTCGCAGGGTAAAGTTGGCAAGTAAGGCCGTCCGAATTTCTGGAACCTGGTGATCAATTACTCTTAGATCCGCCCGCAAAGCCACGTATTCAGCCCGACTAATTCCGCTTTTTCCAATAAGATCACGTAGTGCTAATGACTCATGCGATTCCATCAGGGTCAGGATAGTATCCGCTGCAATCTTAATCGCATCAAAATCCAATTGCACCGCTGGTTGATCCAATACCGTATCAGGAAGGTGCTGGGCTTCATCTACAATTAAGCAGCGATTCATCGCAGCAAATTCTGCTGCGTGTTGAACGAGGTATGCATGGTTGGTGATGATTACCGGAACATGGCGTTGTTCTTCAGCCTGACGAACCAAGAAATCTTCATCATAGAACGGGTCATCTGCTGATAAACTGTCAATTCCGTGATGCCGGATCTGGGCAAATAACGGGTCTTGTTGCTGCGTTAAGTGCAGCTCATCTAAGTCCCCGGTCGTCGTTTCACTCAACCACACTAAAATTTTCATCTGGAGGAGCTGGCTGTGCTCAGAAACCGGTCGCTGCAACGTCCGCGCAAACCGAGCAATATCAATGTAGTGGTTATTCCCCTTCAGTAACATTACGGGCACGGGTTGCGCAGTCAACCGGGTCACCACCGGAAGAGCTTCCTGAAGCAGTTGCCCCTGCAAGGTTGTCGTGGCAGTACTGATCACAAACTTAGCCCCGGTACTGGCAGCATAGGCCACTGGCAACAAATATCCCAGTGTCTTCCCGACCCCAGTAGGCGCTTCAAAGAGCGCCGTTGTTTTCTGCGTTAACGTTCGAAAAACATCGTTCATCATCCGCGCTTGCTCGCGGCGATAATCAAGTTCTCCCTTAAACAACCGTTCCTTCTTCCGTTTTGTTTGGGGATATTCCAGTGCCGTTAATGCGACTGGCTCCGCATGCCGCCGCAGAATCAAGCCCTCCACCGCCTTTTGGTTTCGGTGGGGTTTAGTCCCCACATGTTGCTGATAATGGGCAGCAGCGGTAAAACACCGCCCGGTTTCGTATAGGAGGCACCGACTCAACGACGCCAGCCGCTGCACAACCCCCCGGTCAAGGGAACGCAACCGCCGCTGAAGTTTAATGAATAACCGGGCCGTTACGGCCGCATCGCTATCAGCTTGGTGGGGATGCCGGTGCAAAATTCCAAGCGCGCGGGTTAAATCGCTTAATCGGTACGAGGGTTGTGTTGGATACAGGATTTGTGCTAACTGAACCGTGTCAATTCCCGGTAACGTGAGGGGCGGATACCCTACCCGTTCAAACTCCTGACTCAAAAAACGGTAGTCAAACTGGATATTGTGGGCCACAAAAGTCGTTTCCGCCAATAATTCGTAAATTGTTCCCGCAACGTCATCAAATAACGGTGCGTTGTCCAGATCCCGCTGCTTTAGGTGCGTCAACCGTAGTACCTCTTGATCAACCCGCCGTTCGGGATTAACTAGTGTAGTAAACGAACCCGCCAATCGGTTCCCCTTCACAAAGGTGCAGCTAAACTGAATAATCCGGTGGTGCCCGTTAAGCTTTGTCCCCGTTGTTTCTAAGTCCACGACCGCGTACGTTGTCATTCCAGCCACTTCCAGTTAAAAGTTCATCTTAGGTCCGATAATTATTCCGGTGATGATTATACCATGCTCGTTCACGATTCAGGAAACGAAGGAAAATGTTGTCGTTCCCCGACGGCTCGGGTATAATTTACCTGTGTGTCGCTAGTTGCGACCAACCAGGAACGTTTAATGAAAGGAAGGAGTACCGTTGACACCACAAACGGGCACAAGTAACGCAAAGATTATCCTTGCGGGTGAACACGCAGTTGTATACGGAGAGCCAGCTATCGCTCTTCCTTTAACAACCGTTCAGGCCCAGGCCACCTTCCGGCCCCAAGCGGGCCAAGCAACCATTCATAGTTCATACTATGACGGACCAGTTGTGACGATGCCCCCAACGATGAATGGGGTTCACGCCCTGCTGAACCAGTTAATGGCGGATGTAAATTACCGAAAAGGGTATGATCTCACCATTAACAGTGCCCTGCCCGCTGAACGGGGAATGGGTTCGTCCGCTGCCGTTGCGGTGGCCATTATCCGGGCAGCCTTTCGGTTCTTTAACCGCCCCCTTAACCACCAGCAACTCCTTACCTGGGCTGCGGTAGCTGAGAAAATTACCCACAAGAATCCGAGCGGCTTGGATGCGGCAACCACTGCCAGTACCAATCCGGTCTGGCTAATCCGGGGACACGAACCGCACCCGCTTTCCATTAACGTCAACGCTGCACTCCTTATCTGTGATAGTGGCATTAAGGGAAAGACCAGTGCTGCCATCATGCGAGTGAAGGAACACCTTACCAGTGATCCTCGTCCAACCCGCCAACACCTCCATACAATTGGCACCATTGTCCGGGAGATGAAGGACGCCCTTGCGGCAAACGCCGTACCGGAGCTGGGACGATTGATGAACGCAAATCAAACCGAACTACGCGCTCTGGGGGTCAGCAGCCCTCAACTTGATAAGCTGATTACCCTTGCCCGCCAAAACGGGGCCCTGGGAAGTAAACTAACCGGTGGCGGGTGCGGTGGTTGCTTTATTAACCTCGTTCCGGATACCAAAACAGCACGGCGCCTCGCAACGTTACTTTCAGCGCATGGCGTCACTGCCACATGGATTGAGCCTCTTACCCTCGTACCAAAGGAGAATGAAGAATGAAAACGCCCCGGGTAACTGCACGGGCACACACAAATATCGCCCTCGTAAAGTATTGGGGGAAACGAGACGAAAACCTCATCATCCCGATGAATAGTTCGCTGTCCCTCACCCTCGATGAATTTTATACGGAAACAACCGTCCAGTTTGACTCTCAGCGCCAAACGGATCAATTAATTCTTGATGGGGTTGCCCAACCAACAACACGGGTAACCCCCTTCCTTAACGTTATCCGAAACCGGGCTGATCTAGTGGCGGGAGCAACGGTAATTTCAACAAACCACGTGCCTACCGCAGCGGGATTAGCATCATCCGCCTCCGCTTACGCAGCCCTCGCAGCCGCTGCAAGTCGGGCAGCCGGGTTAACTTTAAACCGTCAAGCCCTTTCGCGATTAGCACGCCGAGGATCCGGATCCGCTACCCGGTCAATCTTTGGGGGCTTTACCGAATGGCAGGCGGGGATTGACGATACCACATCATATGCTGTTCCGCTTGACGAACACCCCACCTGGCCCATTCGGATGATCACCGTAGTAGTGAGCCGGGCTGAGAAAAAAATTGGTTCTCGGGTAGGCATGCAAACCGTGGTCAACACGTCCCCGTTTTACCAGGAATGGGTGAAAAAAGCACAGGCAGACCTAGCCGCTATTAAACCCGCCATTGCTGCGCACAATATTCAGCAAACCGGAATGATTGCTGAAAGTAATGCCATGGCAATGCACGCCCTGAACCTAACAGCCACGCCTCATTTTACATACTTCACAGCGGGTAGTCTAACAGCCATGCGCTGCGTAGAGGAACTGCGGGCCACCGGAATTCCGTGTTACTACACGATGGACGCCGGTCCAAACGTGAAGGTTCTGTGTGAGGAACAACATGTTCCTTCTGTTTTAACGAAACTACAACATTGCTTTAACGCTAATGATCTCCTTGTCGCCCATCCGGGACCAGGAGTGCAAATTATTAGCGAGGACTAACGTTGGGAGGAGGAAAAGCCCATGATTACGGCAACTGCGCCGGGAAAACTTTATATTGCCGGTGAATATGCGGTGGTAACGCCCGGTTACCCCGCTATTTTGGTGGCCGTTGACCGGACCGTAACCGTCACGCTGACCCCCACACAAACAACTACTGGAACCATTACTTCCGACCAAAATAAAAATGCGTACGTTACTTGGCAAACTACCCCCGTCAAAACGATTATCACAACCCCGACTTCTCACCCGTTTCCGTACGTTACTGCTGCTCTCGAGGTTGTGCTCCGGCTTGCACGGGAACAAGGAAAGAAAATTCGGCCAGCAAACCTTCACGTCACAAGTTCCCTGGACGATGCCGCGGGAAAAAAATACGGCCTTGGATCATCCGCGGCTGTTACCGTGGCAACCGTTAAAGCGGCGGCGCGCTATTACCACCTCGCCCTTACCCGAACCACAACGTTTAAGTTAGCAGCCGTGGCTGCCTACCGGGTTCAGGGAAACGGATCGCTCGGAGACGTCGCCGCTAGTACTTACGGCGGCTGGCTTGCCTACCAGTCATGTGACCGGGAGTGGCTAATGAAAACAGCCAACCACGTTTCAATCAGCCAGTTAATCACAATGAAGTGGCCACACCTTAAAATCACCTCCCTGACACCCCCTCCTGCTCTTCAGCTCCTCGTTGGGTGGACGGGGACCCCAGCGTCGACCGCTAACTTTGTTACCCAAATGGACCACTACCGGGTTAAAAATGCGTACCGGCAATTCTTGACTGCAAGTCGGCAATGCGTGACCACCATGATTCGAGCTTTTCAGGCAGGAAATTTACCAGCAATCCAGCAACAGCTAGCGGTGAATCGCACCCTGTTAACTGAGTTAGCAGCGGCCAGTGGCATTAACATTGAAACCCCCGCTCTTACCCAGTTAGTCGAAATTGCCCACCGGTTCGGGGCACAGGCAAAGTCATCGGGGGCGGGCGGCGGCGATTGTGGAATTGCCATTGCTGACCGCCAAGCCCCGGATACCCCCCAGATCACTGCAGCATGGCAAACAGCTGGCATCACCCCGCTTACGCTACACGTTTACGCCGAGGAGGAACACCAATGAACCAGCAAGAACACCGCAAAAACGAACACGTTAGCCTTGCTACCAAGCAATTTCAGGAGGAGACGGCAACCGCAACCAGACTTGCGGAGGTCCGCTTAGTCCCTCACACTATGCCAGAGATCAACCTGGACGCCGTTGATTTAACCACAACCATTGCGGGGCAAAAAACAACTGCCCCATTCTTCATTAACGCGATGACCGGGGGCACATCAGAAACCGGTAAGCTGAACCAACAACTCGCCACCGCTGCTAAGGAAACAGGGATTGCCATGGCAACCGGATCAGAAAGCGTTGCCCTGCGGAGTGCAGCTGCCCAGCCGTCGTTTACCATTGTGCGTCAGGTTAATCCAGCTGGGGTGGTCCTCGGAAACGTCAGTGCGACAACTTCCCCAAACGCTGCACAAAAGGCCGTAGACCTCATTAATGCTAATGCCCTGGAAGTCCACGTAAACGTCGCCCAAGAACTTACCATGCCGGAAGGCGAAACGGCCTTCCACTGGCAAGAAAACATTGTAGCCATTACCCAGCGGGTGACCGTCCCCGTTATCATCAAGGAAGTTGGGCAAGGCGTTGATCCCCGGACGCTGCATACCCTAAGCACGCTTCCGGTTGCGGGCGTTGATTTAGGCGGCCGTGGTGGAACTAACTTCATTACCATTGAAAACGAGCGGCGGCCCCATCAGGACATGGCCTACCTGAAAGAATGGGGATTAACCACCGCAGAAAATCTCTTAATCGCTAAGAAAATAGCCTCCAACCTGACTATTACCGCTACGGGAGGAATTCATACTCCCCTCGACGTCGCCAAATGTTTAGCACTCGGCGCGGATAACGTTGGAATTGCCGGTTCCTTCCTCCACATTCTCATCAAACACGATCTCACTACTTTAGTTCAAACCATCGAGTGGTTTAAGGACCAGCTCAAACGGATTATGGTCCTGTGCGGGTGCAAAACAATCGCAGAACTTCAGCGAGCACCGTATTTGCTGAGTCCCGCACTCCAACAAACGGCGGAGCAATTATTAACAATTAAGTAAGCAAAAAGGTTAGGACAGTGGTTCTAACCTTTTTAATACCTTTTAATTTCAAGCGGAACTTACCAAACTAAAAAACAGGACAACGTTCTGCCGCTCTCCTGTTTGCTTCAATTCTATTTATCCACCGTAAACCGTAACGCTTTCGGGAAGAAGTTCTTCACCGTCCGGCCAACCACCTTACCAAAGGCGAATGGCTTTCCCGCACACGTTAGCAGCGTCCAACCGGTGGGGTGCTCTTCATCTAACGACAACACCTGACCACTAACGTATGCTGCCCACTGAGCCTCAGACACCGCAAGCACGTGCGCCACTTCCTCCGGACGAAGCGCCAGAGCTAACGCGTAGCTTGGCTCAAAACGCTTCTTCTTAAAGGTTCCCAACAGCAAGCCCGGCCGCTGGTACGTTAGCCCATTAAGGGCCGGCCACTCGTGTCGGTATAAGTATAAGTACGTTCCGGAAACGTACAGGTCGGCGGGAGCCACAATAAATCCCGGAAGCGTCTCCTGCTGAAATGCCGTCCATAATTGTAATTGCTCCTTATTTAGCCGACCAGAAACCTTCAGGCTTTTCTTTTTTCTCGGGTACCAGGACCGGCCGCCAACCGAAACAGCTGGGCGGGGATCCTGGAGTTTAGCTACAAACTGACCCTCACCCGCAAAGTGGTGGGTCATCATCCGCACGGTTCCAGCCAATGCTGCCTCTTCATCCGCAAAGTCCGGGCGTCCCGCATCCATTCCTGGATAACGCTTCAGCGGCATAACCATGAGCCCGTATTCGCGCAGCAGCCACGCAACCACCTGCTCATCCTCTTCCGGTGCGTAGGTACACGTTGAATACACGAGTTGGCCACCCGGTCGCAGAAGCGCCATTGCTGAGCGCAAAATTTCGTGCTGACGCCGAGCACACTCCGCCGGATAGCCTGTGTGCCAGTACTTTACCGCTGTAGGATCCTTCCGGAACATTCCTTCTCCGGAACACGGCGCATCAACAACCACCTTATCAAAGTAACCCGCTAATTCTGTGGCCAGGTGGTCTGGACGTTCATTTAGCACCAACACGTTCCGGGCACCGGTTCGTTCCACGTTTTCTGCCAAAACACGTGCCCGCTTGGTGTTAATTTCATTACTAACCAATACACCCTGATTGGCCATCATTCCGGCCAACTGGGTTGTTTTCCCGCCCGGAGCAGCACATAAATCCAACACGCGCTCCCCAGGTTGCGGATTCGTCACTGCCGCCACGTACATTGCACTTGGGTCCTGACTATAGACATAGCCAGCCTGATGCATCAGGGTGTGTCCGTGTACCCGCCCTTCATACCCATCAACAACGTGGGAAAGCGGATGCGTTAATGCTACCGCCACATCCTGATAGTGGGGTTTTAGCGGATTTAACCGAAACCCCTTCACTGGCGGAGTATCAAAACTCGCAAAAAGGGCTTCCGCTTCATCTTCCCCGAGTAGTTGGCGATATTTTTCCTTAAAAGCAACTGGTAAGTCCATTCCATTCCTCCACTACATCCGCTGCCGGTCCAGCACAAGCGCACCAAGGGACCGGAAAAAAACCAGGTTAATGCAGTACACCAGTCCAATGAAAATCAGAATACCAGTGTAGGTAGTAAACGTATAGCTCATTGTTCCGGTTAACGTTCCAACCAGCGTCCCAATTCCTGAAACCAAGGCAAACCGATTAGTCTCATGGAACAATAACCGGGGACAACTTTCCTTAAGGGCTGCCTTCAGCGCAAGCATCCGTTGTTCCGACCGGAAAATCCGCACAAAGGTTGCCCCAAAGTACGCCACTAATACCATAATCAATCCTAGTAGCTGAGCCCAATGTTGCCCAACCCACGTCGGGCCAGCAACCGTTAACCGCTTAGAAACAATTGTCTTAATCTTTGTCGCGTGGAGGGCTGTTTTTAAATTACGCGGATTCAATTTCTTACGGCCGTCCAGAATAATCCGGTAATTCCCCGCCTTCATCTTACCAACCGCCCGCTGAGACTCAGAAATAAAAATTTGGTTATCCAGCCGGGAACGGTACTTATCCCCCATTACTCCGATTACCGGCATGTACTGCCCGTTGATGAACAAATACGACTGATCTTTGGGGGTATACAGCTTTTTTGCCACGTTTTTACCAACAACCGCTACGCTCACCTCCGACTGCATGTCACTCGGAGAAAAGAACTGCCCGGAAACCATCGGTGGGACAGCATAACGTCCCTTCCCGTAGAAGTACGTGACGTTTTTATGCTGTTTATCTTGACAGTGGACCTGCACGCTCTTAATTGCATCATCATTATCTAACCACTTGTTAAACTGTTTCACAGTTGTTTGCGGCGCTACCGTCACCTCGTAAGCATCCTGCGAGAGGTTATGGTTGTTCAACCGAATAATCAAATCCCGTTCCTGAATTTTATAAAAACAAAGAACTGCCAGGAAAGCAAAAACAGCAAAATACACAATTGAAAGAAAGTTCTTTTTAAACACGTTTGTTTCCCCCGCCTACTTTGTTAGGGACGTCGCTACTTGCTTGGCAATTATTACCGTTGCCGCATACGGAACTTCATGCCCCGCATCCGGCGTTGTGTTCACAGAAACATTCCTCCCGGCCGGGGTTTGTTGTACCTGCTTGATAAAGTCAAGCGTTGGTTGGGGCGGGACGGTCTCATCAGCTAACCCGTGCCAGAAATGAACGGGCCGCCCGGCTAATCTTTCCGGGTGGTGGGATAAATCCATTTTTTCAAGCGCTTGTACCTGAGCATTCACATACTCCTGCGAAACCTGGTTCATTCCAGGAACGTGCGTAAGTAGATAATGCAAGAAATCTACCGCACACGGCGTTCCCATGAAACACCCGGCTGTTGTAATCCAATCATAGGTTGCCAGTAGCGCACAGGTTGTAATTCCCCCCATCGACAGGCCACTCACCGCAATCTGATTATCCTGGATAAGTCTTGCATTCCGGTAAAAAGCAACCACCTGAGGAAACTCCTTTACGGACTGCATGATAATTTGCCAAAACTCCGCCTCGTGGGCAAGAGGACCCTTTTCATCGGTTCGTTCTCCGTGGTAGAGAGCGTCAGGCATTACCACCCGCACCCCCTGCCGGGCAAATTCATACCCCTGCGTCAGGTTATTTTCTTTCCGTCCGGTCCACCCATGGTAAAACACCACCAATGGACGGGCGCTATCCTGGTATTCCGTCCCAGCAAGTTCTAAAACCGGAATCTCCCCGATCCGGCGTCGCTTGATTTCAATCATGGCCGTCGCTTCCTTCGTCATTATTGTTAAGCGTATTCTTATTATAACATTTTCCAGTTTTATCCAGCGAAATGAATGGTTAATCAAAAACACCACCGTAGATTCTTCCGCGATGATATTTTCAATTATGCAACCATTATCTAATAAATCGTCACCTCAGAAGATGTCATGTTAGCTTCTGTTAACTGAACCGCTTTAATAGCAAAGTTATTTTCAGTATTGTAGTAGTACGTCTTCGTTGCTTGAGAATAGCACCCGGTATAAACCGTGTATTCATCCTTACCGTCCTGGTTAGTTACGGATCCCCGTACCATAGCAACGTTCTTTAAAATGTTAAAGAACTTTGCTACATTAGCTTTTTCACCAGAAACTAGCGGATAGTTGGCGTTCAGGTAGGCCACCTTTACGAACCGAGAAGCCGGTAAGCTGTCTCCTGGCAACCCGTAACTACCAGTCCCCACACCCCACGAAGCGATGGCCTGCTTACTCCACGTGCCATCCGCCGCATCATTTGGCGTTAGTCCTGCATAGTTCATCAGGTTCTTGACGTGCCACTCAAAGTCCGGGCTGTTGGTTAACACCCCAACCTGGTTGTCATAAACCCGTAGTCCCTTATCCGCGGACATTTCTACCGTAATGGCGGCCTGAGCGTCGCTAATTAACCAGTGTAGTGGTGCAACCGGCATCTGGGGGGTAAATGGTTTATTTACCAAGTTTACGTTCCTTAATGCATCCTTGACCGCGGCTACTGAATCAAACTCATCGCATACCCACAATATGAGTTCGTACGGCGTCAAGTTAAGCTCTCCGGTCACCGGCACGTCACTAAAGTGGGCAAATTTCGGAAAGTTTAACCCGGCAATGCACAATCCATCTTCGTTGCAAGCATCAAAGTACATGGGGTACTTTCCGGTCATAATCCCCATTCCAATAATAGCCCGCTGGGACTTCCGGTCATCCCGGAACTTGTATGGTAAGACGTAATTCCGAGGAGTTACCAGTACCCTTTCACCGTATGACGATTCTACGTCCAGGTTCCGGCCGTAAAACAAATTCCCCTGATCATCAGTAAACCGTAATCCAGTACACATAGTAATTCCTCCTTTAACGGAAAAGCCGCGTTGATCTTCCTCCGTAACCCTTCCAATTACCCTATTTCCTTGACTATCTTTGCGTCTCCTTTTGCAGCACTTTAATTCGGATAACCACACCGATTAACAGGATAAAGCCAATTACAAAGAAAACTGACATCACAACACCACATCATCTTAAAATTAATGCTGGCCCTGGTTTGGTTGTCCCGAAGAGCAGTGCCGATAGCTAACCAGATAGCATACACCAACCCAAGGCCTAAACATAACCCCTTGTTTCTTCTTCCAAAAGCAGAGCCTAATCATTGCAGACGAGGCCAAACATGCCTGAAGACGACCCGATCACGAAAAATGGCGCCAACATCAAGTAAACCGCCTCAACGGCGTACGGTACAAATAATGGCTAAATATTCTGTGCACCCCTATATAGCACGGCTCGGATGAACATACAAAAGAACCCCATGAAATACTTAAAACCATTGCTGACTGAGTTTGCTCTAAGGTCGTCGCCATAATCATCACTCTCTTATTATAGGTGATTACAAGGCCTTTTCAATCCAGCGTCAGCGTACAATGCTGCTCTCCGTCTACGCAAAATAATCGTTTACTCCCAACAACCTTACGATTACCATAACTATCCGTATAACCTTGTAACTATTCTGATGTTTCTTCCCTTTTTCTGTTCACCAGAAAGTTTGGCAAATTCATCTTGAGCCACACCCCGATTAACGCTAAACTGAAAACGGTTAAGCATAATGAAGGAGTTTATGATGGTTGCTTTAAATTTTATGATTATTATTCTAATTACGTTCACCGCCGCACTTGTTCAATGTACGAGTGGGTTTGGCTTTGGCATGGTTTTTATGGCGGTGATTCCCGCCATCGGCTTGATTGATTATAAGGAATGCGCCGTAATTTCCATTATTGCTAGCATGGTATTGCAATTTTTCGCAATTATTCGGCTATGGCACCATATTAATTGGAAAAAGGTCCTCCTCCCAGCCATTCCCGCATTCATCTGTGGTGCGATTGGTGTCCATATTATGGTTGGCCTTTCCCAACGGACAATTAACTTAATCCTCGGAATCTTTCTGTGGACCCTGGCAGCATACATGATTTTCGTTGCTCCACGCATCATCCTCCCCCGCAATGCCGCAACGGGATTGACAGCTGGGGCAGTAAGCGGAATTATGGGCGGGCTTTTCGCAATCAGCGGTGCCCCAATTGCCGCTTACTATGACGCCGTTATTGATGAACCACTTGAATATCAAGGCACAATTCAAACCTTCTTTTTTATTACGTCCATTAACCTGATCGTTAATGACCTTTTCAACGGAAACCTCACGATTGCAATGGGTACTCCCACCATCATCGCCATTATCGCGTGCCTTTTAGGAACATGGGTAGGACTAAAAATCATGCAACGTCTTTCCATGACCGGAGTGCGGCGGATCACCTACTGTGTCATGTTAGTCGCCGGATTATACTACCTTATGAAAGGCTGCCTTTAATAATTTGCTTTAATAAAACCCGGACATTCTTCACTTTTATAATGCGGGGAACGTTTTTTTATTGCTATTATGCACGCATTGTTCGTATATAACGAACATTTAACTTGCATCAATCACTAATTGGTTTTATAATCATAGCCGAACAAATGATATGGAGGTTTCATTATTTATGGATAATAACACGAACAGTTCTGCCACTTGGCGAACAATCGACCGGATATTCCATCTTGCTGATAACAAAACAACGGTAAAACGGGAAGTTCTTGCCGGAATCACAACGTTCGTCTCAATGGCATACATTCTCTTCGTTAATCCGAGTATTCTCGGTCAGGCGGGCATGAATAAGGGGGCCGTGTTTACCGCAACCGCCCTTTCTGCCATTATCGGGTGTCTCTTAATGGGGGTGCTTGCAAATTACCCGATTGCCATTGCTCCAGGATTAGGTGACAATGCCTTCTTCACTTTCTCGGTTGTCTTAGCAATGGGAATCTCGTGGCAAAAAGCCATGGCTGGAGTATTCGTTGCATCAATCATTTTCGTGGTTCTCTCCCTCATGAAAATCCGGGAATTCGTAATTGATGCCATTCCACGGGACCTTAAGCTAGCAATGGCCGCCGGGATTGGAATTTTCATCGCATTTATCGGGCTGCAAGAAGGCGGCCTGGTCGGAGCTGATAAGTCCAATCTCGTCAGTCTTGGATCACTAACCCACCCAGCTGTGTGGTTAACAATCTTTGGCATTTTCGTAATTGGAATTCTAATGGCACGTAAAGTACCGGGATCAATCTTTATCGGAATGGTTCTCACCACTATCGTAGGCCTTTTTACTGGATTAATTAAGGCCCCGCACCACTTCATTTCAATGGCGCCAAGCCTAAAGCCAACCTTTGGCGTGGGGGTAACCCACATCGGTGCACTGATTACTGACCCGCAACTATGGGCCGTAGTTATTGTCTTCTTGCTGGTGGCCTTCTTTGATACTGCCGGCACATTAATTGGTCTTGCCCAACAAGCCGGCATTATGAAAGGTGACAAGATGCCGCGGATGAACCGGGCTTTGATCTCTGATTCCGTTTCAATGCTGGCCGGCTCAATCATGGGAACAACCCCAACGTCTGCCTACGTTGAATCTTCTGCTGGAATTGCTGTTGGAGGAAAAACCGGGCTAACGACCGTCGTTGTTGCCGTCCTCTTCGTTATCAGTATGTTATTCTCCCCACTTCTAACCATGATCACAGATAACGTGACGGCTCCTGCCCTTATCATTGTCGGAGTTCTCATGGCATCATCCTTGCGGGAAATCAACTGGGATAAGTTTGAAGTGGCCTTTCCGTCCTTCCTGACGTTAATCGGAATTCCGTTGACCTACAACATCTCATACGGGATTGCCTTCGGGTTCTTAACATACCCAATCATGATGACGGCCGCCGGAAAGATAAAACAGGTTCGGCCAATCGTTTGGATCCTGATGGTTACGTTTATCGTGCTCTTAACCATCATGAACGTGCTTCCACACTAACGAATTAACTTAAAATTTAACAGAGGCTGTGGCAAGAAAGCCACAGCCTCTTTGCTTTTTCAAGCCCAAAATAAATAACCGTGGTGAAAGGTGGTAATTTCGAATCGCTTATTCGCGATCCATTGGCGTGACCGTTTTCCACCGTGGTTATCCTTTCTATTGCCATATCCGCTATTTTTATTCCCGAATTAATTGTTGCCGCCGGGCAATCATAACCAAGGCCACTAAAAGCCCAAGAATTAACACCGCCACGGAAATAAAGAGGACCGCATAGTTCCCATGGTCAACCAGGGCCCCACCGTACAATGGCCCTACGGAACGGCCAACCGCCATTGCAATGCTAGGCAATCCCTGGTATTTTCCCCGTTGGCTTGCAGGGGTCAACTGGTCAATCCATGCCGGCACCGCCGGAAGACTAAGCATGTCGCCAACCGTTGCAATAATAAACGCAAAGAGAATCATCCAGAAGTTATGGGCGTCCACAAGAATTAAAAATGATATCCCGAAGAGAAATACCCCACTCTCAATTTGGTGATCAATCCGGATCCGGGAACCCAACACATTTACGAGTGGCTGGCAACAAATAATCATTAATCCGTTAAAGGTCCATAAAAAACTGTAAAACACAAAGGGAATACCCAAGTGCGCCATATGAGCAGGCATAATACTTTCCCATAACGCATACCCGAGGTATACACTAGCCAGGCATGCGCAGGCCGTCAATACAACAAACCGGTTACGGTTTTGTTGCGGTTCTAATGATCTCGCGTCCTTTTGATGCTGGAAACGATGCTGGCGTTGTAAAATAACCGGCCCCCGAAAGGCTACAATACATACCATTAAAAGTAAGATATACGCTCCAGTTGCCACCGCAAACACAAGCGGCGCACTAATGGGCAATAACACCCCAACGAGGAGGGTGCCCAAAACAATTCCCAGGTTAACCGCAATATACAGGGTGTTAAACGCCGTCCTAGCCCCCTGTCGTGCGGTTGCCGCTGTATAGGCGTTCACCACCGTCGCAATAATTCCATCGGCAAACGCATTAATAATTAGTAAGACCGCAAACCACGGCCACGAATGATTCCAAATCAAAACTGCCGTTGACAGCACCGCTAAACTAGCCGCCCCAATCAAGGTCGGATACGGTTTCCAGTGATCAAACAGCCGGCCGCCCAACAAATTACCGGCCGCCATCGTAATTGAAACGAATAACAGAACAATTCCCGCCACCGTAAGCGATTGGTGAAGGTATTCATTGATGTAAATTGCAATTAACGGCCACAAAAAGGCTGCTCCGAGTTGGTCAAGCAGCGTTGCAATGAAAACAGCACGAAATGATAACTGATGATGATCGTGATCCTGATCTGATGAATCCATTTTTAATCCCCCTAAAACTAATACGTTCTAACACTTTTGTTGATCATAACCGCGATCATGGTTAATTCGTGCTAGGAGTTCTTGATCATGCGTGTGAACCCGGCCCTCAAAAAGTTGTTCCCGGTAAAGGTCAGCATACGGAACCATACACTCCTCAGCTCGCTGTGCTTCAGCCTCATGGTCATAATCAACCCGCCGAAAATTAGTTGCTGGCCGGCCCTGCTCGTCAACCGTTAAGATGACGTACTGTGCGCGTAAGTCTTGCTGTAACCGGGGCCATGCATCAAATGGTTCTCCCACTGCCCCGGGATTGATTACGAGTTGTTCGTGGTTTGTATACCGAAGAGTAGCATGATGAACATGTGCGTACACCGCCACGTCAGCCTGATCACCAGGAACAAGCTCATCAAAATTATCCTGGGGAGCGGTGGGATACAGCTTCTGTCCAAAATTATGATATGGCAGATTATGACTAATATTAACGGTTAATCCGTTAACGTTGCGGGTGGTTGCCAAGGGCCAGTTAGCAATAGTTTCCAACACTTCCGGTGTTAAACGAGCAGCTGTATAGTGGGCGAGAACACTAAAAAAACGACGGCTCGGTTTATCGATAACAAGTTGATCGCGGGCTCCGTTAACCAATAAATCGTCCCAATTTCCCCGCACCATTACCGTCGGATGCATAGCCATCAGCTGCGCCCACATTTCCTGGGAACCGGGTCCGGGCATAAACAAGTCCCCCACAAACCAGTACTCATCGACTTGTTGTGCTTGACTGTCTGCATACATTGCCTGAAAGGCTCCGACGTTACCGTGAACATCGGAAAACACCGCAATTTTTGTCATTGCGCCCGTCCCCCTTAAAAATTCGTTGCTCCTATTATAGCAGATTTCCCGCATTTATCGGCTAATTGCCCTTCCCGTCGGCAAAGCAAAAAATGGGAGAATCACCCCGGTGTAAGATACCAATCCGGCGACTAATAAATTTCTATTTGCCCCGGTCGTTTTAACACTAGTTGACGTGAAAAACAAAGAGGTTGAGACTCATATCCCAACCTCGTAATAAGATCTTATTCTTCGTTCTAAGCCCGTAAATGGTGAATCACCCGGTAGAGGATCATCCCAAATAACGGAACGGTAATCATCATTGCGATGCCCGTTGCAACACTTGCTGGGACAGCTGCTACCGCCATTGCCAGGGCGGTATTAAAATGGCTACCTACCATCAGGGCTTCAATCACATACCGGAGATACCCGCTAACCATCTTAGTAATCCCCGTAGCAATTCCTAAAATAATCAACCGGGAACCCTTCATCGAGCGTCCTAGTGCGTTAAACGTAAGTGTCGCAACGCACCCAACCATCAAAACTTCCATAACGGTAAGGTATGCGTGGGCCGCATAACCATTTAAAAAATCAAACAGCACCAGCCCAATCAACCCGGCGATTATCCCGTATTTAAATCCTAAAAAAATCATTCCGATAACAACAAAGGTAAACCCTAAATCAATGAATGGGTGCCCCACTGGTGACGGAATATGAATTTGCATCATTGCCAAAACATAATCAATCGCCGCAAACACCGCTGCAAGGGTAATGTTCCGAACCTGATTAGTACTCCTGAGCATTATAAAGTACCTCCTTTTCATGTTTCCTCTCTGTATATCACTACCACGTGTAGCATACCACGATTTTATGAGAACCCACTATGAAGATTACCTAATCTCACCAATAGTTCACAAAAAGTACGACCCAACACTACTACCAGCAAGTTGGGCAGCCAATTCATCATAATAAACAACGCCAGCTTGCTCTTCGTACACTAACCGTAATTTGTCCTGATTAGTATATAGCAGAACTTCATCCGCCACCTGTTGAATTACCCGGAGATTAGCTACTCCCCGGGCGAACCGCGCCGCAACGTCCACCTGACTTCCACCAATGCCGCCCTGTTGAAACCGCGCGGTGACCCGCTGAAGAGCTACAGCTGCATCCGCCACTAAAACACCAATTAACCGCACCGTCATTCCATGCGCGTGGCCCTGCTTAACAAGACGAAGAGCGGTTCGCGCTGTTCCCCCGAGAGGCGTCTCCCAGGTAACCGCCCGGTGCGCCGCCACTTGAGCGCTCACTGCATGCTGGGCTTTCATAACCGCAGCCATCCGGTCATTTCCCCGCCGCCAGTTACCGTGAGCGCGCCGTAAATAGTCGTCTGCATCAACAATAATATCGCCCGCAAATAACTCAGGGTGTTGGGTGCGGAGCGTTGTCTTCCCCGCACCATTCACGCCTGCTAATACCGTTAGCCGTGCTTTCTTCATTTAAGCCTCCAAACATCAAACAAGCAGTTACACGGGGTAACTGCTTGTCCAAAACTCTAATTAATGCGCCTCGTGGGCAAGTCGCTGAACATCCCGCGCAATCATTAACTCTTCGTTCGTTTTAACCCGGAGGACCGCAACCGCCGAATCTGCCGTTGAAATAGCGCAGTCGCCATCCGGATGCTCATTAGCTGCAGAATCAATCTTAATTCCTAGATAGGCTAATCGCTCAAGTACCAGCCGCCGAATTGGCGCTGAATTCTCCCCAATTCCGGCGGTAAAGATAATGGCATCAGCCCCGCCCATTTCTGCAA
This sequence comes from Ligilactobacillus sp. LYQ139, assembly GCF_045033025.1. Classification (NCBI taxonomy): domain Bacteria; kingdom Bacillati; phylum Bacillota; class Bacilli; order Lactobacillales; family Lactobacillaceae; genus Ligilactobacillus; species Ligilactobacillus sp. LYQ139. The sequence goes on from NZ_JBJFZW010000002.1 coordinate 48,827, forward strand.
CGTACTGACCAACATAACGCACAATATTCCGGACAAAAATATCCAAGGCCAACTGTGCCCGGTCGTTACCATCAGCGGCTTGAGCAAGAATATCACGCATATCTGATGAAATTCCAGAAATTCCCTTTAGCCCCGCTTCGTGGTTTAGGAGAGTCACCATTTCATTTCCGTTTGTAATCCCCAACTTATCCATAACAAATCCGACCAGTGACGGATCAACGTCTCCTGAACGGGTTCCCATCGTTAAACCAGCTAGCGGGGTGAAACCCATCGAAGTATCAAACGATTGCCCGTTCTGAACAGCACAAATGGATGAACCGTTTCCCAGATGACAACTAATTAATTTTAGCTGCTCGTACGGCTTTCCTAGGAGGTCCGCTGCCCGCTGAGTAACATACCGGTGGCTCGTTCCGTGCGCCCCGTACCGACGCACGCCCCATTTTTCGTACCATTCGTAAGGAACACTATAAATATAGTTTTCTGGGGGAAGGGTCTGGTGGAACGACGTGTCAAACACCGCAACGGAAACCGCCTGGGGGAGAAGCTCCCGAAAAGCCTGAATTCCCGCACCATTTGCGGGATTATGTAACGGCGCGTATTCCGCAAGTGCCTTAATCTGGGCTACATCATCATCGCTAACAATAACTGACTGTTTGTACACTTCCCCGCCGGCAACAACACGGTGACCAACCCCCGTAATTTCTTCGGGGTTCGTTACGATTGACAACTGCCGGAGAAGTTTCATTAACAAGCCCACCGCTGCCTTATGGTCCGGCACCGGCGTTTCTTCGGTGTACTTCTCTCCCGCTTGGTTCTTAATCGTCACCCGCGAACCATCAATTCCAATTCGTTCGATTTGTCCTGCTGCCAATTCCTTTTCCGCAGGCATTGCAAAGAGTTTAAATTTCAGGCTTGAACTTCCCGAATTAATTGCCATTATCTTTTCCATGCCAAGTCCTCCTTATTGTAACCGTTGTCATTAACATCATACCGCAAATTCAGTGCGCTGGAAACCCGTTTTCAGTTCCCGTGGGCAATCAGCTTCGCTTCCTGGATATTTGACTGCCGGACAACAATACTGGCAACCGTATAAAGATCCAGGAAAAAACACAATTCCGTAAAAGAAGCACTAAAAATCATAATCACCGTAATAACAAAGAGCACCTGACTTAGCAATACCCATTTACGGCGATCGTGCCGCAGTTGACTAATGGCAATTTGCTGTCCCATTGTTAATTCAACGGGACCTCGCTGACCAAGGCGCCGCCGCCAACCTACCAATTGGCGGTTAAGGCGAAAACTAATTACGCCCAAAATCAGCAACATAACCACAACAATTACTGTTCCCATACAATCCTCCCCTTTAATAAAAGCAATGGTCGTGATTTTTCATCACGACCGTAACTTAACTAATCATACCGAGCCCACTATTTTTATTCTTCTAGTGAACAATAATCACATCGCAGCTAGCCAACCGGATGACATAGTCCGTAACCGCTCCAATTAAGACGCGTTCAACGGCATTTAACCCCGTCGGCCCCATTACGATCAAATCCGTGTTGTGGTCTGCCGGAAATTCCTTTGAAATTACTGACCGGGGCGATCCATACCGAATATGCGGTTCAATATCTTTAAAGCCCGTTTTCTTAACCTTTTTGATTAATCCATCGACATAATCTTCAGCATCCTGGAATGTTTGGTAAACAATGTCGCCACTAGTATCTACGACCCCACCAAAGTTAACCGTAAACTGCTTCAAATCAATGACATTCAAAATATCAAGGTGGGCGTTATTCCGCCGGGCAATCTCAACAGCCCGCTTCAGTGAATGCTCAGCCGTAGCTGATCCATCAACCGGAACAAGAATATTCTTGTACTCTTGCATTCTGCTCACTTCCCAATCTTTTTTATAGTTTAATTATATCATAAACCCCACTTACATCCCCTATTGTACTAACAGATAACTGCTTCTTAAAGCACTCTTTACGTTTCTGAATGCCCACAACAAAGTCGAAAAAATATTCTTGCATTCCAATCAAAATCATGTATACTAATACAGTAAGCTTTTGAGCAATGCCACTGTGGCGGAATTGGCAGACGCGCAGCGTTCAGGTCGCTGTTCGGGTTACCCGAGTACAGGTTCGACTCCTGCCAGTGGCATATTAACATGTTGGTATATCAACGTTCATAGGGACTTTGACCGTTATTTGACCGTCAAAGCCTTTTTTTGTACTCTATCCCCAAATTCCAATTAGTAGTTACCATTTACCCCGTATCAATAGAGTTGAACGTAGCGGCGCAAAACAAAAGCGGCAGTTTTGCAACTGCCGCATGCAATCACGAACTTCACCATCACCCGAGGTAGTCTGAAGTTTACGGCTTCAGGTAGAAACGACCAGCCTTATCCATGGTCATATACCACCAGGACGATGAAGAACAAATCATTCATCGGTTTCATTATACGCAAAAAAACGCTGAATGCGAAGTTATTCTCTCGGGGAAACCGGAGAGGTAACGCCGCACGCTTCCACTGCCATTTCAATTATGCAGCCATGTATTAGTCCCTACCACTTCCACATACTGCTGAAAAGCATTAAACAGCGAGCTGACACCGCCCCGCTCATCCTTTAAACCGAATCTTTCCGCATCATTGCAGTTACCGAAACGCTTTACCATTACTTAACCGTAACAAGTTGACGAGCTCCCACTGCATATAACACCTTAGTAGTGACTGGTTGCCCGGTCATTAAAGTTAAGGCTTGGGCATACAAGTTGAGCTGCCCTTGATACTCCGTTGCTAACCGCTCCAATCCACCCGGCTGCGTGGCAAGTTGATCAGTCTTATAATCAAACAAAACAATCCCATCCTTGGTTGGAATATACCCGTCAATAATTCCGTGAATCAAAACGGGCAAATCAGGAAGGGCTGCATCGTTAAATAGCCTGTTAGCCGGATACAGCATTGCAAACGGGGCTTCCCGGCGAGCCACCGCAGCATACTGTTGGAGCTGTTTCCCGATCAATGTTTGGTAAAAGGTAACGATCCCTTCGATATCAAGGGCAGCCACGACCCGCTTAGTCAGTTGTCGCTGAGCGATCAACTGCGCACAGACTCGCTGAACCACCCGCGGTGTCACCGGCTGCTCAAGCGGCATGTTTTGAAACACCAGGTGCGTGGCGGTCCCCAGTGTTTGCGCACTTAGCAGGGCTGTTTTTTGTTCCGTTGGTCCCTGGTAAAACCGGGGCATGTTAAACCGCGGTGTCCGTTGCACGGGCGCTCGGTGAACACGGTCGGTTACCGTCAATTCCGGCATCACTGCTTTATCCGGATCATCAAAGTAGTGCTTAATGCTCGTTACCGCCTGGTACGCTGCCGTCCGGGTCGCTGTTTCATCGGGATACGTAAATTCCAACACCCGCTGAATGGACTCCGGCAATGGTGTTAGTGTATCCTGGGCCTTTAACCACTCAGCAGCGTGGTGCTGGTGCTGATAAGCCGTCATTCCCTGATTATGCGCAGCACTAACCTGTGCTAAGGCCGGCTGGTCCCAGACAGTAATTTTAATCTGGGGAGCATGGGCTACGAAAAACGCCGGAATGGACGCTTGTCTCTCCCCCGGAAGACCCGTTGTGGTGGTCATTATTCCATCCTTAACTTGGTGGACCGTTACCCGCGTTGCTACGTTAGGAACCCGCCCCAAGCACAGTAAAATCCAGTCCAAATACGAAGCTGCCGTTGCTCGCCGCTCGTACGGAAGAACTTCAACGTTGGTTTGACCAGCAACCGCTAATCGGTCAGCAAGATTCCGGGTAATTTCCCCTGGCTTACTACGAAGCCGCCCAGTAATGATTACCTTTTGCTCTGCCCGGGTAACCGCCACGTACAACTTCCGCATTTCCTCGGCTAACAACTGCAGTTTTTCCTGCTGCTGCAAATAACGCATTTGAGGAAGTGTAAACCGTACTATGAAGTGCTCGTTTTCCCGGCCAACCGTCGTGTCTCCTTCATTAAGGGTCAGTCCAGCCAATTCCGGTTCAGCACCACCGTCAACGGCAAGGCGTAAGCCCATTCCAATATCCTTATTGATAATAAACGGATCCTGCCCTGTAAGGCGAAACCGCCGATCTGTATCAATCACAAACACCACCGGAAACTCCAGTCCCTTACTCTTATGAATCGTCATAAAGCGAACCTTATCCGCCTCTTCCTGGGGATTCTGGCTAGTTAAGTCGCGTTGTCGGTCTTCCATCCGGTGCACAAACCGAATAAACTGGTACAGCCCTTTAAAACTAGTCTGTTCGTACTCTTGGGCCCGTTCATACAGCGCATGCAGGTTTGCCTGCCGCTGAGGGCCATTCGGCATTCCCCCCACAAAATCCAGGAAACCCGAGTGGTTATAGATAGTCCAAATCAAAGTGGCAATGTCCCCCCGGTGGGCCTGAACCCGGTAGGCCGTCAGGTCATCAAGGAACCGCTGAACCTTTGCGATTAGGGCTTCTTCCCAGTCCGGATGGTAATCCACCAGCTGCTTCCGGTCGTGCTTCACAAGGTACGCGTACCGCGTCAGTTTCGTATAAAAGTCTGTTTGCTGACGGCCGTTTACCTTGATTAAGGCCAGTCCATTTTCGTCAATTCCGTATAACGGTGACCGCAACACTGCCACTAACGGAATATCCTGATGCGGATTATCAATTACCTGGAGAAGGGCAAGCATAATCTTAATTTCCGTCATCTGGAAAAAATTGGTAGTCTCATCGACCGCCACCGGAATGCCAAACTGCTTAAAAACCGTCGTCAGGGCCGCCCCGCTACTTCGGGTTGATGCCAGCACAGCAATATCGCCCGCCGTTATCGGACGTTGTTTCTTTGTCTGACGGTCAAAGATAAGTTCGTGCTGATCCAGCATTTGCCGAATTCGTTGGGCCACCATCACTAATTGACCCTGGTTACCCTGCAAATCAGTATCAGTTCCAACATCAGCCACAACGGGCGAATCTGCATATAACAAAACCTCCGCTGGTATCTCTTGCACTGCTCCTCCGGCCGCTTGGTAGTCCGGATTAGCGTTATCCATCAACGCTTGATCATCATACGTTAACGCCCCGATCTGGTTATCCATTAACTGCCGGAAGAAGAAATTTGTTAGTTGGCCCACATTTTTTACCGACCGGAAATTCTGCTGCAACACAATTAACTCTCCTGGCACGCGGGATGATAACTGTCCGTCTTCCGTTGGCTGGAACGTGCCGTACTTGTGCTGAAAAAGGTGCGGGTCCGCTTGCCGAAAACGGTAAATTGACTGCTTGTTATCTCCCACCATAAAGACATTATCGGTGGCTAAGCGCTGAATAAGCGCCTCCTGCACGCCATTGGTATCCTGGTACTCATCGACCATAATCGTTGTGTACTTTTGCTTGAGGGTGGTACACAATTCTTCGTTTTCCAATAACTGCAGGGCGTAGTGTTCCAGATCATCGAATTCCAAGACATGCCGGCGCAACTTTTCCCGCAAAAAAGCTGCCCGGAATTTCCCAGTTAGTGTGGTTAACAGGTCAATCACCGCCGCCATCCGCCGGGTCAAAGTCGTCAAGCGTTCTGCTGGTAACTGCAAATAGTGCCCCACTGGATCAGCGGTTGCCTGCCGTTCCTTAGCAGACGCATTGTCGTACACTTCCATGATTTTTGTCTTTTTCCCTGGTAAATTATCATCCACGCCCCACGCCCGGTAAAAGTTAACGGCCGCGATAATTACTGGAGCCAACACATCATTCATGTGTTCCTTAACTAATTTCGCTTTGGGACTAAGATCCTTAAGCGGGTTAGGCATTTCCTTAATTTGGTTAACAACCATGACCATCGTATCCCAGTCAGGAGACACGGTATCATCCCACGCTACCATTTGTTTCTCCAAGGCCGCCCACGCTGCCTGCATCGTAGGCAGGACCTCTTCTTGCAGCTTCTTAACGGTCTTAGTTGGCTTGTTAACAGCCATACCAGCTAAGTTCGCTAAGCCAGCAATAATCTGCGGAATCCATTTTCTAGTTCGGATAATGGTACCGATAAACAAAGGAGCCACCACTTTTTGACAAAAAGCGGTATCGCTAATTGTCCCCTTTTCCGGAATGGCGTATAACTGCCGCGGAACGGTGTGAAGCCACTCATCCGGGTGGGCAGTTGCGCCAGCAGCAGCATCCAAAGCTGCTACTACTTTCGTCAACGCTTCATCAGCCTGGTCCCGGTCACCACTCAACAGATTTAAAACATCCGCGTAAGATTGTCCCAATTCATCACCGGGAATTCCCTCATCATCCAGGTGACGTAAGGCTTCCTGATAAAACTGCTCGCGCACCTTTTCCCACACATCGTCCCACATGATTTCGCGTTCAGCATCGTCCGCTAATAACCGAAAATCCGGGTCAAGGGTGGCGTCGGGTTCACCGGTGGGATTAACCGCATAATAATACTGCTGCAATAGTCGTAAACAAAAGGCGTGAAGGGTACTAATATCCGCCACGTTCACGGCAGTTACCTGCCCTTGGAGATGTGTTACTAATCCCGCATCGGCTTGTGGATCAGCACTCATCGTTGCTAACTGGTTCTCTAACTCGGTTTGTAACCGGATACGCATTTCGGCAGCCGCATCGTTCGTGAAAGTAGTAATTAGCATCCGCCGTAAGTCACCGTATCTCCCCTGTTCGTCCTTCGTCGTTAGAAGATGCATGACCCGTTCAACAAGCACCCGGGTTTTCCCCGAACCGGCGGAGGCCGCTACTAAAATATTATGGCCGCCATGAAGGACTGCTTTTTTCTGGGCAGGCGTTGCCCGGTCCATAAAATTACTTGTCATCCGTTGCTTCCTCCTTTTTCCGGGTATGCTGTTTAATAAATTGAATAAACTGTTCATCGTTTTCAAGCGCCTGCAGCTGGGCGGCAAGCTTCCTAGGAGCGGCCGCTACCTCCTGGTCTAAATCGTGATACGTATTTCCTAACGCCGGGTCAAATAACATCACCTGCTGGTAGTCCGATTGCTGCACCGCGTTAACCCCATGCAGCCGGTACGGGTACATGGAAATCACGCCGTCATAAATTAATTGTCGGGCCGTATCGAGTTTATACAGGTCATAGTCCAAAAGCATTTCAAAGTCACCAGGAGTAAGCACTAAGCTTTTCCCCCGCCCCTTAAATTCATTTTGCTTTGTTGTTCCCAATCCGTACTGTTCAACGTTAGGCGGTGTAGTCGTATGAGTAACAACCTGGCCGTCATCCGTAATGTTCAGGGTGGTAGCCGTCAAGGCGTTTAAAAAGGTATTCTCTTGATCTTTTGTAAACAGCCCGTTGTACTTAAACTGATCGTTTAATAAGGTGAGTGGCGTTGCTCCGGATTTAACAGTAGATTGCCCTACCTGCGGGCTCCGCACCGTCACGTAAGTTCCGCTTCCCCGATAAAATTTAAGGGGTGCTTTCCGGGAAACAAACTGTGAAATACCCGCCTGTTCAATTAGTTGATGCAGTCTTGAATAGTTATTCGGTTGCCGCAAAACGTTTAGGTACGTGAGAAGTTGCAGCGATAACCCGTTTTTCAACCGTACGATAAAATGGTCGAGGTAATTGTTAGTTGGATTACTGGACTTATAATCCACTACGTTGTAGTACAGCTGACCATCCGGGGTAGTAACCACGTCAATCCGATCAATCTTTCCGTTCACGTTCATCTGCCGGGAGCCACTTCCTAGGTGCAATGCCCGTAACGGTGCGTTATGGCCGCCATATTTCGTTTCCGCTGCCACCGGAAAGAGCGGTTGCCAGCGTTCCTGCCGGTAAAAAGCCCCAGTCACGCCATGAAGGGTCTGATTCATCCGGTATTGGAGGTACTGGTTCCGGGCTGAATTACGGAAAACCGCAAAGTCGTCCTCCTGCTGCACCTGCACGAGCGCCTGCGCAAACAACCGATCAAACTCGTAGTGCGGGAGTGTCCGCAGTGTGGCACCCGCCGTAACCACCTTCTTCACAAAGATCTCCATCACGCGATGTAGGTAATTTCCTGTATTTAATGGATCAACCTTAAAAACTGCTCGGGGTCGTAACCGCAGCCCGTGATTCAGGAAGAAAGCGTACGGGTTCTGCCAAAATTCCTGGATACTTGAAACTGATCCCCGGAACCGTTTTCCGTAAAGTAACGGCACCAGTGCAGGCGCGAGTTGCTTGTCGCCCGCTGGATCAAACGTCGTCTCCCCCTTAACGGGTGTACTGGCCGGAAGAACCGCATTTACGTAGGTTAACCCAGCGAGCGCGGCGCGGGCTTGGGGGATGGTTCCTAGCCGGTGCAGGAGCGCGCGCCATTCAACGCTAAGGGTTGTAGTACCTTCTTGAAGCGCTTGGCGGCACTGAGTAATAAGCGCACCGAGCATTCCCTGCGCCGTTCCCCCGTACGGTAACAGGGAATCAGTCGGGGCCGGAACTGCCCGAACCTGCTTAACCGCCACGTTTAACCACGCGGCAACTTGAGCAATAACTGGAGCAATGTCATAGGTTACCCCGTCCCGCCCGTTTACGGGAAAGGTAATAAATAATGCATCCGTTGCTACCAACAAATCCCGGAATAAGCGGTACGGGGCCGTTGCCATCTGCAAGTCAGCCCCGTCCGCTAACTGAGGACCGTCATCTCCTGCTAACCGGGTTGCCAGTGCCAACCGGTCATCCGCACTTAAAATAGTATTTTGCGTAACCGTTCCGGGAAGATCCGCGGCAGTTGCCCCCATTATGAAGACCACTTTCTTGTTGCGCAGATGCATCCCGTTTAGTGAACTAACAATTACCTGATCGAGCATAGCAGGGATTCGGCTATACGTTGCGGTCGCAAAACCATCCGTGAACAACTGCGCAAAGACCGATACGTCAAATTTTCGCTCTCCCAACGTAGCCACGTATTCATCCAGTAACCGGCATAGTTGGTTCCACACCTGCTGTGGCCGGGTTGGGTCCGCAGTGGCGCCCCCAAATCCAAAATGTTCTTCGGTGGTAGTCGTCACGTATTCCGCCGTATGCTGCCATCCTTCCAGTTGCGCCTGTACCCCGCTATCCACTAAGAAATCCATTAGGGCTTGGGCAAACGCATTCCCGCTCTTTGCTTCCTTAACCCGGGTAAAAAATGGTAACAACCAATTCACTACTGCCTGCCGGATAACATTCGCATTCCGGTTAATTCGGTCAGCGGCCCGGCGGTCTGCCGGATTCATCCCACTCCCTACCGGAACAACCATCCACTCCTTTTGCCAAGCTGCCAAATGGTTGATCCCCCGGGCTAACAGGTAATTTTCGACAACATCCAACGTTGCCCGAAATGTCCCAAGATTATGCTGTTTTACCGCATCATCACCGCCAAATTTCGGTACCAGTAATTCGGTTTTTAACAGCCGCATCATCGCCGAAAGCGTAAAATCATAATGCTGACCATCGTTATATATCGCTAATAGAGTCGTAATCAAAGCAACAAGGGGGTGCCCCCCCATCTGATGCTGCTGATCAACGAAAACGGGAACGTCCTGTTGCGTAAAGAAGGGTTCAATGAGATTAGCGTACGGAGCCATCGACGGCACAAACACTGCGATATCGCGGTACCGCAGGTGCTGGGTGGCAACCAGCTGACGAATTTGGCCGGCGACCCACTTAACCTCATGGGCACGATCCATCAACTGCGTTACGGTAAAGCCACATTCAGTCGCTGACGCATTACCCGCTGACGGTATTTGTCCCGTATAGCGCCGCTCCCACTGTTGAGCAATCTGCTGGAGCACCGGTGCCAGAGATCTGCCAGGAGCTACCTGCCAGGTAACCGTCACGTGGGCCTGGCGCGCACTTGCCCGAAGCCGCCGGGCAATTCGTACCGGCTGATAATACAGATAATTTGATGCCACCATTTCCTGGTCTTCCACTAATTGTCGGGCTGCCGGTGACATTACCAAACTAACAATTACTTGTCGCGTGCGGGATAGCAGCACCCGAATTAGTTCGTGTTCCACAGCTGAAAAATGATCAAATCCCAAAAAGGCAATGGTAGTCTGCTGAAGATTAGTTTGGTGCCGGAGGTGATCCACCAGCCGCTGCGTCACCGTCGTTGGGTCAACGTAGTTTTTCAGGTCAACGTGAACAAATGCAGCGTATACGGCCCCCAGATCTGCCAACTTCGCTTGAAGTGCTGGATCCGTTACTTGAGATTGGAGGGCTTGTAAGTCAGCGGGCGTAAAGCCCCCTTGTCGTAGTTCAATTAACTGGGTGGCAAGCTGCTTCGCAAATCCCGGATGGTTACGTTCCCCCGCAAAAACCCGTAGCTGGGTTGCCGGAATTTGTTGTAACAGATCGCTAACCAACATGGTTAATCCCGCATTGCTAAACATTGATCGTTGCATTGCCGGATCGTTCCGTAAAAAATACCACGCTAGCCGGCTTACCGAAAAGACTTGAACGTTCCCCGATGCAAACGGCTCCCCGGAATTTCCCGCAAGTCCCTGTAAAAAATGAACCTCCGCTTCAAACTTTACCTGGTCAGGTACCACGATAAACACCTGGCTTTGCGGATGGATTGTTCGTTCCCGCTTAATCATCGCCAATGCCGCGCGGTCATGGTCCCGGGTGGCATCACCATATACTACCGTTAATCCCACCAAAAAACCCCCTTCATTAAGTTTTTCTTTTAGTATACTATTTCCCTGCTGAGCCTCCCATTCCCGCGGCCAAACTTCACGAAAGCTTTGCCTGTATTCTTCCTATCATTTTTGTTGACTAGCAACAAAACAATAGGTATTATGGCTAATGAGCCGTGAGCGATGTTGACTTTTGCGGCTATTTTTTCAGAGAGAAAGTGATTATTATGCATAACGAAGATGTTATAAAACCGTCCCCACCCCAACAACCCCGTAAAGCTAGTTGGTTAATTCTTATTTCAATCGGATTGGGAGTTTTGATGGCAATGCTTGATGTCACCATCGTTAACGTGGCCCTCCCAACCATTCAGAAGGAATTTCACGCAAATTTTATCAGCACCCAGTGGATCGTAAACGCGTACACCGCCACGTACGCCATCAGCATCCTCATGATCAGTAAGCTTGGCGACCTCCACGGAAAGAAGCGCTTCTTTCTCCTTTCGATGGCTGTCTTCACGCTGGGTTCATTTATGTGCGCTGTAGCTCCTAATAGTTTATTTCTTAACGTTTCTCGGGGGATTGAAGGTATCGGCGGCGCCGGGATTCTTGGCCTCTCGATGGCTTTAGTCGGTGACAACTATGGGGGTAAACAGCGGACCTTCATCCTCGGAATTTGGGGGAGTATCGTTGGGTTTGGCACCTCGGTTGGTCCACTAGTCGGTGGAGTTTTTGTACAGTACTTTAACTGGCGGGCGATTTTTCTGATTAATATCCCGGTTGGCCTGATTGCAATGTATTTAGGGATTCGCCACATTACCGAAAAGTTTCACACACAAGACCGACACCTGGACTTCTTAGGGATGATCCTTAGTACCCTCACCGTTGCCTGCATCGTAATTGGCCTGCTTAATAAAGAAAACGATCTTAGTAAAAGTTGGTTCACTTTCCAAATTACCGGATGGCTGGTCGCCGGGGGCGTTTTACTGGGGATTTTCATCCTATGGGAGCTTCACGTTACCTATCCGATGATGAACCTTGCCCTCTTTAAGGAACGAACCTTTGTTGGTTCGTGTGTTGCGGCTGCCACAATTTCCTTTGGGTTATTCGCCTTCTACACCTACATGACAATTTTAATGCAGGATTACATGGGTTACTCGCCACTGGCAGTCGGATGTCAACGGTTATTGATTAGTGCCTTTCCTCTGATCCTCGGGGCGTTTGTCGGTTACCTGGTAGGACGCATTGGAAACCGCCTAATTGCGTGTGCCGCTCTTTTTCTTGAAGGAATTGGCTTTTTCCTAATGCATATAATGCTGGGGTACCACCTTACCTGGACGATTTTAATTCCCGCTTTCATCTTTATGGGATTAGGAAACGCCGGAATCAATCCCGCCATCTCAAATGCAGCGCTGGAAAACATTGCGCCACAAAACATGGGAATGGCTTCTGGAATTAACAGCGTGTTTCGCCAACTCGGAAATTGCTTTGGAATCGTTGTTCAAGGGCTGATTCTAAGTGCTGGTTACCAAAACAGCATTATGAACGGCCTGCACCATTCCGCCCTCGCCTGGCACATCGTTAACGCCGGTCCGTTTGCCGGAATGGCACTTGCCAAGCACCTATCCCGTATGCCGAATATTTTACTACTCATTCAGCACGCTTACTATGACGGAATTCACCGTCTTTTGTGCGTTATTACGGTAATCTTTATCCTGTCAACGGTAGGCTGCTGGTTCCTCTTAAAGCGGAATCCAGCAAATGACCTGCCCCTTGATCAGCAATAGGTTGCCTCGGAGCGCTATTATTGGTAGAATAACCGTGACAATTACGCGGTTACACGATGTTATCCACAAATTTCTAAGAACGCATTCACTTTTGTGTAGATGGGTTCTTTTTTGTGCTTAACACCTTACCGAGAAAGGATTTATCATGCAAAAAACAATCAGCAAACAAACCCGGATTATCGTGGCGGCAATTCTGTTGACTGCAACCTTCTTTAGCCTCGCAAGCCAGACAATGATGGTTACCGCCCTCCCGGTAATTCAACACCTCATGCACGTTACCCTTGATACCGCACAGTGGTTAACAACGGGGTACACCCTGGTAATTGGGATTGTTACTCCCCTCTCGTCCAATCTCTACGAAAAATTCACAAACCGCACCGTATTTCTCGGGATTATTGGAACGTTTATTATCGGAACCACTATGGGCTGTGGGGCCCACCAATTTTGGCTGCTCCTGTTAGCCCGCCTCGTTCAGGCCAGCGCGAGCGGCATCTTAATGACGTATACCATGACGGCCCTCATTTCGATTTATCCTTCGGAGAAACGGGGAACGATCATGGGAATTTCCAGCCTCATCATCTCCACGGCTCCGGCAATCGGCCCGACGGTGGCAGGGCTTATCCTCCAAGTCTTATCGTGGCGCTGGTTATTTATCATCGTACTACCCGTTATGGTAATCGTGTGGGTAATTGGATTCGTGAAGTTGCCCAACTTCTCCCCTACCCAAAACATCAAGATTGACATTCTTTCCGTTGGATTAGCCCTGGTTGGTGCCAGCATGGCCCTTACCAGTATCACAACGTTTACCACCAACGCTCATCAGGCGTGGTTTCTCCTGATTGGCGGCGGGATCCTCCTAAGTATTTTTGCAATCCGACAGTTTAAATTAACAAACCCGGTGCTGCAGCTTCGAATTTTTAAGTACCACTCCTTTTCAATTATGACGGCAATTTGCATTCTTGCATTCATGATCCTTCTAGGAACCGAACAGCTCATTCCGGTTTTTACTGAGGGGGTGACAGGCACCTCAAGTTTTGTCGCGGGCCTCGTAATCCTTCCGGGAGCTCTCGTTAACGCAACGGTTGCAGTTTTTGCCGGACGGTGGTATGACCATTCTGGACCGCGGTATCCCGTACTCCTTGGCGCCACGTTGATTTTGGTTGCAACGCTCCCCCTTATAGGAATGAACAAATACACGCCGCTCTGGTTAATCACGATTGATTACGCGATCCGGTTAGCAGGAAATTCCCTGATTTTCTCACCAGCCATGTCTGAAGCATTTAGGGACCTAACGCTGGAAGAAAATAGCCACGGAACCGCATTGAACAACACTCTCCGGCAAGTCGCCGGGGCCATTGCCGTTACCTTGTGCATTGTTCTGGCGGGAATTCCTCACTCTCTGACCGTGGGCACCCACCTAGCAGTGACAATAATTAGTAGCCTTGCAGTCGGGATTATCGTGCTTTTCCTGTGGTACCTACTGCAAGAAAAAAAGGCACAATCTAATTAATTAAACAGAAACATAAACAGGAGGTTGTGGCGTAGCCGCAACCTCCTTGTTATTCTTATAACCTGGCGCCAAAACAAACAGGCTAAGCGAAAGGCCACACCCTCCCGCATATCCGTACGGGTTACTCTTCCATCAAGCCCGCTTTCTTCGTTTTGGCACACCTTTTTTACCTATTCGCGTCTGCTCCGGTGCCGCGTTTGCCTTTGCCGACTCCGGACTAATTCGTCTTGGCGAACCTTCAACTGCTGGATTTCCAGTTCGATTTCATTTAAAACCTCAATCTCTGTTTTCTGAATGTCCAACAGGTGCGGCCACTGTACTTCATTCAACTGGTTAATTTTTTCGTGTAAGTTGCGAATTTCCATCTCTGATTTCATATTTGTCCGGTAGTCGTTTTCAGCGTCATACCGATCACGTTCAGCCTGCCGGTTCTGACTCATCATGATGATGGGAGACTGAAAAGCCGCCAAACAACTTAGGAACAAATTTAACAAAATAAACGGATATTCATCAAAGTGGATTCCAAAAATATGCAGCGTATTGGCTGTCATCCAACAGAACAAGAAGACACAAAAGCCGATAATGAACCACCATGATCCACCGTACTTCGCAATTAAATCAGCCAGTTTATCACCAAGAGTAACCTTCATTTCGTTGGTGTTTTTAATCACGTAGGTATTACTGTTAAGTTCCTTTTCAAGTTTATCGTTAATTTTTCGGTTTGAATCCAGATCACGGTTGATGGTTTGTTCCATCTTATGCAACCGAATCCGTTGGAGATCATTCAGGCAAATAAATGAAGACGGACGTACCTGTGGATTACGTTCCTTAATTGCTTCCACCAAGTCCCCTCCCAGACTCTTGATGAAAAAGCCTTCCAAAGCTGTATATGATTTGCCACACATTACACAGGTGGCACGGTTCTTATTTGCCATTTTCTCACCCTTCTCCTATCCGTTTTCCGCTAACCATCTTATCATCAGTCAACTGAATTGGGTAGCACTTCCCCCTCGGTCAAAACAGCACACTGGACATTAATATGCCCGTCTGGTTGCATCCGGTAATGGACCCCCTGAATTTCGGGCACAAAACCAGCAAACCGTTCCATTGCGCCGACTAATACCTGAAAGTACTGCTGATCAACCGGCCGCCACCGTTCTCCTGGCGCCACAATAAACACTCCCGGCGGATACGGCAACGCCCCTTCGGCTGCAATCCGCCCCACAACCTGGTCAAGCGTAACCAGTTCGTCGTGATTCCGTCGAAACTCCAGGTCTGCCTGTGCGGGTGTTCGGGCATATTCCTGCATCTTCTCCTTGCTAAACAATCGCTGCTGCAGGTTAAACGTTTGGTGGTCCCGGTAATACGCGTGCATTTCATCACATAGTTGACGAAGCGAATACCCCACATACCGTTGCGGGTAACGAGCCGTTAACCGCGGAAGCACCTCTTCGAGCGGTGCATTTTCATTGTACAACCGTTCAAAGGCCAACAAAGCATCAACAAGTTGATTCAAATCCACGGTTGTATCGCCAGGAGTTAATAAAAACAGGAGGGAATTGAGGTCTGCCTTCGCTTTTAAAATTCCATGTTCCGTGAGATATTCCGCTACAATATCCCCCGCAATTCCAAAGGGCGTGTACGTCTGCGTGGCCTCGTCAATTCCTGGCGTGGTAATCGTCAATTTAAGGGGATCAATCCGAGCTTGTCCTGCCGCCACCTTCTTAAAACCGTGCCATGCTTGACCCGCTGGCGTTAGTTCCCAGCATTGGGGGTCGTGCAGGAGCCGATCATCAGTAATCTGCTCCCACGGCTGGCCGTCAATTGTTGCAGGAATCAGCGGTTTAAAAAGCGTCGATTCCCGCAACAACCTCTTCCGCGCCGCAATCCCCCGCTGCATCACCGCCTGCCACCAGTTACGATTAGCGGAGCTCCCCGCTACGTACGGATTAACCGTCATTGAGGCGTAAAGCGGATAATTATAGCTCGATGTTACGTACTTTAAGTATGCGTTATTGAAATGCGTATGATCCACGTACCGCTTTTGACCCTTAATGTGCGCATCCTTCTTTAAAATTTGGGAAGCCTGCCCCATCCCAAGTTGTTGTTTATGCAGTGACTGAGTAACGAGGATTCCCGGATCTTCGGGACCAAACGTCCGTGATAGCGGTGTTAAATCTGCTAGTACATCAACAAATTGTTCGTAACCGCCCCAGGCACAATCAAATAATACATAGTCACATAACTGACCGATGCGATCAAGAAGCCACTGGGCGTTCGCAAACACCCCGTCATACGTTTCGAGTTGAACAACCGCCATCCGGAACGGGCGCGGTTGTTTGGCTCTTTGCGGATCAACTTGAGCAGCCGCAGCCCGTAATTTTTCTGGCGTCAGCAACGTCGCAACCATTCCCCCAATCAACCCGTGTGCATTCCGGTCAGTGGGAACATAAACCGGACGAGCTCCGTTCATCACCAATGCCCCGTTATACAGTGATTTGTGGTTGTTCCGGTCAAATAGAACCAGATCACCAGGCCGTACTACCGCACTCACGCAAATATCATTTGATCCGGTTGTCCCATTAGGTACAAAGTACGCCTTGTCCGCGCGGTAAACCGCCGCCGTCTTCTTCTCCGCCTCTAACGGTGTTCCCGCGTGCGTCATCGTATCACCCAGCTCAGTCACCGTGTCACTCGTATCGGCATACAGCATGTTTTGCCCAAAGAACCGATTAAAGACAACCCCGGCCGGATGAAGACCGTAATACCGCCCATTATGGTGTCCCGGCGTGGTAAAACTTACAGGCCGCCGATCAGCAAACGCCACAAGATCACGTAAAAAGCCCGGCACATTTTGATGAACATAGTTATCCGCAACGGTCGCAACCCGTTGCTGAATGGTAGCTGGTTGCGTTGCTGCATTAACCCGGACAACCGGAATGGGTAATCCCGTCTGGTTAGTTAACTGTCGAGCTGTAATAATTGAATCTTCATCCGAAACAATAATCGCTGCTAACTCCGCGGGATTAAGCGTTGGTGCTAACGCCACGGATTCCCAATCGGGAGGCACAAGCCGTTCTAACCCGGGGGTTACCGCAATCTTAAGGTACTTCATCCTTTACCCTTCTTTCAGCAAGCTACCTTTATCTTACCGCACTTACCTGCTCGTAAACCATTTCAACCGTTGCGATAGGCAAAACCATGCCGTAAAATAGGCGTTGTTTATTTTATAATCAAATTTTATTAAATAAAAAAGAGAGTGAGGAGAAGACATTGAACTGCTCGTTGTCGCGGTTTAACCACCATCCGCCCTGCATGGTTCTATTTATTCGTTACTAGGAACCATGAAAGGAAGGAAAATGGAAAACACACTACAACCTAAAAAGCATTATATGAGCTGGCCGGTTCTTGCACTGCTAGACTTCGTTACTATCATTAGCTTTGAAAACATTTTTTATCCGTTTCAAAATCAGGGATTATCAGTCGTTATCTCATGGCTGTTCCTGCTATTTTCATACGTTATTCCCTACGCCCTGATTGCAACGCAACTTGGCTTAACGTTTGATAATCAATCGGGGGGACTCGCCTCATGGATCCGCCGGGGAACCCACAGCGATCTGTTCGGTTACATTACGTCCTGGATGTATTGGACCCAAACAATCCCGTACCTGGTAGACGTTTCCAACTCCGTCGTCGTATCCATTAGCTGGATTATTCTTGGAAATAACACCCTGAATAAACACATGTCGCCAACGATGTTTGGCCTGATGACCTTCATCATCATTCTGGTATTTATCCTCTTTGAAAATAAGGTTAAAAATTCTTTGGAGATTCTGTCACTCATTGGTGGTGGTGCAATGTTCCTAATCTCAATGCTGTTCGTCTTCATGACGGGATGGGCATTACTTCACGGTGCGCACATCGCAACCCACTTCAGTTGGGGGGCATTTAAGCCCAGCTTTAGCCTCCATTACTTCTCAACAACCGGGTTATTAATCTTTGCAATGTCCGGGGCTGAACTAGCTGCACCGTACATTATCCGCCTTCGCAATCCAAAGTCAGAGTTTCCGAAAGCCATGTGGGCGTTAGCACTGATGACAGCGTTCCTAACAATCTTTGGAACGTTAGCACTAGCCGTTTTCTTCAACGCCAACCACATTCCGCACGATTTTAAGATGAACGGGCCATACTACGCCTTTCGTCTTCTCGGAGAACAGTGTGGGCTTGGAAAGTCCCTCATGTACGTCTTTGCCGTTGTTCAATTGTTCTTTATGCTTGCCCAACTGGCAATTCTAATCGATGCAGCAGCTCGGGTCTTTGCAAGTGACACGGCTAATAAATACATGCCAACGTGGTTAACAAAAAAGAATAAGAACGGCAAACCCATTAATAGTTACATTCTGACTGCGGGAATTAGCCTGTTAATCCTTCTTCTGAGCGGCACCCTCCCAAGCATTAACTCGATTTATAACTGGCTACTAAACCTCAACGGAATCGTCTCACCATACAAGACGGCCCTGGTCTTCGTAGCCTTCCTTGCTATTCGGTGGCATGAAAAAGAATTTCACTCAGATTATACCTACATCAAGAACCGAACAGGAGCCCTTGCAATGGGACTGTGGTGCTTCACCTTCACGTTTGTGTGTGCTACCCTTGGTTTTATCCCGCAGGATGCGAACCCAGGAACAGCCGCCTTCAATCACCAACTAATTATGAACTTTATAACCGTTGGCTTCCTGATTATCCTGGGATTCCTGCTGCCATTTCTGCGAAAACTGGAACTTCACCGAAAAGCAGCTAACTAATAATGTTATTATGTGACCTAAGCATCGCCGGAACTACTTCCGGCGATGTTTTTTATTTTGTCCTAAACAACTGCCGGAACATCTGTAGGTCAGCGGCACCCATCGCCAGCGTATCGCGTAACCGCCCTGCCCGTTCGCTCAATGCCATAAGCACGTCCTCATCATGATGCATAAACTGGTAATCAATGGCACCCCAAACAAGGCCAATAAATGACCGGCATAAATCAACGACAAGGTCGCGTTGGTAATGCCGACAAATTCGCTTTCCGTACGGCTGCAGGTAAGGAATTAGGCGCTGCCCCCAATCGCTAACTTTATTCACTGGGGTTAACTGGTAAACGGTAATCACCCGTTTTTGTGTAAGGTTCACAACCGCAATACACTGTTCCCGACGAAATAACCGTACCTTAGGATTATTACTTGTTGGGTCATCAATAGCCGTTGCATCCAACATAAACCGTCGCACCCACCGGTGAGCATCACTCTTAGGCACGTTAAATCGTTGATTAAGCCGCTTAACCGCGTGCTCCGTTGGGATAAATCCAGCCGCATTAATCTTTGTCATTCCGGTCCGCTCCCCTTTCATCCGCCTTTTCGTCTGGAAAAAGCATCAGCGCTAAATCGAACATACGTTCTGATTTCAGTATACCAATTAGCAAAACCCTGTCAACGAGTAAATTAGAAGAATAACATTTCTGCCATAATTTAAAAAACGTTATTATAGATCAACAACGGAACGGGTAGAAAGAATTAAAAGGTATACATTATAAATGCTTATTCGTTTTAGCAATTTAACTGAACAGCTACAGCCTTCCGCCACTAAAACCAAATCATTAAAAAAGTGGAATTTACTCTTCATCAGTAAACCCCACTTTGAACATTATTCAGTTTAACCGTCCTTGTTTAGTACAACCCACTAATCCGACCATCATTATCCACGTCAATTCCGTTTGCAGCCGGCACCTTTGGAAGACCTGGCATTGTCAAAACGTTCCCGGTCAAGGCAACAACAAAGCCCGCCCCCAGCTTTGGCATGAACTCCCGTACATGAAGCGTAAAATCAGTCGGCGCCCCGAGTAACTTCGCGTTATCCGTAAACGAATACTGCGTCTTTGCCATGCAGACCGGCAGGTGATCCCACCCATGGGCCGCAAACTCACGGAGTTGGCGCTTAGCCTTCGGCCCGTACTCAACCGCCGCACCATGGTAAATCTTCTTCGTGATCTTTTCAATCTTTGTTTGCAAATCGTCGTCAGCTGCGTAAACCGTTTCAAACGAATGCGGTTGTTCGCACGCTTCAATGACCGCCTGAGCAAGTTCCTGTGCGCCAGCACCGCCCTTGGCCCATACGTCAGCAACATGGGCCGTTGCGCCCAGTGAAGCACAAGCATCCTGAACGGCCTTGATTTCATCTGGAGTATCACTGGTGAAGCGATTTAGCGCAACCACCACGTTTACCCCATACTGCTGCATGTTCTTAATATGACGAATGAGGTTGCTGCTTCCCTTTTCAACGGCAGCCACATTCTCGGTTTCAAGCTGATCCTTAGCAACGCCACCATTCATCTTCAGTGCGCGAACCGTTGCCACAACAACAACGGCATCCGGCGTCTTTCCGAGAACCGGCACCTTAATATCACAGAACTTCTCAGCCCCGAGATCAGCACCAAATCCGGCCTCCGTAACGGCGTAATCGGCGTACTGAAGAGCTGTCCGCGTTGCAATCACACTGTTGCACCCGTGTGCAATGTTGGCAAATGGTCCCCCGTGAACCAACGCCGGCGTATGGGCGATGGTCTGCACAAGGTTCGGCTTGATGGCGTCCTTCAGGAGCGTTGCGATCGCACCAACCACGCCAAGCTGCTTAACAGTAACAGGTTCCCCATCGTAGGTGTATCCAATCACAATCCGCCCAATCCGCTTCTTCAAATCAGCCATATCAGTAGCTAAGCACAGAACGGCCATCAGTTCGGAAGCAACGGTGATTTCAAACCCGTCTTCCCGTGGAATCCCCTGCTTAAGCCCACCGAGGCCAATCACCGTATGCCGTAATGCCCGGTCGTTAATATCAAGCACCCGTTTCCATGTCACATTCCGCGGATCAATGTTTAATTCGTTACCCTGGTAAATATGGTTATCAACGAGCGCCGCTAACGTATTATTCGCCGCCGTTAACGCGTGCATGTCACCCGTAAAGTGAAGGTTAATATCATCCATCGGAAGCACCTGGGAGTAGCCTCCACCAGTGGCGCCTCCCTTCATTCCCATTACCGGACCTAAGGAAGGTTCCCGCAGAGCTAACATGGTCCTTTTCCCTGCCAGCTGTAAGGCGTCTGCCAACCCGATTGAAACGGTTGATTTTCCTTCACCTGCCGGCGTAGGGTTAATGGCAGTTACCAGGATCAACTTCCCCCGAAGCGGCCGGGTCGGATCAACCGTTAACTTTGCCTTGTAGTTACCATATTGCTCAACCTGTTCAGGTTTAAAACCAGCTCGATCAGCAATCTTCGTGATTGGATCCATCGTGGCCTGTTGCGCAATTTCAATGTCATTCATGTGCGTTCCTCCTCGGTGTGTTCCTCAACGTAACTTTATCATCACCATTAGCATACCATGATTTTAATCCTTATGTTGTATTTTTTCCGAATTTATTTAGTATTGATTGGTGATATTGTTCGTGATTTTGATAGATGGAACATGTTCGCGGATCCCATCAACAAGTTGCTGCCGGACTTTTTTATAAGCAAGCACCTTAATCGTCTGGTACCGGCCCGCAATTATAACCTGGGTCCGTAACACCGTTACCTCTTTAATCTGATCATACTTAATCCTCTTGGAATTAAAACCAATTACGGTGTGAACAGTTAGGATATCTTCACCCAAAACGACGTATCGCCCTCTAATTTGAACAACAGCAACGGCAATAAACAACAAGAATGTCAGCACTGTCCACACCTGAAAAACCGTAATTTCAAGCCACAGTAACAAACTCGTATCAAGGATCATCAACGAAAAGGCCCAACAAATTATGCTTGTCGGCCAATCTGGTTGAACATACAGCTTCTTTGTCATTTTTATCCCTTCTTTGCAGGAATTTTGTCAAGCGTGTACCGGCCCAATTTTCCCTTCCGGCAATCAAAAATTAACCGTTCACTGGCACGATCATAATCAGCCCGAAAACCCATCCGTTTGGTAAGTGCTAACAGCACCTCCACGGTTGGTTGATCCAGTTCTTCTGGCGTTAAGTGATAAACCTTTTCAAGCAACTGGGCGTGGTGGTTGACGAAATGTTCGAGCGCATACAATGCAACGTCGTCCTTAGCAAATAACGTGTCCTTAATTGCCCCGGTTAAGGCCAACTTTTTACCAACAACCGGGTCCTCGAACTTCGGCCACAGGATTCCCGGCGTATCCAAAAGTTGCAGGTTATCCCCCGCCTTTAACCATTGCTGGGACTTCGTGACTCCGGGCCGGTTCCCAACCTGAGCGATTTTTTTATGAACAAGGTGGTTTAATAACGTTGATTTACCCACATTGGGAATTCCCAGACACATCACCTTTACCCGCTGGGACTTAATTCCCCGTGCAGCCCGCTGAGCCAGCTTATCGGCTAATACCTCGCGGATCTTGGCTTCAAGGGACTGGAGGTTATCCCGGATACTATCAAACGCCATGGCTGGTTGCCCGTGTTGTTCGTAGTAATCAACCCACCGTTTTATCATCTGGGGATCTGCTAGGTCCCGCTTTGTAAGCACAATGATACTTGGTTTATTTTTTAACACCGATGCAATCTGGGGATTCCGGGAAGACTCCGGCAGCCGTGCGTCCACTAGTTCAAGTACGATGTCGACTAGCCGTAAATTTTCCTTTACCTGCCGCATCGCCTTTGCCATGTGACCAGGAAACCACTGAATACTTGCCATGCTAACCACCCTTTCTCCTTAAATGTAGATAATCATCCGCGTCCGGTAACGTTCACTACTCCATCTGAGCGAGATACTGCTGCCAGGCCTCGTCAAAAACCGTCATCCCGGAAAGAT
The DNA here is from genome assembly GCF_045033025.1 of Ligilactobacillus sp. LYQ139. Lineage (NCBI taxonomy): Bacteria > Bacillati > Bacillota > Bacilli > Lactobacillales > Lactobacillaceae > Ligilactobacillus > Ligilactobacillus sp. LYQ139. The sequence goes on from NZ_JBJFZW010000002.1 coordinate 71,607, forward strand.
AGCTTCCGTTTAACTCAAGGTACTGGGAGAGTTCGTCATAATCGCAGGATTGCTTGGGAAAACTTTGATCATAGAAGGCCTGGTTAGCAAATTCCGCCACTGCCCGGTGATCGTCTGGATTACGCTGAGTCATCAGGTACTGATAAAAACTTTGCCGATACTTCATTAACATCCTCCTTTAATTCCGTGGTAATCCAATCAAAACGCGGTACCGACCATTCTTAAGGTCTATGTGCATTAGCCGCACACTAAACCGCTGCTTGGAGGTAAGGTGGTTTAGATTAAGGATTACTTGTTTTTTAGCCGGTTGAACAGTAAGACATGTTGGAAGAGCAATATTATTTTTAAAATACTGCATCGTTAGCTTAACGGGAACTGCTACCTGGCCAAACGTAATCTGCCTAACAACCAGCCGTAGATTTCCCTGCGGGGTTGTTATTGGAACCGTCGTAATCGTAAAAGTTACTGTCTGTCCCATCACCTTAGTGTGCCCCGTAATTAATGCTTCATTCGAAGTTAGCCGAACATGATACCGGACATCCCCAGTTGCTTGCTGATTTAAGAAATAATCTAAAATCGCCGTAAGCTGGTTATTATTCAGCGTTGTTGATAATGAAGTCCCCGTTGTCGGGACACTGGTTTCAATTTTACTTTGCGGGACACTTGGAGTCGTAATTCGCCAAAAAAGGAGGGCTCCCCCCGCAATAATCAACGCTACCAAAATGGTAAACGCCCACTTCCACGGGTTCACCTGCCGGGATTTACGGCCTTGTTGTCGTCTTTGTTCCATGATGAAGCCACCTCCTTTGTTCTTGGTTAATCCGATGGGTAACCTGCTGGGCAATATAACGATATCCCCGCTCATTAGGGTGTAATCGGTCTGTAGAGGACAGCCATGCATTCTTCCCCTGAGCGGTTACTAGCAACTGTGAAACACTCGCACTGGAAAGCAGTGGTGTATTGGCCGCTGCAAATTGGCGTAATTGACGGGATGGCTGTGTTTGCCCGTACTGACCATACCCTATCCGACTAATATTAACGTAGTACATGTTTGGTTGCTGCCGTGTAACCCGTCGAATTGTGTAATTCCAGGTTGTTACCCCGGTATTTAAAACCGAATTCGTTGCTAGTTCAACATAAAACGGGTTGTAAATTCCCAGCACAAAAACGGGAGCGGTCCTATTCAACTGCCGAATTCTTTCTAAAAGGGCCCGCAAATGTTCAGTATATGTTGCAGCTGCCGGGGCAATTAAGCGCTTAGCATCCGTCCGGGAAAGATCTTTACGAGCGGCACTAATTGCACTTAACGCATCGTTTCCTCCCGCCGTCACGGTAATAATATCTGCTTGCCGGAGGTGCCGTTGCAACTGCGGATTACCGTTGATTCGATCCATTACCCGCGAAGTTATATCACCGGCCTCCCCAGCATTCACCGTGCTCAGCCGAACCGACGCACTGTGAGAAAGAGAGCGCGCAACGAGTGGCACAAAGCCTCCGGCTGTTTGCGGATCGCCAACACCCTGGGTAAGAGAATCACCAACAGCTACCAGGCGAACCAAGCGCCGGCTTGTAGGGTGCACTGGTTGGGAATGTTGAACTGACCGCATTAGGAACCATCCAAGTGCAAAGAAAACTGCTGCCATCCCCCCGAGGATTCCTAAATATTGAGCTGCTCGTTTTACCAGCCGCATCCCGTTTCCTCCAATCAAATTATTTCCATTATAGTGGGAAAAAAACTCCTTGACTAGCCAAAGCCAATTATTTTTAAATCACCATCAAAAAACTTACATCACTAATTAATTTTTGTTATGCTAATCACCGTTGTTTTTTACGGCATAACTCGAGAAAGGAGTTTCACATAAAATGAAAAACCAACACAAACTAACTACTCACCCATGGCTTGCCCTGTTTGGGCCCATGCTGGGGGCGTTTGTTGGGATGCTTTCCGAAACATCCCTAAATATTGCCCTTCCCCAATTTTCGCGGAGTCTGGGGGTGGGAAACGACCTTCTTCAATGGATTATTACAGGTTACATGCTCGTTATCGGAATCGTTCTTCCGTTGTCTAGCCTTCTTACTAAATGGCTAACAACTCGTCAGATCATCACAACCGGACTGAGCGCCTTCATTGGGGGGGCCGTAATTTCAGCGCTTGCCCCTAACTTTTCCCTTCTCCTTGCTGGGCGGATGATTCAGGGGATTGGAACAGGAACAATTTTACCCCTCATGTTTACCGTTGCAATGAACATCTTCCCACCTGAAAAAATGGGAACGGCGATGGGAGCCTGCTCACTGGTCATCATGTTTGCCCCAGCGGTGGGCCCCACACTGACGGGATTTATCTTGGCTAAACTTTCCTGGCACTGGATTTTTTGGCTTTTCGTACCGTTCCTGCTAATTGCCCTGTTCTTTGATCTTAAGTTCTTACCCAACATCAGCAAATTAACCCGCGAGCCCGTTGACTTTATCGCAGTTATCCTCTCCGCTTTAGGGTTTGGCCTGGTTGTTATGGGCTTTAGCTTTGCCGCCCAGTTTGGCTGGACCTCCATCATTGTTTTAGGGTGTTTACTGGTAGGAATCGTGGTGCTGGGATTGTACACGCACCGGCAGCTAACCCAACAACACCCGGTTTTAAACCTACGAATCTTTGCTAACAGTGCGTTTACTAAGGGAACCCTCCTAGTAATGATTAACTTCGGGGTAATTTTATCTGCAATGTACCTGTTGCCCCAGTATATCCAAAACGGACTACTCCTCCCAGTTGCTCTCACGGGGATCATCATGCTTCCTGGCGGAATCGTTAATGCATTGGTTTCAGGATTAGCTGGTCGTCTCTTTGATAATTATGGTGCTAAGTTACTAACAACAATTGGCTTCCTGATTGCCGCGGTGGGGGCCTTGATGCTTGCTTGCGTTACTCCTCATTCCGCCGTTTGGTATGTCATTACCGCCCACGTCATCTTGATGCTTGGCTGTCCGTTAGCGATGTCACCCGCCCAAACGCACGCGCTTAACGCCCTGCAACTATTTGAATCTGCGGATGGAAGTACAATTATTAATACTCTCCAGCAAATTGTCGGCGCCATCGCCACGGCGTTAGCAACAAGCTTTCTGGGGCTGGGAACGGCAGCTTACCACGGCGTTAACCACGCTGCGGCATTCACTAATGGGGTTCACTTTGGGATGATATTTACCGTTATTTTAACGGTGATTGGGGTTTTGATCGCCCTTTCACTAAAGAGAGAACCAAAAAGTGCGGACATCCCACTTAAAAAGTAATAATTCCTTAACTAAGGAAAGAAATATAAAATTTATATTCATCGTTTCTCACAGATGATCCGCTCCTAAAACAAAATGAACTCGATGAAAATTCGTAAACCTTCTAATCCGTATTATACGATTCATTCAGTTTACTACTTCAATTACGTTTATTTTCCTTGTTTTTACACTCCATTCCCAATGGAGTGTTATATTATATGGTAGAAAGCGGTTACTGAAAGGACCTGATTACATGGAAAAATTCTATAACGTTAAGTTCCACACCGTTGATGGCGCAATGATCATTAAGCGGGGCATTGTTTCTGCCAAAACTGGCGCGGACATTTGGCACGATGCCGTTGAAAGCTACGATGATGACTTTATTTGCCTTAAAATTAATGATAAGACCCTCGTTGACCTTCGCCGCACTAACATTGTCCGGATTGTAATGACGGAGGTTGATGGTCCAATTACCAAACGTGAAAAACAGCGTGACGAGATTCGAGCTGCGGTTAACACCCTCGCTGAAATCGGACTGTAAGGAGACTATCTCCTAAATAAAGAGGAATTCGAGAAATAAATTTTCCCGAGTTCCTCTTTTATTTTTCGCCAAATTGACAATTAGTTTATTTATTTTTCTCCACAAACTTTTCAAGCAACCGCAGTGCTTCTTTCCGAGCCCCAGGAGCATGAAACCCATGGTCGCCTCCCGGAATTACGTGATACTCAGCGTGTTGGTATCCCGGCAAGTAACGCTCTGAGGCACTCCGCGGAACAACCGGGTCCGCATCACCGTGCAAAAGCAGCACTGGTCCTTGGTACTGCTTAGCCACCTCATAAATTGGCAACGTTTGCGCTGTTCGAAAATAAAAACCTCCCACCGAAAAATCGCCGTGATCCGAATGCCACACCTGAACGGCAGGAATCTGTCGGGGATCATAGTGGAGCCCCTGCATTTCACCGTGCTGGGCATCATCCTTAAGCGTGGCAGCCGGGTACATTAATACTAACTTATCAATCACATCGTGGTAATAACCGGCCAGCATGCTGGCAACCACAGCCCCCTGGGACATCCCCACTAGCATAATTCGCTGAACACCGGGTTGCTGCTGGACAAACTGAAGGACCGCCCGCGCATCATCCAGCTCGTTTAAAACCGTCATGTCCTCAAACCGCCCGTCACTCTCCCCATGACCATTAAAATCAAACCGCGCAACCGCCATCCCAGCGTTGAGTAATGTTTGGGCTGCCTGGTATTCAATGCGGTCCTTCTCCCGGCCACAGTTCCCCGTAAATCCGTGAAAAATAACTGCACAATCAAACGTTGTTTTTCCCGCAGGAACATCGAAAAAGCCACGTAGCGTTAATCCATCACGTAAAACCATCGCTTTCATTTAAGATAATTCCTCCTTCTAATTCCTAATTAGCCGTTTTCATTCATGTTAATTTTAAATGCCTATTTCTGATTTTTCCGTTTCAGCCGGGCCTTTTTCCGTTCATGTCGCATAACAGCCTCTTGTTCCTCAACCTTTAAATACTCATCCCGGTTAACTTTTCCAGGATTTAATTCCTGAATCTTCCCCGTTGTTTCATATACAACCCATTCACATAGGTTAACAATATGATCACCAATTCGCTCAAGAATTCGCGCAACCATCAAATAACTTGTTGCCGCAACGGCCGTACTTGTTTCGCGCTTCATGATTTCAACAATCATTTGATAAATATGGTAATATTGCCGGTCAATTTCAGGATCCATCTTCGCAATTTTCCGGGCGGCTTTTTCATCATCCCGGATGGCGGCATCCAACGACTGCTCTAACATGTTCCGGATATCCGCCGTCAAAGCTGAAATTAACTCTTCAATTTCCGGGATCCGGTTATTTCCCTTTAAACGAATGGTTTCCCGGGCAATTAAAACCGCATGATCACCAATCCGCTCCAAATCGGAACTTGCTTTTAAAATGCTGATAATTTTCCGAAATTCATGCGCAACTGGTTGCTGTAATGCAATTAAATCTAACGCTCGTTCTTCAAGCGCAATCTCATTATCATTAATTGCCTTGTCACGTTCAATGTTTTTTTCCGCCAGTTGCTGGTTATGGTCGATAAACGACTTAGTTGCTTGATAAATTTGCTCGCTAATATCAATCCCCATTTCGTTAAACCGGCCGTTCAGCTTTTTCATTTCATCCTTAAAAATTTCATTTACCATTTTTAATCCCCCTTAACCAAACCGGCCATTCAGATAGTCATCTGTTAATTTTTCCTTCGGTGTCATGAACAATTTTTTCGTCTCTCCGAACTCTACTAAATCACCGTTTAGAAAGAATGCGGTTTGATCTGAAATCCTAGCAGCCTGTTGCATATTATGCGTCACGATAATAATCGTATAATCCTTCTTTAATTCTACCAGCATATCTTCAATTTGAGCATTTGAAATTGGATCAAGGGCGCTCGTCGGCTCATCCATTAAAATAACTTGCGGGTGAACAGCCAGTACCCGGGCGATACAAACCCGTTGTTGCTGCCCCCCGGAAAGTGCAAGGGCACTTGTTTTAAGGTTATCCTTCACTTCATCCCAAACGGCTGCTTTTCTAAGACTCTCCTCAACTTCCTGATCAATCGTCTGCTTATCTTTAATCCCGTTTAACCTTAATCCAAAGGCAATATTATCATATACTGAAAGGGGGAAAGGGTTTGGTTGTTGAAACACCATTCCCACCTCTTTCCGCAACTTCACAACGTTCATCCGAGGACTATAAATATCCTCCCCATGCAACCGGAAACTTCCCGTGATCGTCACATTTTCAATCAAATCATTCATTCGATTCAAGCATCGTAAAAAAGTCGACTTCCCACACCCTGATGGACCAATCAGCGCCGTAACCTGTTTTTCATTAAAACCAATGTCAAACCCCCGGAGGGCTTCCTTCTTCCCGTAGTACAGGTGAACGTTTTTTGCTGTAATAATTTGTGGCATCTAACATTCCTCCTAGCCAAAGTTCCCCGAAACATAATCTTCCGTCATCTGAACGTGAGGCGTCGTGAAAATTTGCGCAGTTTCATCAAATTCAACAATTTGCCCCCAATTAAGAAAAGCGGTATAATCGCTGCTTCGAGAAGCTTGTTGCATGTTATGCGTCACAATGATAATCGTATATCGTTGCTTTAATTCCTGGAGCGTATTCTCCACTTTACGCGTTGAAATTGGATCCAACCCACTTGTTGGCTCATCAAGGAGCAAAATATCAGGTTCCATCGCAATCGCCCTGGCAATGCAAAGGCGTTGTTGCTGCCCCCCCGAAAGCCGCCTACCGTTTTTATCAAGTGAATCCTTCACTTCATCCCATAAAGCAACTGCGCGCAAACTTTCTTCCACCTTTTGCTCCAAAACATCCTGTTCCCTAACCCCGTGGTACTTAAGAGCATACGTAATATTCTCCCGAATTGATTTATAAAAGGGGTTGGGGTGCTGAAACACCATTCCGATGTGCTTACGAAGCTCATAAACGTTAACCGCAGCGGTATTTATATCCAAGCCGTGGTACATAATCTGTCCTTCAACCCGCGCAACTCCATCATTCATTCGGTTAAGCGACCGTAAAAACGTTGATTTACCACACCCAGACGGACCAATTAGCGCGGTAATCCGGTGCCGGGGAAATTCAATCGTCCCCCCAGTAAAGGCCTGTTTATCTCCATAATATACCGCTACTTCATTAGTACTTAACGCCACCGGAGTATCAATTTTTCTAATGTATTTTTCAGTAATTTTCATTAACCCTCTCTCCTATCCGTTGCCGTCATTTTTCGGTAAACAACGTTTCCCAACCACCGTGCACTCAGATTAAAGAGTAAAATCACAATAATTAATACTGCCGCAGAGCCGCTTGAAACTTGATGAGCGTCTGGCAAAATCGATTCGGCGTTAACCTTCCAAATATGGACTGCTAAGGTTTCTGCTGGACGAAAAATATTTAACGGGCTGGTTGCCGAAAACGGATTCCAATTAGCATAATTAATTGTCGAATTACTTTGCCCCGCCGTATAAATCAAGGCAGCCGCTTCCCCAAAGATTCGCCCTGCACTTAAAATGACCCCGGTGATGATTTTAGGAAGCGCACACGGAAAAACAATTCCGGTTATCGTCTTCCACTTTGAGATCCCCAGGGCTACCCCGGCCTGCCGTTGTTCAACTGCTACCGAGCGAAACGCATCTTCAATACTCCGCGTTAGGAGTGGCAAGTTAAAAAACGTTAGGGTGATTGCCCCAGAAATAATTGAAAACCCAATTTGAAATTTCACCACAAACAGAAGATAACCAAAAAGTCCTACTACAATCGATGGTAATGAACTTAACAATTCAATAATTGTTCTTAGCAAGCTAGTGAACCAGTTATCCTTTGCATATTCGGCTAAGTAAATCCCCACTCCTAACGCAATCGGAAATGAAATTATCGTTGTTAAAATGAGAATATAAACGGAGTTAAAAATTTGATCACGAATTCCGCCCCCTGCTTTAAAAGATTGACTAACGCTTGTTAAGAAATGCCATGAAATTCCTGGGAGTCCCGTAACCAAAATATAGCCTATTAAGAAAAATAATAGTAACAGTAACAACCCAACCGCCCCATAAATAACCTCTTTGGCAATACGATTCGCTTTCTCTGGGTTCATTTTTTAATCGCTCCTTTCCGGGTAATTAACCTGATTAACAAGTTAAAGGCTAGAGACATTACAAGTAACACTAGCGCTAACGACCACAATGCATTATTTGATACGGTTCCAAGAACCGTATTCCCCATTTGACTAGTTAATTGGCTAGTCAACGTGGCTGTCGGTGAACCCAATCCCCGCGGCATTAGAACCGCATTTCCAATTACCATTTGAACAGCAAGTGCTTCCCCAAAGGCGCGAGTCATCCCAAAAATAACCGCCGTCAGAATTCCCGGTAACGCCGCGCGTAAAACAATTTTGTAGATTGCCTGCCATTTTGTTGCACCCAGTGAAAGAGCCGCTTGCCTATAATCAATAGGAATCTCCTTGAGGCTGTCAGCCGTCAATGAAATGACGGTCGGTAAAATCATGACAAATAAAACAACCGTTCCGGCTAAAATCCCAAATCCGGTCCCACCAATCATTCTCCGGACTAGTGGAACAATCACTACTAGTCCAATGTACCCATATACAACCGATGGGATTCCAACCAATAGTTCGGTTACCGCCCGGAGTGCCTGCGTTCCCTTTTTAGGAGCGTATTCAGTCATAAAAATGGCTACCCCAATCGCAAACGGAGTTGCAAGACACGCTGCTAAAACCGTTACTAGAAAAGACGTTAAAATCATTGGCAACGCCCCAACCTGATGATGCCCCGGGTTCCATTGTTTGCCTGTAAGAAATTGAATAAGGCTTAGGTGATCCAAAGTAAAAGTTGCAATTCCCTTGTTAATAATGAAATATAAAATTGCAACAATTAAAACAATGATCAACCCAAGACACGTAAAACATAATAGTTTTCCCCACCGGTCTTCCACCGTTTGTTTTGATTTACTTAATAACTTTTGTTTAATTTCATCCATTTAATGCTCCCCCCTTACCGGAGTGACCTTACCATTAACGTCCTTTTTTACTTGCATGTTATGAATACTGATGTACTTCATTTCCTTCACCATTTTGTGTTGAACGGAAGAGGAAAGCATATACTTCAGAAAGCGCTTCGTCGTTCCGGTTGGTTTTCCCCGAGTATACATATGTTCATACGACCAAATTTTCCACCTATTGGTCATTACGTTCTTGGCAGATGGCTGCACCCCATTAATTTTCAATGGATGAATTCCCTGACTCTGAAGATATGAAAAAGAAATATAGCTAATTGCACCTGGTGTATTTGCAACGATCTGCTGAACCGTCCCGTTAGAGTCTTGCTCTTGAGCACTCATCATTTTTTGCCCCTTCATTACGGTATTTTGAAAAGTAAGTCGTGTTCCACTCCCCTTCGCCCGGTTAATCACTACAATCTTTTGATTTCGCCCCCCAAGTTGTTTCCAGTTTGTAATTTCCCCCGTAAAAACCTCCCGTAACTGTTGCATTGTTACATTACTAACCTTAACTTTACGGTTAACAATGGGAGCCATTCCCGTCACTGCAACCCGATGATCAACCAGTTTATTTGTGTGAATCCCACTTTGTTGTTGCGCAAAAACATCCGAATCGCCGACTTGAACGGCTCCTTCCTGAACTTGACTTAATCCTGTTCCAGACCCTCCTCCTTGAACGGTCAGGTTACCACCATGTTCCTTTTCAAACTCAGTCGCTGCCTTTTCAACTAACGGTTGTAACGCAGTCGAACCAACAATGGTAATTTTATTCTGGGCGTGATTCGCACACCCGCCTAAAAGCAAAAGGAGGCCGCCAAAACAAATCCCTTTTACGATCTTACCCTTCTTCACCTTCATCATTCCTTTCATTCATCGGCCTAACCTTAATGTACTGACGGAATGTAAACTTCGGATCAATTTCGTGTAAAGGCAATGTAAATATTTTGTAAATCCGTTCGTTTTTATTGGTTTATATGGAATAATGTTTATTAGATATTAATGGAGGTGGAATTTGTGAAAGAACGGCTGATTTTAATTACCAAACAACTTCCGCTATTTATGAAACTAAATACTTACTGTAACGACCACGGTTGGATGGTTTATAATACTACTGATCCTGAAGAAGTGTTAGCCTTTGTTAAACATCGTCACGTTGCGGGAATTATCTGGGATTTAGCGGTAGCATCTTCAACAATCACCCTTCCTCTTATTAAAAAAATCCGGACAATCTTTAATCGCCCTATCATAACACTAGCGACTACAAAAAACTTTGAATATGAAATGCAACTTTTTGCCCTCCATATTGATGATTACGTTACTCAACCATATGAATACGAAGAAATAATTATTCGAATGCAACAATGCCTATGGAGCCGAACTATCCAAACATCCCACAATCCTCCTAAACTTATTCACCAGTCCGTTATCACTACTGAGGAACCAGCTTCCCATCCTAAGTCCGAAACTGAAAGTCTCAGCCATTCATCTCCAAAACATTTTCAACTTGATAATCTTGTATTAGATATAGATCACTATCGGGTTTTAAAAGATAACGAAAATTTAGGATTAACCCCCAAAGAATTTAAACTACTTTTTTATTTAATAAAAAACAAAAATCAGGTTCTTTCCCGTGAACAACTCCTTCGCGGCGTGTGGAATTACGGGAACGACTTGGGAACATCCCGGATTGTTGATATCCATATCAGTCACCTTCGTGATAAGATTGAACCAGATCCCCATCATCCTAAATACGTCAAAACAGTCCGCGGGTTTGGTTATACATTCGAGGGGCACAAACTAAAAGTCATTGAAAAGAGAGCTACTAAAAAAAGCAATTAAAAAATAATTTATATTTTTCATATTAAGGATAATACGCATAAAAAAAGAGCGCATCTTAAAAATTAAGCTGCGCTCTTTAATTTGCTAATTATTCTTAACTATCTTTAAAAATTAATCCTCTTCGCCGTAAAAATGCGACTTGTCAATCAAACTCATTGACTTCCCAATCTTCTTAACTAACTCTGGTGCGTCCAACGGCTTAGTCTTAACAATTACGAAGTGAGCCTTACTCCGATCGCCCGCGATTTCCTTCATAACGGCATTCAATTCATCCTTCGTTGTTGCCACGTTTACGTCCATCACGTCCGGTGTAATTCCAAGCGCAGCTGGTAACTTCGTATAGTCCCATGCAGCAATATCATTGTACTGAGCATGCGCTCCATGAATAACCCGTTCGATAGTATACCCATCGTTGTCCACCAGAAAGATAATTGGCTTTAGATGGTGCCGCTGAATCAGGCTTAATTCTTGAACCGTCATCTGGGCAGAACCGTCTCCAATCGATAAGATGTGCCGTCCTTCCGGATCAGCGATCTGACTTCCCAGGACAGCTGGCAGAGTATACCCAATTGAACCCCACAACGGTTGTGCCTGGAAGTCCGTGCCTTCACGCAGATTCATAAATGACAACCCATACTGTGACGTTCCCGTTTCAGTATAAATCGTGTCGTTTGGCTGCATAAAGTTCTTAAAAGCGTACATGTACTGACCAAGGTTCAACTCAGCGTCGTCATTGTCCTCGTACTTAACGTCCGGCTCAACGTTTTGTAATCCGGTACTATCGAAGTCGAACGGTGTTGCCTTCTTAGTAACATCAGCAATCAGGTTATTGATGTTAACTCCCCGACTCTTCGTACCGAAGAAATCCGTATTATCCGAATTTAAAACAACGGTATGATCCTGGGTGAAGCACTGGGTAAAACTTCCAGTGTTAACGTCAATTAACTTACTTCCAAAGATAACAACGAGGTCACTTTCATTGACGTAATTCAAAACCCGCTTATCACCATACTGTGGATAGTACGTCCCGATGAAGTATGGGTTTTCTTCGTTGATTGATGACTTTCCTAACAAAACGGTTGCTACTGGCAGGTGCAACTGATTAATCATCTTTTCAAAGGCTTCCCGTGCCCGGAACGTCATAATTTCGTTCCCAGCAAGAATAACTGGTTTTTTAGCCTTCTTCAATTCATCAGCAAGTCGTTGGGCGACCCGTTCCGTGTGGTCGGTATTTTCAACCGTTAAGTTCAACGGTTCAGCCGGAGCATCAATTTTACTGTGAGCAACATCTAGTGGTAATGAGATGTAAACCGGCCGACTCTTAATAATCGCCGTCGTTAAGACGCGGTCAATCTCCCGCCCAGCATTTTCAAAGCCTAACAGTGCTTGAGCCTCCGTAAACTGCTTGTATGCCCGGTATGAACGCTTGAAGTTTCCCGTAGCATCCGTATGGTGCATCAGCATCTTGTTTTCCTGAACCTTCGTCGTTGGGGCTCCAGTAATAGCAATCACTGGAATGTGTTCAGCATAACTTCCAGCAACCCCGTTCAAAGCACTTAATTCACCAACATCAAATGTGGTAATCAAAGCCCCGACACCCTTCTTCCGGGCATATCCGTCAGCTGCATAAGCTGCGTTCAATTCATTACAATCGCCGATCCAGTTAACTTGATCACTCTTTTCAACGTCATCCAAAAATGACAGGTTATAATCTCCTGGCACCCCAAAAATATCATCAACGCCAATCTCGTGAAGACGTTCGATTAAATAATCAATAACCGTAATCTTAGCCATTTAAATTCATCCCTTCGTTTAATTTTTAATTAAAGATAACTCATCATCAACATAATAACTGGCACAACAACCACGAATAACACAGATGTTGCCACAACCAAGTTCGTCGCGAACTTAACATCACCATGATACTGATCAGCTAAGATCGGTAGCACAGCAAGTGACGGAGTGGCGGCCTGAATAATTAACGTCTTGTGGAAAATCGGCGTTAACGTAATTCCAGCATGTAGCCCGATCGTAATAATCGCAAACATGATTAACGGTGATACGATGAACCGCCCAACCAACGATAAGTTTAAGCTCTTCGTAAAGCGAATATTGCTGATTCCAAAGTCCCGTAACATAATCCCGATGTACATCAATGATAATGGCGTAACAAGCCCACCAATATCCGTCAATGTCCGCGTAATAAACGGCGGTAATTGCGTTGCAGCATTGGGCATCCATAATAAGAACGGCAGCGCAATGATGAAGCCCCAAATCGGTGCTGGTAAGAAGTGCTTCCAGTCGATGTGCGCCTTTCCTTGTTCCGTTGTTGGATCGTCAGCAGCGATAACCCAAACACCAAGTGTCCAAATAATAATCGTGTTAACAATGTAGTAAACCAGTAGGTACGGAATTGAAACGTTTCCGAACAAAGCAACGTTTAAGGGTAATCCAATGAAAACAGTATTAGCACCGTTAATTCCGGTCATCATTAATCCCCGCCGACCCCGTGGAATCTTAAAAATCCGCACAACAATCCAACTGATTACATAGCCAATCAAGATTGCAAGGATCGTGTAAATTAATCCCTTTGAAAGGCTTCGTAACTGATTAAGGTGAAACCGTTGCAACATTGACATGAAGATAGCGCAAGGTAACGCAATCTTCATGATAACCTGAGAGAGTCCCTTAGAGAATTTGTCACCAAACCAACCCTTCGCCCGGCAGAAGTACCCCACTGCCATCATAATTACAATTGATAAAACACTTTGAATTGATGTCCAAAAAACACCCATTTAAGGTCACTTCCTTAATAGAATTTTTCTCTCTTAGCCCGGGCAGAGCCCACATGTTTTAGTGTGCAAACTGAATAACAGCCTGCGTTACGGTGTCAACCACTTTACTATCAAAGACACCTGGAATAATTTCTTCCGTCTGTGGTTGAGCAACCAGCGCACTTAATCCACGCGCAACGGCAACCTCAAGTTCTGGGGTAACCTTTTTAATGCCTGAACGGAGTAATCCCCGGAATAGTCCCGGAAAGACCAACACATTGTTTACTTGATTCGGATATTGACTCGAACCCGTTGCCATTACAGCCACTCCTGCATCGTGAGCAACCTGCGGATCAATTTCCGGCCGCGGGTTTGCCAGTGCAAAGACGATCGGCTTATCAGCCATCTTCTTAATCTGATCAGCCGTCAAAATATCGCCAACGGATAAACCAATAAAGACATCTTGGTTTTCGATAGCATCATCCAATGACGTAAAGCGCTTTGTTACTGCGCTTCGTTTAGCCAATGCCCGCTGAAATGAATTGAACCGATCATCGTCTGCCGTAACTGGCCCGTCAACATCAACTAATGTGATGTTCATAATTCCGGCGTCCATCAATAACTTAGCAGTCGCGTAACCAGAAGCTCCAACTCCATTTACAAGAACCCGTAAATCTTTCAGATTCTTCCCAACAACCTGAGCGGCATTCATTAAAGCAGCAAGTACAACGATTGCCGTTCCTTCCTGGTCATCATGGTAAACCGGAATATCAACTGCCTGAGCAAGTTTTTCCTCCAATTCGAAGCATCGCGGCGCCGCAATATCTTCTAGATGGAACCCGGCAAACGACGTTGAAATGTTCTTTAACGTCGTCACCAATTCATCAATTGGAACCTGATTCAGCGCTAACGGCACCGCATCAACCCCAGCAAGATCCTTATACAACAAAGCCTTGCCTTCGATAATTGGCAATCCACCAGCTTGACCAGTGTTCCCCAAACCAAGAACCGCCGTCCCATCCGTTACGATGGCAACCAGCTTCCCGCTCATTGTGTACTTGGCTTTTGCTTCCGGATGAGCCTGAATTAACTTTGCAATCTCAGCTACTCCTGGTGTATAGGCCTTTCCAAGATCAGCCTTACTAGTGACATCAAACCGGGGTTCCATACTTAAAACTCCGGGTTTAGCACCCCCATGCATTTTCAAAATTTCATCTTCTGCCATGCGGAATGCATCTCCTTTCGTTTTTTGTTATAGCGCAAATCACAATGCTTGTGAAATAAAAAGGGCTTTGTTATTTTTCGGAAAATGCTTAATTGACGATGTTTGTATGCGAATACACAATAATAGTTTTCACAATCTTTGCGTTAAATAGCAACTATAAACGCCGAATCAACGGCGATTAAAAGCGATTAACCCCGTCTCATAATTTTTATTTTGCAAAATTCATTTCTTGTTTTGTGAAATTAAAAATTATTCCAAATTATTTTTTGGGTCCACCCGGGTGAACCGATTAAAACAAAAAAGCGAGTACCGCAAATTACACACTACCTTAATTACAAAATAATGATTCAGTGATCTACCCATATTCACTTCACTCATTAGTTTTAGTTTGAATTAGTTAAAATAAAACAACGGAACGCCACTTTCATTCAGCTCGTTTATCTTGACACCGAACTACGCAAAAGTAGCAAGAAGGCTGTGACCTAAGTCACAGCCTTCTCCAAAATCATTTAATGTACATACCTATTCAAAAATTGCCGCACATGGTACTCATATTCCTTAGGGTGGGTCCGGTATGAATGTGCATGGTTGGCATTAGGGCAAATCCACAACTCTTTTGGTCCTCGATCCGCCCGGTAATTTTGATAAACCATCCACGTTGGAACAAACGTATCCCTCGCTCCATGAATAAAGAGCATAGGACGATGGTTATGGTATAACATCCGAATTGAGCTCGCCTCACCCATAAAGTATCCAATTCGTAATTTTGCCATCAGACTTAAGACTGGAATCAATGGCCAGCGCGGAACAACAGGCATGTGGTACATATCCTTTGCTTCATGCGTAATTTCAGCCTTAACGCTGGTGTACCCACAATCCTCAATCATTGCAACACACTGCTTAGGCAGCTGAATGCCACTAGTCATCATCGTGGTTGCCCCACCCATGCTGACCCCAAACATCACAATTTTAACGTGTGGTCCAAGATGGTGGACTAACCGCTTCATCCACTTTCGCTCGTCATACCGTTCCGGCCAACCAAACCCCACGTATTTCCCTTGGCTATCACCCATTCCGCGGGCATCTGGCAGCAAAACATTGTAACCTAACTGATGGAACATGGCCGCGTAAGCCCCCATATCATTCTTATTTTGCATGTAGCCATGGCAAATTAACACCGCTTTATTAGAATGGGCCGCCGGAATATAACTTGCATCCAGACGATAGTGCCCGCTTGCTGATTCCATTGTCCAATGCTGTTTAGGAGTATCATGGTACCACAATCGTTGGTGATACAATGCCGTCCCGGGTTTAAGGGGAAGCGGCCTTTCAAGAAAATCCTTTTTTGCCGGAACAAACGCAACGTGGAAGAAATATAAATCTGCCACGATAATGGCAATCACCACTGCACCAACCAGGCAGCTCCCCCACCGAACCATCCGTTTCCATGTTTGTTTACTAATCAATTCAATTCCCTCTCTTACTATATCAATCGGTGTTTAGCATACCACGCATTAAAAATAGGCGCAATTAGGAGGCCATTTACTCGCTTTTATGTTAGAATATCTAACATACGAAATCCAAAGGAGTTTCCTTATGATTAATATTGCTAATACGGCGTTCGTCCTTAGTGCCACCATCCTTGTTTTCTGGATGACTCCGGGGCTGGCGTTTTTTTATGGCGGCTTAGTCAGCCCCAAAAACGTTGTTAATACAATGCTTTCTGTTTTTATCATCTGTGGAATTGCCGTTCTTTTATTCATAACGTGCGGGTATGAACTCTGTTTTGGGCCCAACATTGCTGGCATCATCGGCAGTGTCCGCCATCTGCTCCTTCACGGTGTGAACTTCATGCGTTCAACCGCGACAACCCACATTCCCATGGTAAGCTACCTACTCTTCCAATTAATGTTTGCCCTCATTACTCCCGCCCTTTTCGTTGGCGCGGTTGTGGGGCGCATGCGGTTTAATTATTTTCTACTTTTTTTATGTGCCTGGACATTTTTAGTGTACTATCCACTTGTGCACATGGTTTGGACCCCGCACGGCCTTCTCGCCCGTACCGGTCTCCTCGACTTTGCTGGGGGGACTGTCGTCCACATTAACGCGGGAATTACTTCCCTTGTCCTTTCCGTCATTCTCGGTCGGCGCCTTCCCGCCATTCATCAACATTACAATCTACCATGGATTCTTTTAGGAACATCCATCTTATGGATTGGGTGGTATGGCTTTAATGCCGGCGCTGCCCTGGGAATCACCTCCGTGGCGCTGCAGGCGATTCTTACAACAACGGTAGCTACCGCTGGTGCCATTACTACGTGGATGGTGTTAGAAATTATTACACATGGTCATCCAACCCTCGTCGGTACCTGTACCGGCACCCTCTGTGGCCTTGTCGGCATTACCCCGGCCGCCGGTTACGTTTCAACCACCGGCGCCCTTTTCATTGGATTTTTGTGCACGTGTGCAAGTTTTACCTTTATTAACTGGGGCAAACGATTCCTCCCAATCGACGATCCCCTTGATGCGTTCGGGTGCCATGGCGTTGCCGGAATTTGCGGATCTATTTTAACCGGTATTTTCGCTACCCGAACAGTTAACCCACACATTCCTGCTAACGGGCTTCTTTACGGGGGTGGTTGCCACCTCTTAGGAGTCCAGGCATTTGGAACGATTGCCACCATCCTCTTTGTTACAATAGTAGCGAGTGGACTTGCCCTTCTCCTTGCCCGATTTATACCAATGCGGGTCAGCAAACAAGCTGAACAACGTGGTTTGGACCAAAGCGAACATGGCGAACAGGTCGACTATACCATCCTCCCAGGATACGACGTTCGCCGTTATCAAGACGAATTTCGGGGACAACTCGGGCAACTATATCATCATAAAAAATTTTGATTTACACTCAAAAAATGAGTCACATAGAATTAACTTATATTTTGTAAGCTTGATTGGAGGGTTTTAAAATGACGAATAAATTAATTGGTGTTTCCGGCAGTTGGATTACTGATCCAGACGGAATGTTCCCGGGATACCACCGCTCCTACGTTAATGATGATTACATTGATAGCGTTGTCCAAGCGGGTGGTACCCCAGTGATTATCCCGGTCACCACTAACCCGGCGGTAATTAGCGATCAGGTCGCCCACCTCGACGGATTAATTTTAAGTGGGGGACAAGACGTTAACCCCCTCGAATACGGTGAACAACCCCGCCAAAAATGTGGACCGACTTTCCCGGATCGTGATCAGTTTGAACTCCAACTAATTAAGGAGGCTGAACAACGCCACCTTCCAATTTTAGGAATCTGTCGGGGCGCGCAGATTCTTAATGTTTATCATGGCGGAACAATTATTCAGGATTTGAGTTACGCCGACCATGAACTCATTCGGCATGCACAACCAAACCAACCAACGTTGCCAACTCACTCGGTGCGAGTCAGCGCCGATAGTCCGTTTGCTTCCATCTTTAATCAGCGTGATTTTACGGTGAACTCATTCCATCACCAGGTTATTGGTGAACTTGGCGCTGATTTACAAGTCGGCATCACTGCCCCTGATGGTGTAGTAGAAGGATTTAGTAACTTTGCTTACGACGGTTTCGAAGTTGCTGTCCAGTTTCACCCGGAAATGCTGCACCGAACGCATCACCAAGCACAACAACTTTTTAAGGCATTCATGGAAAAGGCATAAACTGCCTTTTATCGCATAATTATTTAAATGAGAGGACTGATTTAATGGCAACACACAAAAATAAACTAGGCTTACTCAGTATTATTCTTCTCGGAATAAACGCTATTATTGGTTCGGGAATTTTCCTGCTTCCCAATAAGGCCTATGCTCTTGTGGGAACAAAAAGTATCTTTGTTTTTATCTTCGATGCCCTCCTCGTAATTACGATTGCGTTGTGCTTCGCGGAAGCGGCAGGCCTTTTTTCGAAAGATGGTGGGCCATACGTCTATACCCGAGCGGCCTTCGGCGACTTCGCGGGATTTGAAGTGGGATTCATTAAGTGGATTGTCAGCATGATTGCCTGGGCAACCATGGCAAACGGGTTTGCAACGGCGCTAGGACAAATTTTCCCGGCATGCAGTTCCCGGGCAGCCCAAATCATCGTGATGACCGTTATCATTGTCGGACTTACCCTCATTAATCTGTGCGGCGTTAATTCGTCCAAAATCATCAACAACCTTGCTTCGATTGGAAAACTCGTCCCACTAGTTATCTTTATTATCGTTGGCTTCTTTTTCGTACACGGGAAAAACTTCCATCCTGCAACGCCCATTCCCACAACAAGCCATGGATTTGGAGCGGCGTGCTTGGTAATTTTTTACGCGTTTACGGGCTTTGAAGCCATCGCAGTCGCCGCAGAAGATATGCATAATCCTCAAAAGACACTCCCCCGCGCGATTTTAATGGTAATGGGGGTTGTGTCTATCTTTTACCTTCTCATTCAGGTTGTTGCCATCGGGGTCCTTGGAAACCACCTTGCAACCGCAACAGCGCCCGTTCAGACCGCCATGGAGCATTTCCTTGGACGAGGAGGATTTGCTCTGGTTGCTGCGGGTGAGTTGATTTCCATCGGGGGCATCAACATTGCTTCGTCATTTATCACGCCTCGATGTGCGGTGGCACTCGCGAATGATAACCTCCTCCCCCGCTTCATACTAAAACGTAACCGATACGGGGTAGAATATTGGGCAATTATTATCACGGGAATCATTACCTTGCCGATTGCCCTTTCGGGATCATTTACAACCCTTGCCGCAATCAGCGTGGTTTCCCGGTTTGCCCAGTACCTGCCAACGTGCTTAGCTATTTTGGTATTTCGCCGCACAATGAAGGATGCGTCCCGACCGTTTAAGATTCCCGGTGGACCAATTATTCCGCTCATTGCCATTGTGGTAAGTATTTGGTTACTCATGCAGGCAACCCTCCACGAGTTAATTTGGGGCTTTGGCGGTTTGGTAATAGCAATTCCGTTCTACTTCCTTATGAAGTGGACGTGCCGTCGCCCAAATTAAACACAGGTAAATTGAGGACCGTAACGAAAAGTTACGGTCCCTTTGTTATCCTTGAATAACTAACTGTTCGGTTTTTAATTTAAACCTTGACAAAAAAACACGAGCGACCGATACTAATTGACAATATCTACGAATACATTACGGAATTTTCATCATAATTAATCGGATAAAGGAGTCCTTATAATGCAAACCGTTGACCTCTGCGTTACCAGCAACCACGTGCTCAACGTCTTTAACCGGGCGTTCGAACCAAACACCCTATGGATTAATAACGGAACCATTATCGCCACGGGAGAACACTCTGGTGAATATACCGCCAAAACAACCATTAACGCCACCGACCAATACGTCGTCCCGGGGTTTATTGACGCCCACGTCCATATTGAAAGTTCGCTCCTCGTTCCGCATGAACTAGCACGCGTCCTTCTTCCCCAAGGGACCACTACCATCGTGACAGATCCCCACGAAATTGCAAACGTCTGCGGCACAGCCGGCCTTGACTTCATGCTTCAAGACGCCGGCCGGGTTCCCCTTGATATCATCACCATGTTACCGTCGTGCGTTCCGTGCGCTCCCTTTGAGCACAACGGCACCACCCTCACAGCTAAAGACCTCAAACCCTATTATGCTAATCCCACAGTTGGGGGACTCTCTGAGGTAATGGACTATCCCGCCGTTGCCCAGCATGACCCCGATATGATGACTAAACTCCAGGATTGCCGCACTGCTCACCGGCAAGCAGACGGCCACGGAGCGGGGTTAACCCGGGAACAACTTGATGTTCTTGTTCAAAACGGAATCACTACCGACCACGAATGTATGACCGTTGCTCAGGCCCAAGACCGAATTAATGCGGGGATGTTCCTCTTCTTACGTGAAGGAACCGTTGAACGGGATTTAGAAAACCTAATTTCGGTTGTGACCCCCGCTAACGCTCAACGGTGTGCATTTTGTACCGATGATAAACTAATAACCACCCTCCTAGACGAAGGTGGGATTAACTACTGCATTAAACGCGCCATCCATCACGGGATTAACCCCGCCACCGCATACGTAATGGCAAGCTACAACGCCGCCCAAGCTCACCATCTCACCGATCGGGGTGCCTTAATTCCTAACCAGCAAGCAGACCTCGTTATCCTCGACTCTGCTACTACCTGCCAGGTTGCCCACGTAATCAAAGCGGGCATCCTTGATCCAACCATTACGGCACCGCATTCCCAGCCAACTTCCAATACCATGCACGCCAAGTTTGACCCCACCCAACTCACACTGTCCCTTAAGCGTGATCGGGTTAAGGTCATCACCGTTCAGCCTAACCACATTGAAACGACAACGAGCGTGGAACAAGTCACCCTCAAGAATGGGATTTTTGTTCCTAACCCCCAAAAGGACCAGCTAAAACTCGCAGTAGTAGAACGACATCATGCCCGCGGAACGGTCGGAGTAGCCGTTGTTAAGGGCATGCATCTTCGTCATGGTGCCGTTGCAATGTCGATTGCGCATGATTCCCACAACATCATCGCGCTTGGAACAAACGATGCTGATATGATCGCTGCCATTCACAACCTGTGCCAAATTGGCGGGGGAATCACCATCTTCAACCACGAACAAGAGGTTGCCAGTATGCCCCTGCCTGTTGCGGGACTTATGACCGCAGCTCCCGCTGAAAAGGCGGCCGCCCAACTACGTACCGTTACTGCGGCATACCATCAATTAAGTGCTCCGCTTAACTTTGATCCGTTTCTTACCCTATCGTTCCTCGCCCTTCCGGTTATCCCAACCCTTAAACTAACCGACCAAGGCGTATACGATTTTAATCAACAGCAGTTTATCCGAATTGATGAATAGAATCCCGGCTTTTCCCTAATTTTACGGTACGGTATAATAGAGGTAATTACTAAAAGTCAGTTAGGAAGGATTCCAATGCAACACCGGGCACTTCCTCAATGGCGTAAAAACCTGTACGTTCTTGCTTTTGGGGACTTCGTCTCAGGAACAGGGTTTAGTATGAGTCTCCCGTTCCTACCACTTTTCATCGGTCAACTTGCCCACTTTTCTCGCGTTCAACTTACCTTTTACGCGGGGCTAGCATACGCCATTTCATTTATTAGTCAGGCCATTGTGTCCCCGTTATGGGGAAAATTAGCCGATCGCACCGGCCGCAAACCAATGATTCTGCGGTCCGGGTTTGGCATGTGCATTATCGGGTTCCTGTGTGGAACAGTCCCAAATATCTGGTGGTTACTCTTTTGGCGCTTTTTATACGGATGTTTTTCGGGATACAACAGTAATTCCCAGGCACTCATTGCCAGCGAAGCCCCGGATGATTTCGGCGGAAAAGCGATGGGAATTCTCACCACCGGCCGGGTAGGTGGCCAGCTAACCGGACCAATCATCGGGGGAATCATTGCAAGTATCGCCGGTTACCGAATGACATTCTATGTTTTTGGGGCCATTATGTTGGTGGCAAGCTTGCTCGCTCTTTTCTGCGTACACGAAGATTTCAAGCCTCTTCCAGCAACGGATTTCACCCAGCACGGCTCTGCGATGAAACAACTTGAGCATCCTGGATTAATCATTGCAATGTTTATCACAACAATGCTAGTAATGGCCGCCACTAAGGCGATTAACCCCATCATCAGCCTCTTTGTTCAGCAACTTATGCACCACCACGGTGACGTTTCCCTTGCTAGTGGCATCATCACCGCCCTTCCCGGGTTTGCCACGATTTTTACGGCTAACCGCCTGGGAGCTCTAGGCGATAAGGTGGGTGCCGATAAGGTATTGATTTCTGGACTAATTTTCTGCAGTTGTGTGTTTGCCGCAACCAGTTTTGTTCACTCGGTGTACACCCTCGGAATCTGCCGGTTCCTTATTGGGATTTCAGATGCGGCTTTATTACCACTGACCCAAACGATTGTAATGCTAAACAGCCCTAACGCCGTGGTCAGTCGGATATTCAGTTATATGCAATCTTTTCAGGCCATTGGGAGTATCATTGGCCCAATGATTGGCTCAATCGTTGCCGGTCACTTCCCGTACGCCACCGTATTTATGGTGACAGCGATAATGGCAGTTGTTAACTTAATCATCGTAATCATTAGTCTTGCCGCAAAAAAACAAGCCTCGAAAGGAGCTTACTAACTATGCAAAACTACCTTTTTGATTTTGACGGAACCATCGTGGACTCCCGTCAAGCAGTCCTAAACAGTACTCGGACAATGTGTCAAAAGATTGGCCTCCCCGTTCCCACCAACGATGTAATTCTCAATTATATGGGAATTCCCCTGGAGGCGATGGTACCTGATATGGTAAAAAAAGCGGGGAAGACGTTCAGTCCTGCCGATTATGACCGCGCGTACGCCATCTTCCGCAAGGCTTACCGAGCACACGAATTCGAGTTAACCACCGTTTTCCCACACATGAAAGCCACCCTCGCCAAACTTCAACAACATGGTCACCAGTTATTCATCGTTACCAGCAAAAATTCCCACTCGCTTGCACTAGGCCTTCAAAAATTTGGGTTAGCGCAATACTTTGCGGGAACAGTTGGTTCGGACAACGTAACCCACTTTAAGCCGGCACCGGATGGCGTTTTGAAAATTTTAAGTGAATACCACTTAAAGGCGGATGAATCCGTCATGATTGGGGATGCCAAATACGATTTGCAAATGGGCAACGCAGCTGGTGTCCACACCTGTGGATGTACGTGGGCAGCGTTCAGCATTGCCAACCTTAAGCGGGAGCACCCAGATTACTTGATTGATGATCCAGAAGAGCTTCTTAACATTTAAATTCACATTAACCTAACAAAAAAACGGTGTCTCCTCAAAGGAAAAACACCGTTTTTTCATTACTGACCATTCTTGTCCTATTCCATTGTCTTTCCGGTTGCCCGGAATCCAATGTCCTTCCGATAGAAGCACTGCGGACACGTCAATTTATCAAGGTAAGCGTACGCTCGTTTTTGAGCTGTCATTACATCAGGACCGCGACCAATCACAGTTACCAACCGTCCACCAGCACCCGTCAATGTTCCCGGTTTACCAGCGACGTTTGCATAATCAAGGGTTACATCTGTATTCTGCGGAAAAGCCGGTAGCGTTTGCCCGTGCACCGGACTTTGCGGATACCCGTTTGCTGCCAACGTAATTCCCAAATAGGCATCGGTGCTCACCGTAATTGAGGGAAGTGTCGTCCCATTGATTGCCGCAGCAAACAGATCAACGAGATCCGTTTCAATCCGTGGAAGAATGACCTGCGTTTCCGGGTCACCCAGCCGGACATTGTACTCGATAACCTTCGCACCATCACGTGTTAGAACCGCACCAATGTACAGAATGCCGTGGTAGTCAAACCCTTCGGCTACTAGCCCTGCAATTGTTGGGGTCACAACCTCCGCCTTCATTGTCCGAACTATATCCGGTTGTAACTGAGGAAGCGGACTGTACGCCCCCATTCCTCCGGTATTTGGCCCCTGATCACCATCAAAGGCCCGCTTATGGTCCTGCGCTAACGGTAATAGGCAGTACTCATTCCCGTTAACCAGTAAGAAGAGCGAATACTCCGGACCAGCAAGGTACTCCTCTAAGACCACTTTTTGGTCGCCGTGAGCAAAATGCTCCTCCAGCTGCTGCTCAGCTTCAGTCGCGGTTTGGGCAATCGTTACGCCCTTTCCCCCGGCAAGTCCATCCGCCTTAATAACAACAGGCAGGGCAAATTCTGCCAGTCCCGCCTTCGCCGCTGCTAAATCGGTATACGCATGGTACTGGGCTGTGGGAACATGATGTTGGTGCATAAATTTAAGGGCAAACTCCTTGGAGCCTTCCAATTGAGCAGCCTCCGCAGTTGGCCCTAAAATTTTAAGACCCGCGGCGTGAAAACGGTCAACAATTCCCGCGCATAAAGCATCTTCTGGCCCAACCACCGTCCAATCAATGGCGTGATCCTGCACAAAGGTAATTAACCCATCAAAGTCGTTTTCTTCAATTGCCACCGGTTGGATTCCATCAACCGTCATTCCGGGGTTCCCCGGGGCACAGTATACCTGCGCTACCTGGGGACTATGCTGCAATTCCTTGGCAATGGCGTGTTCTCGCGCGCCGCTTCCAATCACTAACAGGTGTAATTTTCCCACTTTCATCATCCTCCGCTTAGTGCCGGAAGTGCCGCACGCCAGTCATTACCATCGTAACGCCATATTTATCAGCCATATCAATCGATTCCTGATCCCGGATAGAACCGCCTGGCTGAACGATAGCCTTAATCCCGTGCTTAACGGCGTATTCAACGCTGTCACTGTACGGGAAGAAGGCATCACTTGCAAGAACCGCCGTTTCATCAATCGCGTCTCCTGCATGGTTGACAGCTAGTTTAGCCGCGTCAACCCGGTTTGGCTGACCAGCTCCCACACCTAACGTGCGCTCCGGGTTTGCTACTACAATCGCATTCGACTTGACGTGCTTAACCGTCTTCCAGGCAAACAACATGGTCTTTAACTGCTCCTCTGTCGGCTGCTTCTTAGTAGCCACCGTCCACGTGTGCGGATCCTCAGCTAGAATATCCTGGTCCTGGACAAGCACCCCGCCCAGTACAGAAACAACTTCCTTCGCCGGCTGCTCGTTAATCTTATCAAAATCAAGCTGTAACAGACGTAAGTTCTTTTTCTTAGTAGTTAAAATCTTCAGGGCTTCGTCTGAGTATGATGGCGCAATGATAATTTCCAGGAAAATTTTGTGGAGTTTCGTTGCCGTTGCCGCATCTACTTCCCGGTTCAAGACAACTACCCCACCGAAGATGGATACCGGATCGCCTGCATATGCCCGGTCCCAAGCTTCCTCAATCGTCCGTCCGTGTCCAATACCACACGGATTCATGTGCTTCAATCCGATTGCTGTTGGCTCATCTTGGAAATCACGCGCAATCCGAATGGCAGCGTCTGCGTCCTTAATGTTGTTGTAAGACAACTGCTTTCCGTTAAGCTGCTTGGCACTAGCAAGTGAGTACCCCTTAGGTAATGCGTCCCGGTAGAACAGAGCATCCTGGTGACTGTTTTCCCCGTACCGCATCTCCTGCTGGAGATCATAGGTTAATGATAATTTCTCCGGTTTGGTCTCCCCGACCTGCTCCGTCAGGTAAGTAGAAATCAACGTATCATATGCAGCCGTATGCCGGAACGCCTTGGCGGCTAACCGGGCCCGCAACTCAAGCGATGTTTCCCCGTTAGCAGAAAGTTCAGCTAAGACGTCATCATAATCTGCCCGGTCAACCACTACGGTTACATCGTGATAGTTCTTAGCCGCCGACCGTACCATACTTGGGCCCCCGATATCAATGTTTTCGATTGCTTCGGCCAGCGTAACTCCCGGTTTTTCAATTGTTTCCTTGAATGGGTATAGGTTAACACACACCAGGTCAATCGGCGTAATCTGATGTTCCTTCAAGGTTGCCATATGGGCCGGTAAGTCACGCCGGGCAAGGAGACCTCCGTGAATGTACGGGTTTAAAGTCTTAACCCGCCCATCGAGAATTTCTGGGAACCCAGTAACATCCTCAACGCTAATTGTCTGAATGCCCGCTTCGTCTAACACCCGCTTTGTGCCCCCCGTTGACACAATCTCAAATCCGTTTTCGACCAATCCCTTCACAAAAGGAACAAGGTTTTCCTTATCTGATACACTTACTAATGCTCGCTTCATTTAATTATCCTCCTTCATTTTAGTTGCCAACACCCGTGCTAACACCTGCGGATAGAGCCGGTGCTCACACTCATGAATTCGCTGCTCAAACGTCTCTTCAGTATCATTATCCTGAACCGGAACGTGTTCCTGCTGGATAATTGGCCCGGTATCAAGCCCCGCATCAATGTAGTGAAGCGTCACCCCAGTCCGGGGTGACCGGTCCGCAAACGAACGCTCAATAGCGTGAAGTCCTTGATAATCCGGTAACATAGCCGGGTGCAGGTTAATAATTCGGCCCTCATACCGCGTTAAAATTGGCGCACCAACTACCCGCATATACCCTGCAAGAGCAATGAAATCAATTTGGTAATCAGCCAATACCGTCGCGATCCGTTCTTCATAAGCCTGCTTTCCCCCGCACTCCTTAACGGTAAAAGTTACCACCGGCACGTTCAGCCGACGCGCTCGCCGGACGACCGGCGCGTTCGGGTGATCACAAAATAAGAGTGCTAGGGTTCCCGGAATCTGCTTACCTTGAAACTGCTTTGCCAGCACCTCAAAGTTTGTCCCGTTTCCTGATGCAAAAATTGCAACGCGCATTCACTCACCCCCTACTGAATCACAATCTGGGGGGCGTCCTGCGCTGGCCGTGCCCGTAGTTGGCCAATTTGGAGTGGCTCTTCGCCTGCCAGCCTGAGTTGCTGTTTGGCTGCCACCACGTTTTCTGGGGCCACTGCCAGTACCATACCAACCCCCATATTGAAAGTCTGCCAACAATCATCCAACGCCAGCTTCCCAACCCGAATTAGGTAGCGAATTAACCCTGGTACCGGAATGGTTGTCTCATCAATAACCGCCTGTAACTGGTCACCAAACATCCGCGGGACGTTTTCGATTAACCCGCCTCCCGTAATGTGGCTCATCCCGTGAACCAGGTGCTGTCGAACTAGCGGCATGACCTTACGCACATAAATTCGCGTGGGCTGTAACAGCGCGTTTCCCAAGGGTAACCCTTCAAGCTCAGCCGGATGATCCTGTAAATCAACGTGGTGATCCTTAAACAGGATCTGGCGTACAAGGGAATAGCCATTGGAGTGCAGTCCGCTTGACCGTAATCCCAATAACACGTCACCTTCCTGGGGACCATCCGTTGTTAAGAGCTCGGCCCGCTCAGCAACTCCCACGGCAAACCCCGCAAGGTCGTACTCATCGGCAGGATACATATCTGGCATTTCAGCGGTTTCCCCGCCAATAATAGCTGCTTTAGCCTGCCGACATCCGGTGGCAACTCCCTTTACAACGGCGGCCATGGCTTCGGGATCCATTTTCCCGGTTGCAATGTAATCAAGGAAAAACAACGGCGCCGCTCCCTGTGCCACGATATCATTCACGCACATTGCTACACAATCAATTCCAATGGTTTCGTACTCGTGCATCCGCTGAGCAACGAGAAGCTTCGTTCCCACGCCGTCTGTTCCGGCAACAAGTACCGGATGTTTAACGTGAAGTGTTTCGAGATCAAACGTCCCCCCAAAACTACCCACCTGACCGGTTGCTCCGGGCCGCTGAGTCGAGGCAATGCTTTCTTGAATTCGCCGCACCATCTCATATCCGGCAGTAACGTCGACGCCCGCTTCTTGGTACCTATTCATTCCACGCATCCCCCATCATTCTTTGCTGCTTGTGTAGCGACGCTAAGTATCCTGCTTCATAGTCGTATAACGGCGTGGGGTATTGCCCGTCAAAGTAAGCAACGGTTAGCCCGCCATTCGGCGCATCCCCAGCATCTGGTAACCCGATTGCCTTAATGAGACTAGCTTTGCTGAGAAAACCGAGGCTATCTGCCCCAATTGTCTGCCGCATTCCTTCCAAATCGTAGTTGGCTGCCAGTAATTCCGCCCGGGTCGAAAAATCAATCCCATAGAAACACGGGAACCGAAAGGCCGGCGAAGCAATGCGCATGTGAACCTCTGCTGCTCCTGCATCCCGGAGAAGCTTAACAATCCGCCGGGAAGTGGTCCCGCGCACAATCGAATCATCAATCACCGCAACTCGTTTGCCGGCAACCACCCCGCGAACCGCCGACAGCTTCATCTTTACACCCATGTCTCGCTGGGTTTGGCTCGGCGCAATAAATGTCCGTGCCACATACTGATTTTTAATTAACCCCATTTCATACGGTAACCCCGCAGCTTCGGCGTATCCCGATGCCGCCGAAAGCGATGAATTGGGCACTCCTACAACGATGTCGGCGTCCACCGGTTGTTCCTTAGCAAGCATCCGCCCCATCTTTTTGCGGGTCGTGTGTACGTTAATTCCGTGAATGTTAGAGTCCGGCCGGGCAAAGTAAATAAATTCCATTGAATCAATCGCGAGTTGCGTCTCCGTAGTGAAGTGGTCAATGTGCATTCCGTCCCGGTCAATAATGATAATTTCTCCTGGCAAAACGTCACGCACCAATTCCGCACCTACCGTATCTAAAGCACACGATTCGCTGGCAATGACGTACGCCCCTGACGGCATTCGCCCAACCACCATTGGCCGAAACCCGTTTGGATCAAGGGCCGCAATCATACTGTCCTTTCGTAACATCAAGAAGGCAAACCCACCGTGCACTTCATTCAAACTGGCCTTTAAGGCATCAATAAACGCCATGTCCCGTTTCTTCCGAATTAGGTGAATTAAAATTTCAGTATCGGAATTTGACTGGAATACGGCCCCCTCGTCTTCCAACTGGCGGCGAAGAGTTCGCGCATTAGTCAGATTTCCGTTATGAGCCAGCGCAATATTACCGTCATGGAACCGGAACAAGAAAGGCTGAATGTTTGCTAAACTTCCGTTCCCGGACGTACTGTACCGGACATGACCGATAGCTGAGCGTCCGTGCAGACCGTTAAGGGTACCCTCCTTAGCAAATACTTGTGAAAGAAGTCCTGTATCCCGGTGCTGGTAAAACTGCTCGCCGTCCGTGGTTACAATTCCGGCCCCTTCCTGTCCACGGTGCTGCAGGGCATGAAGACCAAAATAGGTTAGATGGTTTGCCTCGTTCGCATCAAACACGCCAAAGATCCCACACTCTTCGTTTAATCCCTTTATTTCATGCGGCATGGTAAGGCCTCCTCCCATTCATGTTGTAGACTGGCAACTTCGAGTGTCGCCTGCCCATTCGTCGTTGCTAATTCAAGCGTTGGTTCAGCGGTTACTGTTCCAACCAATTGAGCAGCCTGACCCAACCGTTGTTCGAAGGCCTGCTGGTGTTCTGGTGTTACTGTCACTACCAACCGCCCCGGTGTTTCACTAAAGAGAAGTTCACTTGATAAATCAAAGTCAAGCCGGGCACCGTACCCGGTATTAAACAGCATCTCAGCGACACTCACAGCCAACCCACCTTCACTGGCATCGTGGCAACTAGCAACCTCGCCGGCCTCCATCGCCTGAAGAGTTGCCATTAAGCTGACATGAATGCTTGTTAGATCGCAATCATTCAGGGTACCTGCACACTTCCCGGTTAACATCTTTTGTAACTCACTGCCACTAAAATCGCTGGTTGTTTTTCCCACCACGTAAACGCGGTCACCTGCATGCTGGACAAATGATGGGATAACCCGATCGATATTCTTGATGAGTCCGACCATTCCAACCATCGGGGTCGGGAAAATAGCCTCCCCATTGTTTTCGTTGTACAGGGACACGTTTCCTGAAATAACTGGCGTATCAAACGTCCGACAGGCTGCCGCCATCCCACTAATTGAACGATGTAGTTCCCAATATACTTCCGGATCGTTTGGATCACCGTAGTTTAAGCAGTCCGTCATGGCCAGTGGAAGGGCGCCGCTCGCAATTACGTTAGCGCATGCTTCAACTACGGCCCGCTTCCCTCCAACCTCAGGATCAAGGTAAACGAACCGCCCATTACCGTCCGTCGTCATCGCAAGGCCCTTCCGTGTTCCACGTATCCGGATAACCCCGGCATCACTGCCCGGCCGAACAACCGTATTGGTTTGCACCATTGAATCGTACGTATCGGTAAACATCCGCTTGGAAGCAATCGTTGGCTGGTTCATCATTCGGGTAAGGGTGGTTGCCAGATCCGGAACTTGCGGCTGCCAATTAGTTTCCGCTGCAGCTTTAGCGATTCGTGCCGGCTGTTTTTCAGGCATCCGCTCCTCAGGCACATCACTAGTCAGGGTCGATACCGGAATGTCCGTGACCACCTGACCGTGGTGCCGTAAAACGTACTGGTGCCCCGCCGTTACCCGGCCAATCACAACAGCGGCGAGGTCGTACCGCTGAAACAGTTCCTTAACGTCATCTTCGTGCCCACGCTTAATGCACAGTAGCATCCGTTCCTGCGACTCACTCAGCATAATTTCGTAAGCCGACATGCCTGGCTCCCGTTGGGGAACGTCATCAAGGGTCATGTCCAACCCACTCCCAGCTTTAGCGGCCATCTCACAACTAGACGAAACCAACCCGGCAGCTCCCATATCCTGGATTCCAACTAACCAATCTTGATGGTCGTTAATGAGTTCTAAACAAGCTTCCATGAGGAGCTTTTCCATAAACGGATCGCCCACCTGGACGGCCGACCGCTGTGTTTCCTTATCATCTTCAAAATCCGCCGAAGCAAACGTGGCTCCATGGATTCCGTCTCGGCCGGTCTTGGCCCCAACATACATTACCGCGTTACCGACCCCAGTCGCCCGGCCCTGTTGCATCACGGACTGGTCCATAATTCCCACGTTCATCGCATTGACTAAGGGATTGCCGGCATAGCACGGATCAAAGGTCATTTCTCCGGCCACCGTCGGAATTCCCATGCAGTTTCCGTAACCCCCAATCCCCGCGACAACGTTATTGATCAGGTATTTAGTATGTCCGTCCTTAATTTCACCAAAATGGAGTGAATCAAGTGACGCCACCGGCCGGGCACCCATACTAAAGATGTCCCGGAGAATGCCACCGACCCCGGTTGCAGCCCCTTCATAAGGCTCAACCGCGGATGGGTGGTTATGGCTTTCCGCCTTAAAGACCACGGCCTGATGATCGCCAATATCCACGATTCCAGCTCCTTCACCGGGACCTTGCAACACGCGGTCGTTCTTATTCGGGAAAAGTTTAAGAAGGGGCTTTGATTTCTTATATGAGCAGTGTTCACTCCACATCACCGCAAACAACCCGGTTTCTGTGTAGTTTGGCAGTCGTCCAAGCAACTGATCACAGATATAGTCATACTCCTCTTCCGTTAGACCCCACTCGAGATACGGCTTTTGTTCCTTAATTTCGGCTGGTGTCATCTCTGTACTCATTTCGTCGCCTCCTGGATTCCCAAAAACGCTGTCAACACGCCCTGACCATCAGTATTACCTAAAATAGCTTCCGCCGCCCGCTCTGGGTGGGGCATCATTCCCAAGACGTTTCCCTGTTCGTTAACAATCCCCGCAATGTCATTTACGCTCCCATTGGGGTTATCATCATACCGGAATACGACCTGGTGCTGATCCTCGAGGCGCTGAATAGTCGCTTCATCCGCATAATAGTTTCCGTCGGCATGGGCAATCGGCAGGTGAATATGCTGATGCGCCGTGTAGTTCCGGGAAAACCGCGTCTGGTTATTTACCACCGTCAACGGCACCGTTTGACAAATAAACTTCAGGTTATCATTTTGTTTCAATGCACCAGGAAGCAACCCCGCTTCCGTAAGAATTTGGAACCCGTTGCAAATTCCCAAAACAGGTTTCCCTTCACGGGCAAAACGCCGCACTTCCGGCATGATGTTTGCAAACCGGGCAATTGCCCCGCACCGCAAGTAATCCCCGTACGAAAAACCGCCAGGAAGAACAACCGCATCGTACCCCACCAGACTGTGCTCATAGTGGGGAACTAAGTCCACGTGTGCACCGCCCATCATTTGCAGAGCCTGCGCAACGTCGTGGTCGCAATTTGATCCCGGGAAAACAATTACCGCAATCTTCATTAGGCTTCCTCCATTACTTCATACCGGTAAGTCTCCAAGTTAAAGTTCACCAGAAGCTGCTCAGCAATTTCCTTCACCGTCTGATCAATGACCGCCTGCTCCGTAACGTTCAACGAAACATCAAAGAACTTGCCGACCTTTACCTCAGCTACCTGGTTATATCCCAACGAATGCAGGGAGTTCGTAATCGTCTCTCCCTGCGGGTCAAAGACGGATTGCTTGTACGTGACGTAAATTCGAACCTTTGTCATTACTTTTCCTCCTGTCCAAGAACTTGCTGTAGGCGAGTAAGCACTTCTTCGTAGACCGGTGTTAAGTTCCCCAGATCCCGCCGATAGACATCCTTGTCCATGTGGTGGTGCGTTTTTGCATCCCACAACCGGCAATTATCCGGTGAAAACTCATCCGCTAAAATAACATGCCCGTTTGGTAACCGTCCAAACTCGAGCTTAAAGTCAATTAATTCCAACCCCGCCTGTTTAAAAAGTGGGATTAACAGCTGATTTACCTTCCGCGAGATGGCCCACATCTGGTCGAGTTCCGTCGCCGTTACAACGCCGAGGGCCTCCGCTTGGGAAGCATTAATTGCCGGATCATCTAATTCGTCACTTTTCAGGCACATCTCCTCAACCGGGGTGTTAAATTGCTTTCCTTCTTCCACTCCAAACCGGGTGGCAAAGTGACCTGCCGCCACATTCCGGGTAATCATTTCGAGCGGGATAATCTGCACCCGCCGGACCAGTTGCTCAGTAGCACTTGTCTTTTCTAACAGGCACGTTTCAATTCCGTGCTTCATCAGGTACCGGAAAATCAACGTTGAAATCGCGTTGTTAACCGGCCCTTTTCCCTTAATCTGATCCTTCTTTTTCCCGTTCAATGCCGTTGCTTGATCCATGTAAACAACCCGCAACACTTGCTCGTCGTCCGTCGTCCACATCTGCTTTGCTTTCCCAGCGTAGATTAACTCACCCATTTTACTCATCCTTTCGCTAAATACGAACATGAATTTAAATGCTGCTATAATCATTCGTCATTTATAGGGTACGCCCGTTTTGTTCGTTCGTCAATTAAAAACACAACTTTAACCGGATATAGTCACTATATAGTTCGCGTTTTATAAAAATGACGGTGAAGCAAAGCATCCACAACCATAAAAATAGTGATATTTACGGATAACCATTAGATTATCCGTAAATATCACCGTGCTTAACTACTTTTGTTTTATATTATTGTTCGACTTTTGCGAACGGCGCGGAAAAATTACAGCCCACCCCATTCCGAAAAATGCTACTGGAAGAAGGAGACGGTAAATATGAGTAAAGGCGGCACACAGTCGCGTTTGGGCTTCTCGATGAACCCGGCGCACCACCCGGGTAACCTGCCACTGTATCCGATTAACCCGTACCACTAACTGAGCCGTTACTTGGGGCGTAATTGCTTGCACTACTGCTTGCCGTTGCTGCGCGGAAAGACGACCCTGCCGCTTTTTTTGAGCTAAAGCCTGTGCTATGGCGCGGTGTTTCATGGCGGATGTCACCGTTACTTGAGGCACTTTAAACTGTGTGTTTTTTTCCTTACCGGCACCCAGCCGCTTAACGTGCGTTTTTAGTTTATTCCGAAATTGTTGGCGTAGCCGGGGAGATAGCGTACACTGGTTAATTTGAGAATCACCGTAACGTTGGACTTGGGTTTTAGCCGTCGCTAGGTTAGCGTTAAACAGTGACATGCACACCGCTACTGCTAACACCATTCCAACCTGCCGGAGAACGTTAATCACACTTTGGCTAACGGTTAAGCGGGAACCAGTAAAATCAGCAGCCGCCCACACCATTGCCGGCCCAGCAATCACACCGAACCCTAAGCCGACCAGAACCGAACCAACCAGTAAATTATGGTACCCACTAAGTTCCATATGACCTAAGAACCAGTATGCCAATCCGATACTGCCAAAGCCGCCCACAACAATTATCCGGGGATTAATATGCTTCATCCCTAACGACGCCACAACGGTTGTTGTAAACACAACTCCCGAATACGGGAGGATATGCAAGGCAGCCTGTAATTCTGTAAGGCCGTGCAACCGAACCAGGAACGTGGGCACTAAAATAACAAATCCCGCCAAGAAAAAGCACGCTCCCACCATTGCACCAGCCGCCGCATTAAAATTGCGGCTTCGGAATAAGCCTAAATCAACCATCGGATGGGCAACACGACACTCAACCCCGATAAAGGCACAAAATGTGATACCCGCCGTGAATAACAATCCTAAAATTACCGGTGAACACCAGTGCCAATCCGGGCCCTTCACCAATCCAAGCGTCAGGCTTAAAAGCATTAGCATACTGAGCGCTGCTCCAGGAACGTCAATTGCCCGTAAAGTCAAACGTGAGCGAGTGGCTAAGACCATCCAAACTGGGATTAAGAGAAGTATAACCGCTAACAGGGGGACGTTGACGAAAAACACCCACCGCCAGCCCCACTGTTCGGTGATCCACCCGCCAACAACGGGACCAACCGCGGTTGCCAGGGCCTGACAACCACCAAGCACGGCCACAACTTGATTCCGCCGGTCCGGACTAACAAGTTGCATTCCGATAATTGTTCCTAACGGAAGAATAACGGCCGCTCCCAATCCCTGAACAACCCGACTAACATATAACCAGGCCAATGTTGGCGCGCACCCGCTGGCAAGCGATCCGCAAAGAAACAGGACAATTCCCCCGAAAAGTGCCCGGTTTTCACCCCATAACTCTGCAATTCTGGCGGCCAGGAGGGCCGTCGTTGCAAATACAATCATGTAAAGGTTCACCGCCCACGAAACCTGTCCTAGACTCGCGTTGAACGCTCCCTGCAAACGGGGGACAACGATGGTCATAATCGTTGTATCCAGCATACACAAAAAATTAACGACGCATAAAATTACAAGGGCGCCACCACGATTTTTAATTTTCATTTCATAATCCTCCTTCTATGACACTTGACTTCTTGTGGTACACTTGTACCAGAAACCACTCTTATCATACGAGAACTTCCTTTCCAAAGGAACGGTTTCCCGCTAATCTTAGATATCAGGACACATTCACCCAATGCGTCCTCTAATATTACAGGAGATGATTAAATGTCACGTCGAATTGCCCTTCAAACCCGCCAATGGATTATTGATGCCCTATTAGAACTCCTTGTTACACAGGCGTTTTCGCAGATTTCAGTTGCCCAAATTTGTCACCAAGCCCAGGTCTCCCGCAATACGTTTTACCGTAAATTTACGGACAAACGGGCTGTCGTGCGGGCCTATGCTGAACAACTCACCAGTGAGTACGAATACCTTGTCCGGGAAAATAAGCCCCAAACATTTAACGCATTAGTGCGCCTGCCGTTTAAATTTGCGGACCAGCACAGGCCCGTTTTACGTCTTCTTCAGCAAAATAACCTCCTTGAAGTTGTTCAAACCGCGTTCACCCAACTGGGACCCCGGCTTTACACAGCCGTTGATCTCCCGTGGCACACCGTTGAGTCACCGGAAGCAGTTTCAATCATGATGCAGTTTTTCACCGGGGCATTCTGGAACGTTGTCGTCCACTGGCTCGATGATTCAGCCCATTCAGTTGACGAGATGACCAGCCTTGTCGCCTCCGGGCTAACTGCCGTTACGCCGTTTATTACTGGAAAAAATGAAGGATAAAAAACGCCACCGATGAATCATCTTCATCGACGACGGTTAGTTCTTAAAGTATTTAATTATCTATCCTCTATTAGTACTTGATTTTTCCCCGTTATCAACACTATTTTTCTTCCCGATCACTCGCTTTTTAAGCTTACAACAAAGAGGCTGTAACCCATATATAGGTCACAGCCTTTTTATATTTTCGAATCTGGTGCCAATCAAAAACGAGCTGGACGGAATTTGTCTTACCGCCACTTCCAACCACAAACGTTACCGGTATTTGGGTATCCTCCTTGATTATTGGTTATTATCGACCCGTAAGAACGTTGTCTTCCGGTTGACTTTTCCCTGCCCCGCCTTTGCGATTTGGTAGGTAAAGCTCCGAGACGTAAACTTGTTCTTCGTTGCTAAAATGGAATTATACTGCCACTGGGAAACCTGTTTTCCGTTGACCTTGGCCAAGGTTAACTTGCTTCCTTTGGCTTTATATTCCCACTTAGCGTTCTTAGATTGCTTAGCATACGCCTCATTAAATGCCGTTTGACTCTGATCAGCACTCTTAGCGGCCGCTTCAGTGCTACTAGGCACAACTTTATTTCTCCGCGGATA
The DNA here is from genome assembly GCF_045033025.1 of Ligilactobacillus sp. LYQ139. NCBI lineage: Bacteria > Bacillati > Bacillota > Bacilli > Lactobacillales > Lactobacillaceae > Ligilactobacillus > Ligilactobacillus sp. LYQ139. The sequence goes on from NZ_JBJFZW010000002.1 coordinate 108,259, forward strand.
TCTTCATCCCAAAGGAGCCTAAAATTACTTAGTCAAAACGAACCTGTTTAAGAATGGTTAAACATCTACTTTGGATTTCATTTGGAATAAACGATCGCCGCACGGCAAGCTTAATAAAGTAGTGAAGTTGTTCATCCTGTCGAAGACGGACTTTTCGGATTCGGGGATTTCCCTGAACAGTTACGTCCATTAAAAGGGCAATTCCTAAATTTCGCTCAACCAAATGAGTAATCATATCCATATCACGCGCCTCATAAATAATTTTAGGATGAAAGCCACCAAAACTACAGTATCGCTCTAACGCACTTCGAACTAAATGCCCCTTTCGCCGGGTAATAAACTGTTCATTTCGTAACTCACTCGCCGTTACTGACTCGTGGTTACTAATTGGGTTACGCGTACTAACAATAATACTAAAATCCTGTCGTTGTTTTCGAAGCACCTGCATATTCCGCTCAGCATCCGCTACCAGCGACGAATAAACAACGGCATCTAATTTACCTTTGGTTAGCATACTCCATAAATTCGCCGAATAATCATTAACCGTATGCACACGTTGAATCAATCCATTTTGAATAAACGTTGTCAAAATTGCTGGCATCCAAAGATTGCCCGCGATTGTCGAGTAACCAAGACGAAGAAGTTGCTCACCTGCATGCCGAACTTCCTGGTTTGTTTCGCCCACCAGCGAAACAATTTGCTTTGCCCGTTTGTACAAAATTTTCCCTGCATCTGATGTCACAACGCCGCCCCGATGACGGGTTAACAGCTCTGTTTCATACTGTTTAGTAAGCCGCATAATTGCCCGCGATACGGCTGGCTGCGAAATCCCATAACGTTGGGCAACCGTCGTATAACTTCCAGTCTCAACCAAACTGATATAATACTCTAAATCAGCGAGTTGCATTCCACCACCGTCTTTTCAAAATCCAGATTACAGACTAATTCCCCGAAGAATGATAAAGCACATTAATGCGAAGAAAGAACCAATGGTCGTTAAAAACATTGCGGATGGCATTTCCTGCTCCCCTTCACCATATTGCTGACTAAAGATTGTCGGAAAGATCATTTGTGAAATCATCATTGTCATCGTCATTTCATTAATGAACATCCGTGATTCCCCGCATAACATCATAATCATCATTACCGATAATGGCATCACTAGTTCCTTAACAATCACATCAAACCACACAATTCCGGAAAAACTTGGCTTATTAAACCACAAAATTAATCCAATTGAAAATAACCCTAAGCCCGCAGCTGCCTTTCCCAGCTCTTCAAACGTTGGGGCTGCTAATGCTGGTAAACGCCAACCAAGTAACGCCGTAACTAACCCAACAAACGCTCCGACAATGACCGGTTTCTTTAATCCATTAATTACTACTTGTCCAACGTTAACTAGTAAATTATCGGTCTTCTTGGTTGTAGCCAACGTCAGTGCAAACATTGTTAATGGTAATTGAACTGCATTCATCATTAATCCCCCGATTGAAATTGCAATCGCTGCATTCCCCGGAAATAATGGTGTCAAAAGTGCTGGGCCAACAAATAAGATTGCTGGTGTTGACAGTGCCAACGCCCTAATAATCGACAAGATGGTTGATGAACGTAGCACGTATTTGCTGAAAAAATAAACCCCAAACCACCATCCAACCATCATTACAAACTCCCACATAACAATCCGCCAATTAGCAAAAATCTTTTCCTTTGGCATTTGATTTAAGGCGAAAAATAAACTTAGCGGCAACGCATAGTTCATTACAACCGTATTTAAAATTGCTGGCACCTTTTTATCGAACGATTTAATGTAACCACTAAAAAAACCAAACATGATTGTAAAAATAACAGGAATTAATGCAGCAATTAGCGCTTTAGCCATAATATTCACGTCCCTTTGCTAATATCTGCAATTTAATTCCTCAATCACTTATTAATAATACACGTTCATCATCATAATTCAATAATAATTTCACAAGTATTATTAACGATATTTATGGTGTTCACATTTTAATTTACTTTGTAATTAAAGTATTTCTTGGACATATTCATTACTATTATTCATTTTAAAATGATAATTTATTATAATCTTGTTTTGTTATTCACTATTATAAAGCAACTCTTCCTCCGTTTCTCCCTAATATCATCGTGTTTTAAAAAAGCGCTTGCAATTAATTCTCTCATGCATATAATCAGCCCCGTAATTTAATTCCTCAATCTTAAAATCATAAATAAAGGTCGTGTCACTAATGAAATACGTTGCAATTGTTGGAACAAACGCAGCTAAATCATACAACCGCAAACTACTGTATTTTATGCGCACTCATTTTGCTAATAAGGCTACAATCGATATTCAAGAAATTGTAGACTTTCCCTTATTCAACGAAGACACATCTGAATTGCCACAGGTCGTCACTGATTTAGCCGCTAAAATCACAGAAGCAGATGGGGTAATTTTCGGCGTTCCTGAATATGATCATAGTATTCCGGCAGCACTCAAAAGCGTGATTGAATGGCTATCCAATGACATTCATCCGCTTACCGATAAACCAATCATGATTGTAGGAACTTCACTGGGCAGTTTAGGGACTTCCCGCGCACAGGATACTTTTAGAAACATCCTTAATGCTCCTGGGGTTGATGCGTGCGTTCTTTATAGTAATGAATTCCTTCTTGGACACGCCGCTGATCAATTTGATCACCAAGGAAATTTAAGAAACGAGCAGACCGTGCATTTTCTCGATCAATGCTTTGATAATTTTCAAATCTTTGTTAAAAAACAGGCCGGAAAAGCCAGTCTTGATAACAAGTGGGACCGTGCATATGACGTAGTTGTTTTAGGATTTGGCGGTGCTGGAGCAACGGCGGCACGGTTTGCTGCTGATAATGGTGCACATGTTCTACTAGTCGATAAGGCACCGTTTGGCCATGAAGGAGGAAACACACGTTATTCTGCCCAGCACGTTGGAATGGGCCATGATGAAAAACAACTAAACACGTATTACCATCACCTTGCTGCTCCAATGGAACTGCGCGAAGATACCCTTAAGACTTACATTCATGGGATGAGTAACATCCCGACCTATTTCAAAAAATATCTTGGAATTACTCCGATTAGTTGGCACAATGACATTCATAAAGGGGATCCGGTTGTTCCAAAAGACCATATGGCTGAATACCCCGAACTTCCGGGAAGTGAGACCTTCGACTTTGCTCTCGTCCATAAGCGTGATAAGGATGCCGCCTTGTGGAAGGCGCTTCGACACGAAGTTGTTAAACGTTCTGAACAAATTGATATCTGGTTAGATTCTCCCGCAAAACACCTTATTCAGAACCCTGAAAACGGGGCAATCGTTGGCGTCGTGATTAACCGTAATAACCATAATTACCGAATTCTTGCTCGTAACGGTGTTGTTTTAGCAACCGGCGGGTTCGAAAACAATCCGTCAATGGTTCAAACATTTATTAAACGTTCTAAACTAACCCCAATTGGAACGCTATACAACCAAGGAGACGGCATTAAAATGGCCCAGGAAGTCCGCGCCCGCCTTTGGCACATGGCTAATTACGAATCCCATGGAATTTTAGCTGGATTAACCTTTAAGGAACAATCTAATGTTCAGGGGCGGCAAATTAATGGTTGGCGGCAGTTAAATCACGGTAGCATCTTCGTTGTTGGTGATGACGGTACCCGTTACTTTGCTGAAGATCAAAAAGCACGGCATGGTCATATTTATATCCATGGTGCATGGCGCCTCCCCCTTCAGCAAGAACACCCCTACCTTGTCTTTGATCATCGTCAAAAAGACGACTTTGATAAGCAAAAAAAGGAGGAGGGCTGCCTGCCATATCCTGAATTCACAAATAAACTTATTTCAGCGTCTACCCTTAGCGAACTAGCTACTAAGATTAATCTTCCAGTTTCTGGATTAGAACAAACAGTTAAGGACTTTAATACAGCGGTTAAAAATCAACGTGATGTTTTATGTGGTCGCAACCCACAAACCATGCGGGCATTCACCGACGGTCCATACTACGCTATTGCACTCGCGAGCGATGTTCTTAACACCCAAGGAGGACCTGAACGGACCGGCGAAGCGGAAATCATTGACGTTAATGGTAAGCCGATTTCTAACCTTTACGGCGCTGGTGAACTCGGCGGAATTTGTGCCAATAATTATCAAGGTGGGGGTAACCTTGCAGAGTGTCTTATCTTTGGCAAAGTTGCCGGTGAAAACGCTGCTAAGAAAAAAGAAACATCGTACGACCAAGCAGTTACTGCAACCATTGGTAAAATTAACGATATTCTAACCAACGAACAACTCTCAAACGTTCAGCTCAATTCTCATGAATACCTGGGATCATCTGAACAAGGAATCGGTGGTACAATTACCGTCAAAGTTAAATATGAGAACCACCAAATTGAAAAGATTGACGTTATTCAACAGCATGAAAGTGCTGAAATTGGACAACGGGCAATTGAGATTCTTCCGCAACGGATGATTGATGAAAATACCGTTGAAGTTGATGCTGTTTCAGGAGCATCCTCTACCACACGTGGGCTTAAGGATGCCGTTAATAAAGCAATTGCAAAGGCAAATAACAAATAAGCCAAAGATATTAAAAAGGAGCTTACTTAATTTAAGTGAGCTCCTTTTTTGCACGTTTATTAATTCTTACTACCGCATAGAGTGACTTAATTCCCCCTAACTTACGTAGCCAAAGCCATCTCCTTAATTGCCTGTCTTTAACATAGTTATGATAACCCTTATAACTTAACAGTTACCCTCCAAGCTTCACGATAGTTCCCGTTACGTTAACCTGGTGAAATTCCCAACGCCGCTTACCTTAGCTCCAAAATATACAAAAACAGAGGCTGAGACACACATCCCAACCCCTTAAATACTAATTGATTATTGTTATCCCCGTTGTGTCATTCGCCGCTCAATCCATGCCCAGACCGGCAAAATTAAGCCCGCCACAAATAATGCAAAAACAGCAAAAAGGTTTAACAGCAACTGATGATCCCACGCATGGGTTGCCACTGCAACGTCCTGCGGCAGGAAGCCCATCATTGCGCAAACAAATGAGAAGATAAGGCAGAACCATCCTACTCCAAGGGCTGCCCACCGTTTCTTGATAAACACAAACCCGGACCTAAACTCATTTTGGTGCCACCGGATCAGGATAAAGGCGATAAAAATCCAACAGTTCTTAAACGGAAAAACAATCCCGTTTAGGTTCAACAGCCAATTAAAGATGGAATTAATGCTTGGTAGCGTTCCACTTAACAACAGCAGCAACAAGCACAATCCACTCGTAATCACATAACTATGCAACGGCCGGCCGTTCTTATCCCGCTTAGCAAACCACTTGGGAATAAACTTCTCCGAAACATCACCGGCGATCACCCATGAAACTGAATCAAGCAGCACCGCAAGCTGAGCCAACATATATAACGTTTGAACAACCGCAAAAATGTACATGAGACTCTTTCCTAATCCCATCCGCTCCCCTAACATCCGGAAAGCGTAGAACGAACCGTTCATCTTCAAGTCATTTGGCAGGTGGTTAGCGTTAAAAAACATTGCCAGTGCCAACGTCCCAAAAATTGCAAGAAAGGCCGTCATAAACGCCAGCATCCACATCGACTTCGGAAAATCCCGGTTCGGGTGCTTCATCCGCTTGAGGTACGGAATTACGATTTCCGCCCCACACGCCGCAAACATCAACAATCCCGTTGTTGACCAGTATTGCGATGAAAATGATGGGATAAAAGCATGCAGGTTGAACGGTTGCGTTGCAATGTGACCGCCGTGTAACAATGACCACACCGTCATGACAACAAATAAAATAGTCATGAAAAACATCGCAAACCCGCCTAACGTTGACATAACTTCCAAGGAACGCTGGAAAAAGTTTTCAAACACAACAAAGATGAGGATAACCGCAAACGTCAGAAAGCCAAACATGAAGTTTGACATCCGGTGACCTAATGAATTGTTCCCCAAAATCAACCAACTCAGCGCAACGATCGTTGAATTAGCCACGTCAACAATGTACGGAAGACATGCTGCCCAGTACATCCAGGCCGTCGCATATCCCAAAACGTCACTGTGGCTTGCCCGGCGAACCCACGAAGCCAACCCACTATCCTGACGGTCCCCAAAGGTCGCCCCAAGCTGGGTAACTGACATTTCGTACGGAATAACAAACAGAAAGATCATTGCAACCCAGGTAAAGACAACCGCAAGTCCCTGATTTTGCAACGGGTACATTAAGTCATCAAATCCCATAATCGTCACAAAGTCCATTAATGCAATGACAGGCCAACTTATGTATTTTTTATTGGTAGCCCCTAATTGATTATCCAATTCTCTCCCTCCAATCAGGCAATTGCCCGTAAATATTCTACCAAAAATTAACGAAAAATAAAGAAAAGGGGCCGGTGTTAACTGACTATATTAGCAAACACACTATTACGTTATAATTATCCAATATTTACAACCTTCTTTTAATGAATTTCCGTTTACACAGTAAAAAACAAATATGGCTTAACCCCAAATATCCCCAATCAAATCCTTATCGTTGTTATAAAACTAATTAGATAAACTGCAAAAAACATTACCTAATCAAATTTACTGCCAATTTTTCTTTAAAAAAGCATGCCTAATTGCACTACTTTGAGCATAACGTTCCGGATTTTTTCTATAAAATCCCTGATGGTATTCTTCTGCCAAGTAAAAAGGCTGCACAGGTTCAATTGCAGTTACAATTGGTTTTTCAAAGTGACCAGATGCTTGTAACTTGGCCTTTGATTCCTCAGCAATCTTCCTTTGACGTGCGTTACTATAGAAAATAACCGGACGATAGTTATCCCCACGATCCTCAAATTGCCCCATTGCATCCGTAGGATCAGTCTGCATCCAATAAATCTCCACTAACTTAGCGTAAGAAATTTTCTTCTCATCAAAAATAATTTCAACTGCTTCCGTGTGCCCCGTTTTATGTGCCTTAACTTGCTCATAAGTAGGATTTTTAACAAATCCTCCAGTATAACCAGAACGGACTGATAAAATCCCGTCCAGCTCCTCAAATGGCTGCACCATACACCAAAAACACCCTCCTGCAAAAACCGCGCGTTCCATGTTATCACTCCTAAAAGATATAGTAGAGACATTATAACTCTATTAGTAAGCCTAAATCAGAAAATTTTAGTACAGCGCTTCAGGTAATAGCACCTGGTAAAAAATGTTTTATTACGTTGCGGCTACGTACTTATAATAAGTTATCGCCACTCATTTAAAGCCCGCATTTTTTCGATCATCTTTATTTCAACCGCTCAAATAGAAACATTCCCTTTTAGAGCCGTTTCTTCTATCCCTAATGAATTTACATTAAGCATATCCATAAAAGCCACCATTAATTCTACGCCCATGAAAGTATATAAAAACGGGTAAACCCCGCTATTCTTGGTATACCCGTTTCCAATAATTATTTATAAGATTTGCTCTTGCATTCCAAAAAGGCACTTTTACAACGCCGTCAATCTTTTTCCGGGGAACAAACCCATAATATCGACTGTCATTAGAGATCGCGCGGTTATCGCCAAGAACAAAGTATTTCCCGGCAGGAACCTTAAAAGACTTCCCGGTTCCAATCCGCACACCCTGGGCTTCAGGTAAATTTAAGGTCGTTGTTCCACTCGTTCGCTGCTTATGCGAAATGAAGGTCTGCGAAACATATTTTCCATTCACGTACAACTCTCCGTTATTTTTATATGTAACGGTATCTCCCGGTAAGCCAATGACCCGCTTAACGTACTTAGTGTCCTTAGCCACCGGTTGGCCTGTATTGTCAACGCCGTACGCGTTAAAAACAACCACTGAATCCCGCCGAATCTTTGCTTGTTTTAAAAGCATTACCCGTTCTGTGTTGTGGAGATTGGGGGCCATTGACGCACCATCAACCTTAACAAACTGGAACAACTCTGTCTTGATGAAAAGCCCTAGGACCACCGCTAAAACGATTGGGATGACCCACCCCATAATCTTTTTAAACTTCTCCACGATTAAAAAGCTCCTTTACATTTCGTTCTATTAGAACATAAGATTTTGGTGGTGTCCGGATTTCCGAACCGCCAGCATATGGCCATAATGTTTAAGAAAGTAGCCACCCAACACACCAAATACAACCTCAACAGCCACAAACCACCAATTCATAGTATGCACGAATGGCAAAAAAATGGCACCTAGATTCAAAATAATCCGTAACCACCAGTTCACGGCATCATGATGAATTACGTTACTAATGAACGTCATTGTTCCAACTATCCCCACAAGAATTGTCACGCCATATGCTGCGTAAAATAATAAGTGATGGTAGTCCGCAACCTCCTCCGCCTGAGTCAAGGAAAGTCCCTTTCGTTCATTATATGTAATCGTAACCCGAAAAATTAAGTCCGCTAACACATAGACCATTCCAAGTACAATTGTTACTGCATTTAATCGTCGGTTCCATCGCATTCGTTCCATTTACCCCAGTCTATCAATTATGCCGTTATTGTAAGTCTTAATAGACCCGCTACAACAGTATTTTAAAGGTGGTTTAATATTTTTTCAATCCAAGTTTAAATAGCCGGCGTAAATATGCCGCGCTTTCCCGTTGCGGCCCCGAATCATCCGGATCATCCATTGCAATTTCATAAATATAACTGGCCTGAGGATTCAACAACGGCATAACCTGCCGCCAATCAATCCGCCCTTTTCCTAACGGAAGACTATCATGCTGTAATCCCATCGAATCAACTAAATGATAATGTACAACCTGGGGAGCCAAGCGCTTAAGTGATGCTGCTAGTCGTTCATTTGAGCCGTGCTCGTGAATAAAGCAGTGAGACGTATCAAAGGCTAGCCGCCAATGATGCGTCATGATCCGCCGATCCATTTGAGAATCCCCATAAAAAAAGATGGGTGAGATCGAATTTTCAAACATGATATGATCCTGCCCCATCCTGGCAAACCGGTCCATCCTGTTCATCGCAACTTCCCGCGCCGCCGCCAATGATCGGTACTGGGCAAGAAACTCGGGAACCTGACGGCTATACGAACCGTGGACTAAAATCTGAACATCATGATCAAACGCGATTCGCAGGAGATTTTCGGTTGTTTCCTCAATAAAGCGGTATAACCCCGGCATGTAATCCTCCGGCGCAATGAGTTCAGTGTAGTTCACCTTGTGATACCGCATAGGTTGGTGAATAATAATCCTCTTGGTAACCGCTTGCACCCGTACTACGCCCTCCTCCAGGCGTTTCAATCCTTGAGAAGTCATATCTTCTTCTGTTGTATAAAATTCAAATACATCGGGTCGGTATTGAAGCCGCTCTTCCATCTGCTCAGCGGCCGGACTAGCCTTTAATCCGAGTAATACCTGCACATGTATCGCCTTCTTTTAACTACTTATCAATATCACGCATCCATGTTAACGCCAATGCTTTTTCTCCTAGATGAGTCCCGATTACCGGGCCGAAGTAACTAATGTCGACTTGATAGTTCGGGTATTGTTTTTGGAGACGACGTTGCCACTTTTCGACAGTTTTTGGATCATTCGCATGAATTACAAAGAGGTGTAGCGGATAATCCACATTCTTAATCCGTTCTGCAAATAATGATTCTGCCCGCTTTAACGCCTTTTTCGTCGACCGCACCTTTTCAAAACCAACGATCTCGTCAGTTTGTTCGTCAAACGTCAGGAGCGGCTTAATTTTCAGTACGCTACCGATAAAGGCCGCTGTGTTTGATAACCGCCCGCCCCGAACAAGGTTTTGGAGGTCATCAACCACAAAATACTCTCCAATGGTGTCCCGTAATTCCGTCAAAGCCGCAATAATCTCATCAGCAGACTTACCTGCATTTGCCATCCGGGCCGCTTTAACAGCTAACATTCCCATTAGAATTACGGTAATACGCGAATCAAACGGGATCACCCGCACACCAGGAACCTGGTCCTTTACACTTTCAAGCGTTGCGATTAATCCCGAAATCGTCCCCGCCAAATGGATACTAATCACCGTATCGTATCCTTGTTTTCCTAATTCTTCGTAGAGGTTCAACAGTTCGCCTACCGGCGGCTGTGATGTTTTGGGAAATTCGCGGGCCGTCCGTAGTTTTTTATAAAAGTCCGCCGTAGTAATGTCAATACCTTCCCGGTACGTTTGCCCGTCAACTGTAAACGGAATCGGTACGACGTGAATATTATTTTCTTTCACCTGTTCTGCCGAAAGGTATGCTGTACTGTCAGTGACAACAGCAATCTTCATTCCCTTCACCTACTTATCCTCAATAATCGTCCGTTTCATCATATCATAGATAGCCCTAAAAGACACGGAGAAGTAATCATTTCAGCAGCAAAGAAACCCCGTCATTGCGGGCAAAACAGCCTTTGTTGTAAAATGAATAAGACAACAAGAACTGAAAGGAGCGTTTATTATGGCCTTTGACGGCATGTTTACCCACGCAATGACCCACGAACTCAATGCACTTCTTCAGGGAAGCCGGGTCATGAAAATTTCTCAGCCGTTTCCTAATGAAATTATTCTTACCATGCGCGCACACCGGACAAACTACCCGGTCCTCTTATCCGCCCACCCAAACTATGCCCGGGTGCAGGTAACAACGATTCCATATACGAATCCACCGGTCCCAACAAACTTTACAATGGTTCTACGAAAGTACCTTGAAAACGCGCACCTTGTGACTATCGAACAGCCTGCAAACGACCGCGTAATGAATTTTAAACTCCTAACTCGAACCGAGCTTGGCGATCAGTTACCCCTCGTCTTAAGCGTTGAAATTATGGGGCGGTACAGTAATATTATCTTGGTTAACCAGGAAGAAAACCGAATTATCGATGCCATTAAGCACGTTGGAATGGATCAGGACCGTTATCGGACCATCCTTCCCAACGCCGAGTACCGCGTGCCTCCCAAACAAAATAAAATAAATCCATTTTCCCTTGCAGCAATTGACATTGTGGAAAACACCGTTCAAACAATGCCGCAATCAGAATGGCGTGCTCAACTTCAGCGCACTCTTCAAGGACTCAACACCGCTTCAGCAAGGTTACTCGTGTGCTATCTCCAACAAGACGGCACGGCTGCCATGAACCTGAACCGGTTCTTAGCAACAGCCGACCATCCTACACCCGTAATTATCAGTACGGGAAATCAGATGGCTTTTAGCTTTACTTCACCGTTAACGGATGACCCCACCATTAGCCGTTTCGCCACACTAAGCGCGATGCTTGACCAGTTCTACCAGGAAAAAGCTACCCGGGACCGGGTAAACCAACAGGGATCCCGGTTAATCCATGTGGTCAAACAAAATCTAAAAAAGAACAAGACAAAGCTTAAAAAACTACAGCGGGAACTTGCAGCCACCGATAATGCGGATAATTTCCGGATTAAGGGGGAATTACTAACCACCTACATGAGACAACTTCGCCCCGGGATGAAACAAGTTACCGTCCCGAACTTTTACGATAACAACCGGGATATTACAATCTCCCTCTCCCCAGAACTCAGCCCGTCCCGTAACGCCCAGAAATACTTTAAGCGGTATAACAAGCTTAAAAACGGAGTAAAGTACATTACCCACCAGATTGAACTCACTACAACAGAAATTAATTACCTGGATAGCATTGCCACCCAGGTTGAACTAGCTACACCAGGAGAATTACCGGATATTAAAATGGAACTCCAACAACAGGGTTATCTCCGGCCGGAAAAGCGGCTTAAAAGTGGAAAACGGCGACGACAAAAGCTTAGTCGTCCGGACCGGTATATTGCAAGTGATGGGACCCCCATTACGGTTGGAAAGAATAACCTGCAAAACGATCAACTTACCCTCAAAACCGCCCGGAAAAGCGACATTTGGCTCCACGCCAAAAACGTCCCGGGATCACACGTAATTGTGAGTGCCGCTGATCCCAGCGAAACAACCCTGACGGAAGCGGCCCAGTTAGCCGCCTACTTCTCAAAGGCGCGCACTTCCGCGAACGTTCCGGTTGACTATGTTGCTGTTCGGCACATTCGAAAACCCAACGGTGCTAAACCAGGGTTCGTCATTTACGAAGGACAGCACACCCTCTTCGTCACCCCCAACAAAACGATTATTAACCAGTTAAAAAAACCTTCGGGAGGACCAAAATGACTTTAATTTACATTGCTGACGACGTAGCCGCCCTTACCAAACAAGTATTAGGGAATGATGCTACCGGTCATGATGTTTACCATGCTGAGCGGGTTGCGCGGAATGCTGTTCGCTTATACCAGGATGATTTCCCTGCGGCTTCAACCACCATCCTTCGGTTAATTGCTACGATGGGATACCTGCACGATGTTGTAGACGAAAAGGTGACAGCAACCCCCACCACTCAGTGGCACCAAATTATGACGTTGCCAACTATTCGCCGGTTCTCCCATAAGAACCAAGAAATCCTCCACACAACCATCACTCACATGTCGTATGCAGCTAACCTTGAGCATCACTTTAAACTTCCCGTTCCCGGTCAATACGTTCAGGATGCTGACCGGTTAGATGCCCTCGGGGCGATTGGAATTGCGCGAGCGTTTGCCTATGGTGGTGCGCATCATCAACCAATTTATGACCCGACCGTTCCCGTTGTAATGAGTACTAATAAGGAAACCTACCGACATCATAAGGAAACCAGTATTAACCACTTTCATGAAAAACTACTCCACTTAGAGGCAACCATGAACACCGCTGCCGGGAAGACAATGGCGCACGCCCGCACTGCGTACATGCAGGCATTTCTAACCGAATTTATGCGCGAGTGGAATAAATGATCGTTTAATTAGCAGTTATACTAAATTAGTAAGAAGGCCGTGACTTCTCGTCACGGCCTCCTTTCCCTAATAATCTATTCTTCTTTCTGTTTTCCCGCTTGGAGTCGTTTGGGGGTTCCATCCGCGACCGGATCAAGAATAAATGACCCGTTAGAGTATCGATCCCCTACCGGAAAGGCTTCCGGATCAACTGGGAGAACCTGTCCCGTTGCTGTAACCACTTCCAATTGCATTTTGTTAGAAATAACCATACCCGCAACAATTCGGTGAGGGTTCCGCTTTAATTCGCGCAGGATTTGCACTCCACGACGGGCCCGGGATGTCAGCGGCACTTCCGCTACGTTCATCCGCTTAAACGCACCCCGCTGGGTAATCAATGCTACCTGATCATTCTCATGGACAAGCAGTACCGCACTTAAGCGTCCATCCCGCAAATCCATACACTTTACACCGGCAGCCCGTGCTCCGCTCACAGGAACTTCGCTTAATGCATACCGCAAACCATACCCTCCATGAGACATACAGAACACTTGCATTGCTGGATCCTCAGCCTGCTGGTACGCTGCTAGGAGTACTTCATCACCCGCTACTTTAAGTTTCATGAAGACACTTGCCCGGGAACGATATGTCCGCCCTGGTTTCAGGGCAGCAAAATCGGTCCGTTTAATCAATCCATTCTGGGTAGCAAATACAAATTGGCCTGTCTGCTTCAAGTCAGGGAAACACAGCGCTTGAATTACCACTTCATCTGCGTCCAACCCAACGCTTTGAGACAGGTGTTCCCCCGTCTCCTTCCAGCGGGTTTCAAGAACTTCGTGAACCGGCCGGTAAATTACGTTTCCCTTATTCGTAAAAATAAAGAGATGATCAAGCGTGCTGACGGTTTGCTCAAGTACCGGGTAATCATCTTCTTTCAACCCATTCTCATCCCCCGAGGCCTTGTAAGAACGTAGCGAAGAACGCTTCACGTATCCCGTCCGTGAAACCAGAAGTTGAACATCTTCCTTGGCAACAGTCACTTCGGTCTTCACGGTCAGGGACTGAATCTCATCTTGAATTTCCGTTAGCCGTGGCGTACCATACTTCTTCGCTACGGCCATCAGTTCCCGCTTAATTACCCGATCTAATTCTTTGGGACTCCCTAACACCTTCTCATAACGGGCAATCTGCTTGGCCAGCTCGCCCGCTTCTTGTTGCAATGCCGTCACATCCGTATTCGTTAACCGGTACAGTTGCAGGGAAACAATGGCTTCTGCCTGCTTTTCCGTAAAGTCATATTGGGTAACCAAATTATTCTTAGCGTCCTTTTTATTTTCCGAACCCCGAATCGTTTTAATCACCTGATCAAGGATTGATAACGCCTTAATTAAGCCGGCCACAATGTGCTGCCGGTCCTGGGCCTTTTGAAGGTCAAACTGCGTCCGCTTAGTGGTTACCTGTCGTTGATGATCCAGGTACGCTGTAAGGATGGTCTTTAACCCCACGTGTTCGGGCCGCTTATTATTAATGGCCACCATGTTAAAGTTGTAGGTTACCTGCAAGTCCGTATTCTTAAACAGGTAATTTAAAATTCCCTGCGCCTGCGCATTCTTTTTCAGCTCAACAACGATGCGTAATCCTTCCCGATCGCTTTCATCACGGACCTCGCTGATTCCTTCAACCCGTTTTAACAACCGTAGTTCATCAATTTTCTTAACAAGCTGTGCCTTATTAACCTCATACGGAATTTCAGTAATAACAATTTGTTGTTTGCCACCACGAAGCGGTTCAATGGCCGTCTTGGCCCGCAAAACCGTTTTACCACGGCCGGTTTTATAGGCTTGTCTGATACCGTCACGCCCCTGCATAATACCACCAGTCGGAAAATCAGGGCCCTGGACAAACTGCATCAAGTCAACAAGGTCTGCGTTTGGATGTTCAATTAAATACACCAGTGCATCAATGACTTCCGTTAGGTTGTGGGGGGGAATCTCCGTCGCGTACCCGGCAGAAATTCCCGTCGCCCCATTAACTAATAGGTTGGGAAACCGCGCCGGAAGAACCGTGGGCTCGTACTCCGTATCATCAAAATTGAGCACCATCGCCACGGTCTTTTTATCAATATCTTTCAGCATCTCCGCAGCAATCTCAGATAACCGCGCCTCAGTGTATCGCATTGCAGCCGGAGGATCGCCGTCCATTGAACCGTTATTTCCGTGCATTTCAATTAACGGCATACGCAGCTTCCAATCCTGGCTAAGCCGCACCATCGCTTCGTAAATTGAACTATCACCGTGCGGGTGAAAATTTCCCATGACGTTCCCCACGGACTTAGCCGATTTCCGAAACGCCTTATCGTGGGTATTTCCATCCTGGTTCATTGCAAACAAAATTCGGCGCTGAACGGGTTTGAGCCCATCACGAATATCCGGTAACGCCCGTTCCTGAATAATGTACTTTGAATAACGGCCAAAACGTTCACCCATTACTGCTTCCAGTGAAAGTTCTTGAATATGACTAGCTTCCTTGGTCGTCAAAAACACCCCTCCTTAATCTAACTCATCGGTAAATAACGGGACGGATTCGCCAGGATTAGTTGCCGAGGAAGGTGTCCCGTGAGCGCCTTCAGCTGCAATTGTATCTAATAAACTGCCATCCTCTTCCAATGAGAACTGTACGTTCTTTTCAATCCATTTTCGGCGCGGTGCAACCTTATCACCCATTAGCGTTGTAACCCGCTTTTCGGCAACTTGAGCGTCGTCAATTCGCACACGAACCAGTGTCCGGGTTGCCGGGTTCATCGTTGTTTCCCACAACTGATCGGCGTTCATTTCACCAAGTCCCTTAAAGCGTTGCAGGGAATACCCCTTCCCCATTGCGGCGGTTACCTGGTCAAGCTCACTGTCCGTCCATGCGTACCGAACCTGAAGTTTTCCCTTAACCTTCTTTTGGACCTTATACAGCGGCGGCAACGCAATGTACACGCGCCCGGCGTCGATCATTGGCCGCATGTACTTGTAGAAAAACGTTAAAAGTAGAATTTGAATGTGGGCCCCGTCGGTATCCGCATCGGTCATAATAATGATCTTGTCGTAGTTTGCATCTTGAATGTCAAATTCCGGGCCAACCCCCGCACCAATCGTATAAATCATGGTATTGATTTCTTCGTTTTTCATAATGTCCTGGAGCTTTGCCTTTTCAGTGTTTAACACTTTCCCCCTGAGAGGAAGAATCGCCTGAAACTTCCGATCGCGCCCCTGCTTAGCCGACCCACCGGCAGAATCCCCTTCCACTAAAAAAAGCTCATTCCGCTTGGCGTTCCGGGACTGCGCTGGAGTTAATTTTCCGGATAATAAACGGTCCTTTTTCCGCCGCTTTTTACCACTCCGGCTTTCATCCCGGGCTTTCCGAGCAGCTTCCCGGGCATCCCGGGCTTTTAACGCTTTTCGGACCAACTCCTGGGCAAAATCACCGTTTTCCATTAGGTAGTACCCAAGTTGTGCGCCTACCACATCAGCAACCGCTGTCCGGGCTTCTGGGGTCCCAAGCTTTCCCTTGGTTTGGCCTTCAAATTGCAGCAGTTCTTCCGGAATTCGCACGGAAATCACTGCTGATAATCCTTCCCGGACGTCACTTCCATCTAAATTTTTACTTTTTTCCTTTAACAAGCCGACCTTTCGTGCGTATTCGTTGAACGCCTTAGTCCACGCCGCCTTCATCCCAGCTTCGTGGCTTCCTCCGTCCTTAGTACGCACGTTATTAACGAATGAAATAATGTTTTCGGAGTACCCATCGTTATACTGGGCAGCAACTTCCACTTCAATTCCCTGTTGCTTCCCCTCAAAGTACATCACGTCCCCGAGAACGTCCTTTTCCTCATTTAAGTACGTGACAAATTCCTTAATTCCTTCTTCAAAGTGGAACGTATCGCTAGTATTTGTCCGTTCATCGGTAAGGGTAATCTTAACACCCTTCAACAGGAAGGCCGCCTCCCGCAGGCGCTCCGCTAGAACGTCGTACTTGTAATGAGTTGTCGAAAAAATGGTCGGATCCGGTTTGAACGTCACGGTCGTTCCTGACCGACGCTTCGCCTTGCCGAGCTTTTTGAGCGTGCCAACCGGATGCCCCCCGTTTTCAAAATCTTCCTCATACTCAATCCCGTCCCGAACAGTATTAACCGTTAGCCTACTTGACAGGGCGTTAACAACCGATGCCCCCACGCCATGAAGCCCACCAGAGGTTTTATAGCCCCCCTGACCAAACTTCCCGCCGGCATGCAATACGGTGAAAATAACCTCCACCGTTGGAATTCCCGTTGCGTGCATCCCAACCGGCATGCCCCGGCCATAGTCCGAAACAGTAATGGAATCATCTGCGTGAATGGTTACGTCGATTTGTTTTCCGTAACCGGAAAGGGCCTCATCCACCGCATTATCAACAATTTCATATACAAGGTGATGAAGCCCCTTTGAATCGGTCGAGCCAATGTACATCCCGGGGCGTTTCCGAACGGCCTCAAGCCCCTTGAGCACCTGGATTGAATCATCGTTGTACTTGGTTTGTCCCATTTACCGCAGCACCTTCCTATCACTTATTTCTTGGTTTAGCCTGATCTCAGTGGCGAATTGCCATAGCACAGATGATTATATCACACCTTCGCTCTTTCCCTGAATTTCGTGGTACTTCCCGCTTTTCCATGCTAGAATGAAAGAGCATAAACTGAGGAGGAGTTATAAATGCTTACGGTAAAGGTTATTTTAATTCTGCTATGCGGTTATCTCCTAGGTTCAATTCCATCGGGCGTATGGATTGGAAAGATTTTTTACAAAAAGGATATTCGCAACTTTGGGAGTGGCAACATGGGAACAACCAATGCCTTCCGGGTGTTAGGAAAACGGGCTGGAATCATCGTATTTTTGATGGACATGCTTAAGGGATCCGCAGCGGTGGCGCTTGCCATTGTTTTGCACGCTCCGTTCAATCCCCTGCTTGCCGGAATCGCTGCAATTATCGGCCACGTCTTCCCACTTTTTGCTAACTTTAAGGGCGGAAAAGCCGTTGCAACCAGTGCCGGTGCCCTTTTTATTTATAATCCGGTGCTGTTTGTTATTGGATGTGCTCTCTTTGCCTTAACGTTATACCTTACCAGTATGGTCAGCATAGCAAGCCTAACGTGCTTTGTTGTCATTACCGTTCTCGCATTCCTCATGCATGACTATTTCTTAGGCGTAATCGGATTACTAATAACAGTCTTTGTTTTTATCCGGCACCGGCAAAACATTAAACGCATTGAAAACGGCGCCGAAAACATGGTCTCCTTCGGGCTTGGTTATCAGCGGCGGCAACGGGAACGAAAGAAAAATAACAATTAAATTTCGACAAAAATCCGGTGATTCGCTAATCGGAAGTGAATCACCGGATTTTTATTATTCATTTAATTGCTATTATAAAATATATCGACTTAGATCTTGATTTTTCGCAATCTTTCCAATCTTTTCGTCCACGTATGCTGCGGTAATGGTAACCTCGCCGACTCCCATATCTGGCCCTTCATATAACAGATCTTCAAGTAGTCGTTCCAGAATGGTGTGCAACCGCCGGGCTCCGATATTATCCGTATCATGGTTAACATCGTATGCAATTTGAGCAATTCGCTGAATAGCTTCAATCGTAAACGTTACTTTGACATTATCTGTTGCGATTAATGCCATGTACTGTTTAACCAACGCGTTTTGCGGTTCAGTGAGGATTTTTACGAAGTCATCAACTTTTAGATCATCAAGTTCAACCCGAATCGGAAAACGCCCCTGAAGTTCCGCAATCAGATCACTTGGCTTACTTTCATGAAACGCCCCTGATGCAATGAACAACATATGGTCCGTACTTACCATTCCATATTTGGTTTTAACCTGCGAGCCCTCAACAATTGGCAAAATATCACGCTGTACTCCTTCCCGTGAAACCTCACCAGAATTACGCTGGCCAGTTGCCGTAATTTTATCGATTTCATCAATAAAAATAATTCCCGTGTTTTCTGCTCGTTTAATAGCCGCCTCTGCAAGGTCAGCATCATTAACTAGCTGTGCTGATTCCTCCCGGATAAATACCTCCCGGGCTTCCGCCACAGGCATTGTCCGGGTTATTCGGCGTTGGGGAAGCATTGATTGCACCGCGCTCAAATCAATTCCCATCTGACCAAGCATATCGTTGTTTCCTAGATTTTGTCCCGGATCAGTTACCTGAATGGTAACGTCTTGATTTTCAAGTTCACCGTTTTGAAGCTGTTGCTGCACCTGCTGCCGTTTAGCCTGAATCTCCGGTGAGAGGTGGTCTTCTTCCGTCCCTTGTTGCATTGTCTGACTAAGATCGGGCATCTTTCCGTGCTGCAAATCACGCATCATTGCCATAAACCGTTCCTGCGTTTGCTTTTGCTGGTCTTCGGACGGTTTAGCAGGAACAAGTGTCCGCACAAGGTCCGCATCAGCTCGCTGTGTAGCCTTATCCCGTACTCGGGCAAAAGCCGCATCCTGTTCCATCTTATATGCCACTTCGACAAGATCCCGCACCATTGATTCAACATCACGCCCAACATACCCTACTTCTGTGAATTTTGTTGCTTCAACCTTAATGAAGGGAGCATTCACAATTTTAGCAAGCCGGCGGGCAATCTCGGTTTTCCCCACCCCTGTCGGCCCAATCATCAGAACGTTTTTCGGGGTGATCTCATCCCGCATTGCGTCCGGAACTTGCATCCGTCGATACCGGTTGCGTAATGCCACGGCAATTGACCTTTTCGCCGCATCCTGGCCGATTACATACTTATCCAGTTCAGCAACAATTTGCTTGGGCGTTTTATCCATTTCATCCATTTTGATTGCCCCCTATAGTTCCTCTGCAATGATGTTATGGTTAGTAAAAATATCAATCCCGCCAGCAATATCAATGGCAGCTCTAGCAATATCAACGGCGGTCATATCCTTGGCATGCCGCGTAAGGGCCTTTGCTGCCGCAAGGGCATAATTACCTCCCGAACCAATGGCGAGAACGTCCTCATCAGGTTCAATTACTTCACCCGATCCTGAAACAAGCAACAAGTTATCCTTATCCATTACAATCAACAGTGCTTCGAGTTTTTGAAGTGCTTGATCCGTCCGCCACTCCTGGGCGAGTTCAACAGCAGCACGTTGCAAGTTTCCACTATACTCTTCAAGCTTCTTTTCAAACCGTTCTTCTAGGTTAAAGGCATCGGCAACACTCCCGGCAAACCCAACCACAACCTTATTGTGGTAAATTCGCCGTACCTTCCGGGCGTTGTTCTTCATAATTACCTTTTCGCCCATTGTTACCTGTCCGTCCCCCGCCATTGCAGTATGACCGTTATGCCGCACAGCACAAATTGTCGTTGCATGAAAACTAGTTGGCACGATTACTTCCTTCTTTCCTTAATTCACTACTTCGGCTGGAGTTTTTCAGCATAATCACAACTACTACACTTTACCTGGAGCCCCTTCCGCGACTTCTTCTCTACCAGGTATGCTCCACATTTTGGGCACTTCCGGCCAACTGGTTTATCCCATGAAACAAAATCACAGTCCGGATACCGGGAGCAACCATAAAACAGCCGGTTCTTTTTGGACTTCCGTTCAAGTACATCGCCCTTTCCACACTTTGGACACGTTACCCCGGTTTTCTTTATGATTGCTTTGGTATTACGACAGTCCGGGAACCGACTGCAGGCGTAAAACTTACCGTACCGTCCCATCTTAATCACCATTGGTGCTCCGCACACATCACAGTCAATCCCAGCCGGTTCATCCTTAATCTTAATCGTTGCAACCTTCTTTTCCGCGGTCGCCACCTCTTGGGCGAAGGGCTGATAAAATTCGTCAATCACCTTAACCCACTGCCGCTTTCCTTCCTCGATATCGTCCAGTTCCTGTTCAAGGTTGGACGTAAACTTAACGTTTAGAATATCCGGAAAGCAATCTTTGATAATATTATTAACAATAATTCCCAGTTCGGTTGGCGTAAATTTCCGGGCCGCCAATTTAACGTAGTAACGCTTTTGGATTGTACTCAACGTTGGTGCATACGTTGATGGCCGCCCTACACCATTTTCTTCAAGTGTTTTGATTAGAGCAGCCTCCGTATACCGCGCAGGTGGTTGCGTAAAATGTTGGTTCGGTTGGTTACTTACCAAAGTTACCGCATCTCCTACTGCCAAATCAGGAAGCTGGTTATCCTTTTGCTTGGCATCCTTATACACCTTCATGAACCCCGGAAACTTCATCTTTGAACCGGTAGCACGGTACTGTACGTGGTTTTGTTCTAGCGTAACCTTCATCGTATCAATAATCGCCGGCGTCATTTGACTTGCTACAAACCGGGACCAAATTAACGTATATAACCGAAGTTGATCCTTTGTTAGATACTTCGCAATTGAGTCTGGCGTCCGTAGCACCGACGACGGACGAATTGCCTCATGCGCATCCTGTGCTCCCTCCGGTAACTTCCCCCGCCGTGGTTTTACAGCTGCATATTTTGCACCGTACTTATCATTAATTAGCTGTGCTGCTTCATGCTTAGCCACTGTTGAAATCCGGGTCGAATCGGTCCGCATGTACGTAATTAAACCAACCGCACCTCCGCGTCCAATATTAATCCCTTCGTATAATTGCTGAGCCACCATCATCGTTTTAGCAGTACTAAACCGGAGGGTGTTATTCGCTGTTTGCTGCATTGTTGACGTGGTAAATGGCAAAGCAGGAAACCGCTTCCGTTCCTTTTTCGTGACGTTAGTGACAGTAAACGATTGCTTTGAGTTAACCCGTTGCATTATCTGCTGAACAGCTTCACTGTTAGGGAGTGTTGTCTTCTTTCCGTCAATCCCATAAAAAGCAGCAGCAAACGTTGACCGGTTTTTCTTAAACTCAGCATCAATTGACCAGTACTCCTCAGGCTTAAAGTTTTTAATTTCTTGTTCCCGCTGAATTATCAGGTTAAGTGCAATGGACTGAACACGGCCAGCTGATAACCCCCGCTTAACCTTCGCCCACAGCAACGGCGAAATTGAATATCCCACAAGTCGGTCCAGTACCCGGCGTGCCTGCTGCGCATCAACCAAGCTCATATCAATGGCACGGGGGGTTTTAAAAGCACTTTTAACCGTATCCTTCGTAATTTCATTGAAGACAACCCGATTTTTATCTTTAGGATCAAGCCCGAGAAGATAGGATAAGTGCCAAGCAATCGCCTCCCCTTCCCGGTCGGGGTCAGAAGCCAAATATACGTGGTTGGCTTTTTTTGCTTCCTTCCGTAACTCTTTAATTACCGGACCCTTTCCCCGAATTGAAATATAATGCGGGGCATAATCATTTTCAACGTCAATTCCCATCGTACTTTTAGGAAGATCGCGAACGTGCCCGAGACTAGCCATTACCTTGTACCGCGATCCAAGATATTTTTGAATAGTCTTAGCCTTTGACGGTGATTCAACAATCACGAGGTTCTTCTTCACCCGGCGTCGGATCGTTTTCCGCTTCGTTGTTTTCTTTGTGGTTGTCGTTGTTGCACTCGCCGTTTTCGGCATCGTCACCAACTCCTTTTCGCATATCAAAATCGCTTTTCATCATATGCTACCACAATTATTACTGTCAAGTTAAACCAAATTCTTCCATTATACTTACAGAATTTAACGCTGGGGTGGCCCCCGCTTGAATTAACTCGTTTGTTCCCATTGATGTTGGTGCGGTAATTGGTCCGGGAACTGCCAACACGTTCCGATTGGCCTGTAACGCAAGGTTGGCAGTAATCAGACTCCCACTCCGTAACTGTGCCTCCGTTACAAGGGTAGCTGAACTTAATGCCGCAATTATCCGGTTTCGTTCGGGAAAATGATGCCGTCGTGGGCCCGTTCCCGGTGGATATTCACTTAACAAAACACCGCTACGCGCAACACTTTCCTGAAGCCCGGCATTCTCTCGGGGATAAGCTTTATCTAACCCTGTTCCGATGACCCCAATTGGCACTCCCCGAAAACGACAGGTTACCTCATGAGCAATCCGGTCCGCTCCCTTAGCCAGCCCACTCACAATTCCAACTTGCCGGTTAATTAGCGGCGGTAACAGTTCGCCTAACACCTCCCGGGTATAATTTGTGCACCGTCTGGCACCAACTACCGCCAATAAAGGCCGATGTAATCGCACCAAGGATCCCCGATAAAATAGCACAACCGGCGGCCTGTAACTCTCCCTTAAAAGTGCTGGATATTCATCATCAATAATTGTCACAATCTGCCCTGTTTGTCGGCACCTTTGCCACCGTTTTATCAGAAGCCGTTCCCGCAACTCAGTTTGCCACCGCCCAGTCTGGATATTAGAAAAACCGAGTAATGTTGGAATTACTGATAACACCGGAACCTGATGCGTGCGTCGAATAATGGCAATCAACCGCCATTCTCGTGCTAATGTCCGTAAACTGCTCATATGAAACATAATTAACAAATTCCGCACAAAAAGACACTTCCTTTACGTTCTTCCTCATTGAATAAGTACGCAAAGAAAGTGTCATTTTTTCATTTACTAAGCCGCTTCGCAACCGGGGCAAAGGTCCGCCGGTGAATTGGGGTCACTCCCAGGCTATCAAGACCTGCCAAGTGTTCCTTTGTTCCGTAGCCAGCGTTCTGTTCAAAACCATAACCCGGATAAACTTCGTCATAAAAGCTCATTAACCTGTCCCTGACAACCTTAGCTACGATACTAGCTGCCGCAACCGAGGCTGACTTCGCATCGCCCTTAATTAACCGTTCCTGGGGAAGCGTAACCGGTACTTGCATCGCATCAACAATAAGATGGGTTGGCGTCACAACAAGATGATTCACCGCCTCTCCCATTGCAATCCGAGTTGCTTCATAAATATTAACTCGATCAATCAATTTATTCGATGCGGTTCCGATTGCTACAGCAACGGCCTGACTTAAAATCTGACCGTAAAGCTGCTCACGTAGTGCAGCGCTCAATTGTTTCGAATCATTTACCGCAACTAAATTAAAATTATGCGGCAAAATAACTGCCGCCGCAACAACCGGTCCAGCTAAGGGACCCCGACCAACTTCGTCAATCCCTGCGACGTACTGGTCCCCCGCCTGCCACAAACGGCGTTCAACCACTAACCGGCGTTCAAAGGCCTCCTGAGCATGATGCTTCTTTTCTTGAAGGCGATCATATTGGGCAACCAACCGCTGAACGCCCTTCCGGGAGTCCGCTCGCAGGGAAGCCACCTCTACTTCAGTCAATCCTGTTTGAAGCCATTTTTTGATTTCACTAATCGTCTTTTTCATTAAATAACCGCTCACTTAACTGAATCATCGCCGGAGTTGCCGTACTGTTTTCAAATGCGACCTGTCCTGCTGGCTGCTGGAGGTTAAGCAGATTCTTAGCTTCTAACTGCCGCCGCAATTCCCGGGCTGTCCCGGCACCGCCATCAATAATTGGAATCCCAGGACGCATCTCCTGCGCAATTGCCGCCCGAACGAACGGAAAGTGCGTACAACCTAAAACAACGGCTGCAGCTGTCGCGGCGTACGGCGCAAGTAATTTATGGAGGTAGTCATGCACCGCAGGCGTGTCCATTATACCAGCCTCAACAAACTCAACTAAAGCCGGCGCCGCCAGCGGGATAATAGTTGCTTGTTGGCGATAACGTTCCGCCAGCTGAGTAAACTTCTCTTCCCGCAGCGTTAACGGCGTCGCCATCACAATAATCTGTTGCCCGGGATGTTGCTCAACCGCGGGCTTCACTGCCGGTTCAATTCCGATAATCGGAAGCGCTGCGTACTTTTGCCGCAAAAGCGCCGCTGCCGCGCTAGTTGCCGTATTACATGCAATAACAATTGCCTTAACTTTCCTTGCCAATAGATGCCCAACAACCGCTTCGCTTAAACGTTGCACCTCCGCCGTTGGCCGGGGACCATATGGTGCATTCGCAGAATCACCAAAATAACAAAAATCCTCATGCGGAAGTTCCCGCACAGCCGCACGCAATACAGAAATTCCACCAACTCCCGAGTCGAAAATGCCAATCGGTTTATCCTGTTGCTTCATCCCTGTTCTCCTCCCTGTTCATTTCCAACGATCCGAATTTCAGTCTCACGCGGAAAAATCGCGCGCTGTTCCGCAGTTAAGCGCTGATCCGTGATAAAGAGGGATACCTTTGCCGGGGAACAAATCCGAAAATATGACTGGTTCGTAAACTTCTGATGTTCCGCCACCAAAATGACCTTTCGTGCCCGGCGAACTGCCATCCCAACAATTTGCGCATCTTCTTCATCTAGTAAGTACAATCCATGCCGATCAATTCCTGAGGCCGCAATAAACGCGGTATCAAAGGCAATATTACTGAGCTCTTCAATGGCATCATGAGAGTAAAAAAACCGGTTATCATGGTTTAACGTTCCACTTAGAACCTTCACCGTCACCTTACTGCGTTCCGCCAGCGCAACGCAATTATCCAGCGAATGGGTCATAATTGTCACGGACATATTAAGGTTCTGACAAGTCTTAAGCAAAATCGTTGATGAATCGATAAAATAAACATGATGAGGTTCAAAATACTCTGCCGCAGCCACCGCAATTTGCGTTTTCTGCTTGGTAAAACGCGACAATCGGCTTTGAAAATTAGGAACACTCCGCCCAAAATCCAACGGTAAAATTCCTCCATGTGTTCGCCGCACTTCACCCCGCTTAGTTAGTAAAACAATGTCCCGCCGGGCGGTGTCTTGCGACACACCAAACTCATGCATAATATCCCGCGTTGATAATTCCTGTCGTTCCTCTAACAGTTGTTTGATTAACGCAATTCTTTTTTCCTGACTCACCTGATGCCACCCCAAGACTTTTTTCTCAATTATACCCCATTTTACAATCTAACCGCAGATGATGAAAAAATGATCCTTTCAATTGACAATCACTTCCACCCGGCGTAAAATGACAAGATGTCACATGACATACCGTCATGTTGGCTGCTCGCGCAAAGAATATTTTTAGCACTTCCAATGTTTAAGTGCTAAAATAGAAACCAGTTTAAAAAGATCAATTCGAGGTGAATTACATGGCAAAGATGAAACCTGCAACCGATGTTCACGGTAAACCGTATAGTCGGTTTCTTCTTTTTATAACCCTAATTATTGGCGGGTTCGTTGGTTTTCTTGCCGGAACAATGCTGGGAACGGCATACCCAACTTTTATGAGTAAATTTGGAATTGGGGCTTCGACAGTTCAATGGCTTTCAACCGGATTTATGCTGGTAACCGGGGTAATGATTCCGATTACCGCCTGGTTAATGAACCGCTTCAGCTCAAAACTCCTTTACATCGCCGCAATGATTCTCTTTACGGTGGGAATTACAATTTCATACTTTGCAAATAATTTCGGATTACTGCTAACAGGCCGGCTTGTTTCGGCCGTTGGTGCTGGGGTGATGACATCCCTCATGCAATCCATTGCCTTAACGATTTTCCCGGTTGATAAACGGGGAACAATCATGGGGATTGTCGGTCTTGCTGTTGGAATGGCCCCAGCAATTGGCCCAACGCTTTCAGGATGGATCATTGACACCTTTAATTGGCGGATGATTTTTGGAATCTTAATTCCGATTTCAATTATTGACATCGTCATGGCGTTCTTCTTTATGCGAACCGTTCTGGAGTTATCCCACCCTAAGATTGACGTTCTCTCTGCCATGCTTTCCGTAGTTGGATTTGGTTCGTTTCTTTACGGAACATCCGAAGCCGGAACGGATGGCTGGGGATCATTTCAAGTTCTTCTAAGCTTAATCATTGGAGCCATCTTCATTGCCCTCTTTTGCTGGCGGCAGATTAAGCTTGGCGATAAAGCCTTCTTGGATATTCGACTGCTTAAAAACTGGCACTTTACGATTGCTTCCATTCTTGGGTCAATCGCCCGGATTGCCCTAGTTGGGGTCGAGCTAATTCTCCCAATGTACATCCAAATTGTTCGCGGACAAACTCCGTTCCATTCCGGATTAATGTTACTTCCTGGAGCACTGATGATGGGGCTAATTAACCCAATTTCCGGGTTCTTATATGACCGAATGGGTGCTAAAAAACTTGCAATGACCGGATTAGCAATTCTTACGCTGGGAACGTTTAACTTTATCACGATTTCAACAACTACCCCAATGATCGAAATTATCGTTCTTTATGCCGTCAGGGTTGTTGGGGTTTCGTTCGTAATGATGCCGGTTAATACGGCCGGAATGAACGCCCTGCCACTGGCAAAAATCAATGACGGAACGGCCGTCAACAACACCCTCCGGCAAGTTTCTGGAGCAATTGGCACAGCAATTTTTACAACAGCATTGACTAATGTTCAGGATCATATGGAACCGGCTCACCACCTGCTTTATACAGCTCCGCTGAAATACAAGCACCAGATGATTAGTGCTGCTCTTGGTGGGTATCATATGACGTTCTTCCTGGCATTCCTCTTCGGGATACTTGGAATTATCATTGCGTTTTATTTCAAGGATGTTAAGCGGAAAGTTGACCTTCCTCTTGATTCAAAGGATGGTGAAGAAGCATGATTTTAGTTATTCTTGTTGTCGCACTGCTACTATTCTTAGTGCTGTCAATTCTATGGCACCACGGACACCTGCTAAAAGTGGTTATTTGTGCTGGATTTTTTTTGATTGCGGTTGCCTGCTCCCTCACACTGATGCTCAATGACGTCAGTCACCTGGGAATGAAAGAAGTAGCGGTAACTACTACTACAAAGTTACAGCCAACCATCAACCCTAAAAAGTTACCGGTTAACCTATTAATGTACAAACAGTTAGGAACGGGAAGTGAAAAGGTTTACCTATACAAACCAGCCGTCACAACTAAGGTCAGTCACACTGATGCAGATGTTTCTGCGTCAACTCAGGTTATTCATTCTTCCCGTGCTAAAACTGCAACGGTCACAATTACAAAAACCAAATACCAGGCAAAAAATTCATTTTGGCGTGTCCTATACTGCGGTCTTGGCTTAGAAAATCAGGTTAAACAACGTCATTATCGGTTTACCATTCCGGTTAGCTGGCAGGTCGTGAGTGTTGCACAACTTAAGCGGGCACAGCAACGGTTAAAACACGATAAACCTGCCATTGCTCAAGCAATGAAACAGCAAGTACCACTGCTTGTTAAACAGCAAGTTACCCAGGCCATGCAAAAGAACCCCACAATGAGTTCACACCAACGAGTTCAAGTAACGCAGCGCGCAGAACAGCAAGCTAAGCAACAGATAATGCGGCAATTCATTAATAAGGCGTTTCAATAACCTAATTGGTATTGTGCCATAAACCAAATATCTATAATTCAGCGCTTAAACAAACAGACCGAGTAGAAGCTTCTAATCCCCCACTCCTTGCTCCATGATGCACTCAGCTTATTACTCCTGCAGCGTTGGTTTTCTTTACTTACTTTTTAAGAATGGTAGCCTTATGTTATACTAACTCTATGACTAACTAAAGAAAGGAGCGTTTTGAATGGTACCGGGAATGCCGGAGTGGTTGTTAGTAGTTAACAGTCTTATCATTATTCTTATTACAACCAACTTCATCATTCAAACAACACTCCTTATTATTAAAATTTACCAGGGGAAAGTGGCTGTAATTCCTCACGGGCGGGTACGACTACGGTGCAGCGCATGCACAATTGAATATAATATCGATTTCATTACTACTCACCGGTACCGAATTAACCGGGTTCCTACAAACGATCCTAACATTGTTAGTTTTACTGAAAACTGCCCCTCCTGTCGTCAGTACTGCCCACAAGAGGTAATCGCTGATCCCCAAGGGGTTGTCCCAATGGCCGCCGGGCGCATTGATCCATCCTTTAAGCGGTTTTTCCTTTATGGCGCTATCCCCCTCCTTTTCTTAATGTACTCGTCTGGAGGATGTTGTGTAACGTTTACATCCCTGTACGTTATTGGAATGACTGCCATCACTGTTAAACATTGGTGGGAAAAGCATAAAGTAAGTAGTGGGAAGTAAGCCATAAATGGCTTACTTTCCACTACTTACTTTATTACGAGGCTTACTTTACTTTTTTCCCCCAATACTGAAAAAGGTCTGTTCGTAACCGTCCGTTATATAACTTTCTACGCTTAGTGGCAGGTTGACCATAAAAGCGTTCAAATTCCATGTCACCAGTCAAAATATACTTACTCCAACTCGCCAATGGCCGGTAAACCGCCCCCATTTGTGCATACAGTTTTCTAGCTGCTTGGCGGTCCCCTAACCGTTCGCCATACGGTGGGTTAGCAACAATTACACCATTTTTTTTATCGGTTTTAAAGTCCTTCGCTGCCATTTGCTTAAAGGTAATACTATGAAATAACCCTGCTTCCTGCGCATTTTGCCGGGCAATTGCGACCATCCGCCCATCAATATCATAACCAGTAATGTCTAATTCCCGATCGTAGTCCGCCGCCGCATCTGCGGCCGCCCGTTCATTGGCGCTGACCTGCTGGGGTAACCATTCCCACTGTTCGCACGTAAAATCACGGTTAAACCCCGGCGCAATGTTATGACCAATCATCGCCGCCTCAATCGGGATCGTTCCTGACCCACACACTGGATCAACAAACGGCATCTCTGGATACCAGTGCGCTAGTAAAACTAACGCGGCAGCCATATTTTCCTTTAACGGTGCGGCACCTTTATTAATCCGATAGCCCCGCTTAAAAAGGCTCGCCCCAGTTGTATCAAGGGTTAGAAGTACTTGATCCTTATTAAGAGCTACCTGAACGGGATATTGCGCGCCAGTTTCCGGAAGACGCGTCCGCCGATGAAAAACAACCTGTAACCGGTTAACGATTGCTTTTTTGGTGATTGCCTGAATACTCGGAACGTTATGAAGAACCGATTTTTGTGACTTCCCAGTAACAGGAAACGCAGCATCAACGGGTAAGTACCGCTCCCATTCAACTGCATTAACGTGATCAAATAATTCACCAAACGTCCGGGCGGAAAATTCGGCAATAACAATCCGTACTCGGTCCGCCGTTCGTAGCCACAGGTTTGCTCGAATAATATCCTGAATGGTGCCACTAAAACGAACCCGACCGTTCTCCACCCGTACATCATTGTACCCGAGATGGCGCAGTTCATTTCCAGTTAACGCTTCAATTCCTGCCGCACACGTTGTAATTAACTGATACCGTTCCACCAGCAATTCCTCCGTTATTTATTAACCAATAATAAAAGGGCCGTGACAACAGTCACCGCCCTCCTGAAGATGTAGGCCTCTATAAGCCACGTTCCGTACGTCATCCAGTCTCAGGAAACTGAAATCGGTGGTAATCATCTATCTCCGAACTGTTAACCAATTCGCCCCCATGATTAGTTCATTTCCGTCATGAAGCGCCCCTACCAAAATTTGGGTTACCTGCTCGCAGGGTTTACCGCGTTCCACAATCGTTGTTTCCAACGATCCTCGTCTCTGTGGCACTTTCAAAACTACTTAAGCATAGCCTTAACGACCGTAGCCCTTTCGTTTGCCGTCACCATTAAGGTGCCCCGCCTTATTTTTTCAGCGAGTACGATCACTACGGGCATCGCAGCCCGTGCAAGCTTGGACTTTCCTCAGCCTACTCAAGGTAGACCGCGATTACCAGAAACCTACATCAGGATTAACACTAACTAAACCTAAAAGTGGTTCCCCTGAGAATCATTCATCTGGGAACCAAACACCCGCCGCTCAAGGTTTGAAAGGCGCTTAAGAATGTCCATGTTAGTGGCCCCAGCCGTTGGTCGAACAGTCTGGCCAGACTGACCAACCGCAACCTGCTTGGTAAGATCATCAACTTTCTTTTTCAAGCGGTCGTTTTCTTCTTCAAGTTGCCGGGTAACCTTATTAAACTTCTCATAGTCCTGAATCACCTGATCCAAAAACTCATCGACGTCTTCCGGGTCATATCCCCGCATTTTGGGCTTGAAGTGCTTATCATAAATTTCTTTCGGCGTAAGCTTAATATCGTTCATTCGTCTAACACTCCATTGTAAACTCATTAACGCCTATATTATAGCTACAATTTACCATGATTGCAAATCATTCTTCACCGCTGCATACTCCGTTACGGCACTCTGCAGTTGATCCATATCAATCAACGTGCACGGATAATCATGTTGTTGTTGCCACCGTTTAATTGCTGCGTAATCGTATTTTGGTTTTCCTGGATACTCCTGATCATACACTAAAAGGGCTGCATCCGTATGAGACAACATAAAACGCTGATAATTTTGTAATTGGGCTGGTGACTGGTAAGGTTGGTCACTGACGTTCGCATGAAAGTCAACCTGTTGTTGGAGAGTAGCTAACTGCAGCTGTTTATCCTCTTTCCACCGATGAGCAAACTCTGCGTACGGGAACATCATTGAAACATGCAACTCGGGATATTCATCCCGGAGAGTAACCGCCGTCATTGCCGCCCATTGTTCAACGCCCAACTGTCCTCCGGTAATTATCCATTCCAAACCGGCATCAAAAGCGTTAATAAACGCTTGTCTTAGCGCAAAACGGATCACCGCTATCCGGGGATCATCATTATTAAAAATCGGAAACTCATAGCTCCGATAACCCGTTACCCATAGCCGCATAATGTCCCCCCTTAATTAATGCACCCTTATCCTACCGCATTCTCCCGCCAAAAGCCACTTCCTTTTGCTTCCCCCTAACGTCCTTGCTATAATAGGTGAGATAAGAAGGTGATGTATTGTGGCGTTGAAGTACCCTGACGGACGATCATTCCAACAATCAACCCCATTATCGCAGTCCAAGCACACTTCGATTCAATATGGTAATCGCGGAATGACGCTTGAACAAGAAATTAATGCAACAAATAAGTATTATCGTATCAACGGGATTGCCGTTATTCATAAAAAGCCCATTCCAATTCAAATTGTGAACGTTGACTATCCCAAACGGAGTGCGGCTGTTATCCGGGAAGCATATTTTAAACAACCCTCAACAACCGACTATAACGGCGTTTATCAGGGGCACTACCTCGACTTTGAAGCTAAGGAAACCCGCAACAAAACAGCTTTCCCGTTGAGTAATTTTCACGCTCACCAGGTTGAACATTTAAAGGCTTGTATGGCACAAAATGGCATTTGTTTTACAATTGTTCGCTTCACCATTTTAGATGAACTGTACTTGATGCCAGCAGCAACGCTTTTCCGCTATTGGGATCAGCAAGCAAATATAACAGGCCGCAAATCGATCCCCCGAAAAGTAATCGCTACCGAAGGGATTAGCCTGCAATATGGTTTAAATCCACGCATCCCGTACTTGAGTGCCGTTGATCAACTAATTTAGCAATGTAAACTACTTATAAAGGAGTATGGTACCTAATAATGACTGAACAAGATCCACATTATTCAAGAACATCTCGCCACCAGACCCGAGAAAAAGAGGAACACCAACGGCATTCTCATTGTAAGCACCGTTTTTGGGGATGGGCGCTTGGAATTATTGCTTTCCTAATCGTTGCTGGCGGGTTTCTTTTTGTTGCGTACGCTAGTACTGCCCCCAAATTATCAATTTCCCGACTATCAAGTCCAGAAATGACAACGATTTATGCAAGTAACGGGAAAAAAATCTACACGTTAGGAAGCGAAAACCGCCAAGTAGTTAAGCAAAACCAAATCCCTCAGCAGCTAAAAGACGCAATTGTTTCGATTGAGGACCGCGGTTTTTATAAACAAAAAGGGATTGATCCGCTCCGGATTGTTTCCGCAGCATTTTCTAATATTTTTCACCCAAACGCTATTCAAGGGGGAAGTACGCTTGACCAACAGCTGGTTAAACTTTCATACTTTTCAACTAGTAACGCTGATCGAACGCTTAAACGGAAAGCGCAGGAAGCGTGGCTAGCCATCCAGCTCGATAAACATTACAGTAAAAACCAAATTATGACGTTTTATGTCAACAAAGTTTATATGGGATCTAACTGTTACGGAATGCAAACGGCGGCCCATTATTACTATGGAAAGCCGCTTAAAGACCTGAATCTGGCCCAGACCGCAACAATTGCCGGGATTCCTAACGCTCCGGCATCTTACGATCCGTTAATCAATCCTAAACTAGCAACCCAGCGGCGGAATCTTGTTTTAGACGCAATGGTTCAAAACAAAAAGATTTCTTCCGCTCAAGCAGCGGCGGCAAAACAACAAAGTATTACTGCCGGACTTATTACGGACCATGCAGCCCAAAATGATGAAAACTCTAAACGTGAACTTGTAGCGGACGCCTACATTCAACAGGTTTTACAGGAAGCTAAGCAACAAGGTTATGATCCGGACAAAGGAAATCTAAAAATTTATACAAATTTGGACTGGAACGCCCAGAAAAGGTTATACAACATTGTTAATACCAATAACTACGTAAACTGGCCAAATAGTCGTGTTCAAATTGCCTCAACCGTTATTAACCCCCATAATGGAAAAGTTATTGCAATGATTGGCGGACGTGAAAAGCAAACTGCCTTTGGTTTGAACCGTGCTGTTCAAACAAATAGATCAAACGGTTCAACTGCAAAACCTCTTTTTGATTATGGTCCAGCCGTTCAGTATCTTCATTGGGCAACATATCACCCATTAGATGATGGCCCATTTAAATATCCTGGTTCAAATACAAACCTATACGATTGGGATCACAAATATAAAGGCAAAATGACGATGCGTCAAGCACTTGGTCAATCGCGTAATATTACAGCAGTTAAGGCTCTCCATGCTGTTGGATTATCACAAGCTCAACAATTTATTTCAAACCTAGGATTTAACGGCAGCAAATTTAATAATTACACGTACGGAATTGGAATTCCATCGTCAACATTGCAAAATGCTGCCGCATATGCTGCCTTTGCAAATGGCGGCACTTACTATAAACCTCAGTTTATTAATGAAATAAAGTCTTCTGATGGAAACGTTAAAATCTTTAATGCAAATGGGAAACGTGCAATGAGACCAGGCACAGCGTACATGATTACAGACATGCTAAAGGGCGTTCTACAAGATGATGGTACCGCTACTGATGCAAAAGTACCTGGCTTGTACATGGCCGGGAAAGACGGCGAAACATCCTACCCGCGTGACCGTGATACAGGTTTCCCTTCTAATGCATGCATGGACGGATGGATGAATGCATATACTAAAAATTATTCTATTTCTGTGTGGGTCGGTTATGATCATCCGTTCAATCCTGGATGCTACCTGACAACCGATGCACGGTTATCACACTATGTTGCTAAAAGCGAACTTCAATATCTTGCAGAGTTTACTACAAACACAGATTGGATTCGGCCATCCAGCGTTGGTACAAAGACCTTAAATGGAGTCAAACAACTCTACTGGATTGATTATCCTGATCCTGATATTTTTGCGGGGAATTCATCATCCGGATTATTTTCACACAGTGGGCATGATAATGATCATTCATTCAGCATGAATTTTAGCATCGATATGGGGCATTCTAATAGCACGAATAACAATAATCCCGACGTTTCTCAGGCCGTTAATAACGATAATAACAGTCAACAAAGTGGTAATACCCCAGCTCAAACTAACTCCAGTCATTAATTTCGGAATTGTCAACTCCCCCACGCATTATGCGTGGGGGAGTTTTTGTCTTAATAATTATAAAATTACCCTTCGTTTGGCTGATAATTCAGTCCAATTACAGCAATAATAATTATCAGTGAACCAACTACCGTCGCTAAACTCAAATGCAAGCCCAAAACAAGCACCGAACCCACAGTGGCTGTAAGGGGCTCGAAGGCGTCTAGCATGCTGGCAATCGTGGGAGAAATGTACTTTAACACGGTTGTAAAAGCAATAAACGGAATTACGGTTCCAATAACAATAATCATTAAAAACATTACTAATACCTGAGAAGTTAGCGCAAACGTTATTCGGGTTGGTGATACAACTTCAAGCCCGATCCCCGCGATAACTAGCCCCCACCCCGTGATTTCCATGGATGAAAAAGTCTTTAACAATGACCGTGGAATCAACGTATTTGTTGCAACACCCACAGCTGAAATAAGGCCGTAAATTAAAACTAACGGTGTGATTGCCAGTTGCGTAAACCGGCCATTAGTTGCTACTATCACCACCCCGATGAAGGCAGCAACCGCACTAATCACCTCTAACCGAGACGGAATTTCATGGTGGCGAACTGCCATGTATAACATAATGAAAAACGGGCCGATAAACTGTAAAATTGTTGCAATCGACGCATTTCCAATTTTCACCGTCATAAAGTAAAACAATTGGACGGGAATCAACCCTAAAATTCCGTAGCTGACGATTATTCCCGCATCATGCCACCGATACCAAATTTTTAACGGCTGTCGGCCCACTAACCATCCGATAAATAAAATAGTAATTCCCCCGATAATCATACGCACTTGCGTCACAGTCATCGGCGAAATGCGCGGACTAATCGCGAACAATATCTTAGCAAAGACTCCGGAAATTCCCCAGCATGTCGTTGACATAATGCCCAGAAGAACCCACGGCCATTTACGCCCTTTCATAACCATTCCTCCCGTAATTTATACACTAAAAAGGTCATAGCCACCGTGCGCTACGACCTTACTTTATTTATCCTTATGCTAATTCTACCGGACCTCAGCGGCAAATTCATCCTGAAGCTTCCGGACAATTTTATTAAACGACCGGTTAACATCCTCATCAACCAGCGTCTTGGTCGGATCCCGATAAACAAGCGTATATGCCAGCGACTTCATCCCTGGCGCTATCTTATCGCCCTGGTAAACATCAAAGAGCCGCACATCTGCAAGATGTGCTCCCCCGTTTTTAATAATGCATTGCGTCAGCTGTTCATTCGTCACGTCTGTCCGAACGGCTAATGCAATATCCCGCGTTACCTCAGGGAACTTCGAAACAGCTACATAGCGCTGTTCATTCTTCGGAAGATGATAGAGCACATCCACATCAAGTTCAAAAACATACGCTCGTTTAAGATGATTTTCCTTAGCAATGTCGGGGTGAACCTCAC
Organism: Ligilactobacillus sp. LYQ139; assembly: GCF_045033025.1. Classification (NCBI taxonomy): domain Bacteria; kingdom Bacillati; phylum Bacillota; class Bacilli; order Lactobacillales; family Lactobacillaceae; genus Ligilactobacillus; species Ligilactobacillus sp. LYQ139. The sequence goes on from NZ_JBJFZW010000002.1 coordinate 144,186, forward strand.
CTACAAAACCAACAAACGTTTCACCCACGTATACGTCTGCAGTCCGGCCTGGATGCATTTCAGCATGAGAACTAACCGGAACATACCGTTCCCCGCTAATTCCTAATTGCCGAAGGAGGTGTTCAACAATTCCCTTTGCAACGTAAAAATCAACCGGTTGCTTGGACTGGTTCCATCCCGATTGGCGGAATAACCCAGTTAACACCCCGGCCACGTGCTCGACTTCCCGCGGCCGAACATGTTCGCCATCACCAAGGAAAACTCGGCCCTGTTCGTACAGTGCAACGTCTTGTACCTTTCGGTGAACGTTATACGCCGCATCATCTAGCAACCCGCTCAAAAGGTTCATCCGGGCCGTGGTCCGATCAGAACTCATCGGAAAGGCGAGCTCAGTTGCCGTTGCTGGCGCAAACATAAACCGTTGTGCTTTGGTTGCAGTTGTTAAGCCATAAGAGATCGCTTGATTCAGTCCTGTCTCCTGCAATGTTTGCCGAATTATCCGGATAAACCGTTGCTTATGTGTCCGGACACCCGGGGTTGTTACTCCAACCGGGAGCGTCGCTGGAAGGTTATCATAACCATAAATCCGGGCAACCTCTTCGATTAGGTCAGCTGGTAGACTAATATCCCACCGAAACGGTGGCACATTTACGGTAAACGTCCCCGCCTCCTCCGCAACGCCAAACCCTAACCGCTTAAAAATCGCAGTAACTTCGGCTGCCGTTAACTTAGTTCCCAGTACGTCATTAACGCGCTGCAGTGAAATTTTCACGGTAACATCGTGTACGGGGTGGCGAGTTGCCTCTAAAATTCCCTGGGCGACTTGCCCGCCAGCGTTAGTTGCAATTAACTGTGCTGCTGCATCAAGAGCCGCCACCACTGCATCCTGATTAATTCCTCGTTCAAACCGCATTGCCGCTTCAGTGTGCAGATTCTCCCGCCGGGATGTCTTCCGAATCGCAGTTGGATTGAAAACTGCTGCTTCAAGAACAACATCTGCGGTATCAGCCGTAACCGCCGTTCGAACTCCTCCCATAATTCCAGCCAAGGCAACCACCTCATTAGCGTCTGCAACAACCACGTCGCCAGCCGTTAACTTTCGTTCCGTTCCGTCAAGCGTCGTTAGGCGTTCCCCTTCTTGCGCCTGCCGCACCGTCAACTGCTTTCCCGCAATTTCATTATAATCAAAGGCATGGAGCGGTTGACCGTATTCTAACAAGGCATAATTAGTCGCGTCAACAACGTTATTTACTGGCCGAATTCCCGCATTCCACAGTCGGATTTGAAGCCATAACGGACTCGCAGCAACGCGAACGTTTCGAATAACGCGGGTCATATACGTCGGTGCCACCTGCTCATCAGCAGCAACACTTAGTAACGAATCAACCTTAACATCGTCGGCTTCCTTAACGCTTACTTCCGGCAAATTAACCGGTCGACTGTACATTGCACCAACTTCCCGGGCAACTCCACGCATGCTTAACATGTCCGCCCGATTGGGTGTAATGTCAACATCGATGATATCCTCGTCCATTCCCAGGTACTTAAAAACGGGTTCCCCCGGGACGGCATCATCTGGTAACACATAGATTCCATTAACGTATTCTTGCGGAACAACCGCTTCCGGAAAACCAATCTCTTGCAGGGCACAAATCATCCCCATTGAAACGACCCCGCGCATTTTCCCCTTCTTAATTTTTTCGTTACCAGCAATACGCGAATTTGGGAGCGCAACAATTACTTTTTGATCAGCAGCGATATTCGGCGCACCGCATACAATTTGGTACGGTTCATCCTCACCAACATCAACTTGGCAAACATGCAGGTGGTCTGCATTAGGATGCGGCTCAACCTTTAGGGTATGGCCCACCACAATCTTCTTCAGTCCTGTTTCCCGCCGGCTGGTTTCGTCAACCTCAACGGCCGTCCGCTCAATTTTTTCCGCTAACTCTGTCGGCTTAAGGTCAGCGACATTCACGTATTCGTTTAACCACTTCGTTGAAACTTTCATTTGTTTATCCCTTCCATGCAAACTGCTTTAAGAACCGCTCATCATTCAGGTAAAAGTTACGGATGTCATCAACCCCATACTTCAGCATTGCAAAGCGGTCCGGCCCTAATCCAAAGGCAAAGCCACCATATTCTTCCGGATTAACACCTGCCATTGACAAAACATTAGGATGAACCATTCCGGCCCCTAACACTTCAATCCAGCCGGTTTGCTTGCAAACGGCACATCCCTTGCCGTCACACTTAAAACACGAAACATCAACCTCTGCTGATGGTTCAGTAAACGGAAAATAGCTCGGCCGCATCCGGATATCCCGGTCCGCCCCAAACATCTTCCGGGCCAGAAGTTGGAGGGTCCCTTTAAGGTCAGCCATGGTAATGTGTCGGTCAACCACAAGCCCCTCAATTTGGTGAAACTGATGTGAATGGGTCGCATCATCCGTATCCCGCCGGTAGACCTTCCCGGGAGAAATCATCTTAAGTGGTCCCTGATTAAAATCGTGTTTTTCAAGGGTTCGTGCTTGAACCGGGGACGTCTGGGTCCGCATTAAAATATCCTTCGTGATGTAGAACGTATCCTGCATATCGCGGGCCGGATGATCCTTTGGTAGGTTCATCATCTCAAAGTTATAATGCTCCTCTTCAACTTCGGGACCATTTATTATCTGGTAACCCATTCCCAAGAAAAGCTCCTCAATCTCGTCAATAATCTGCTGCAAAACATGCGCCGTTCCGGTTTTAACAGGTGTTCCTGGCAAGGTCACGTCCAGGGTTTCCTTTTCAAGTTTAGCCGCCATCTGAGCAGTTTCAAGTTCATCTTGCTTTGTAGCGATTGCCCGTTGCAATGCATCCCGCACCTCATTGGCAAACTTTCCAACCCGTGGTCGTTCCTCCGGGTTAATTTCCTTCATTCCCCGTAAAGCCGCCGTAATCGGCCCCTTTTTTCCAAGAAAATGAACCCGAATTTCATTTAACTGCTTAAGTCCTGTCGCTTCTTGAATTGCGCCAAGTCCTTCATCCCGCAATTGTCCCAGTTGTGTCGTTAAATCCATCAGTGTACTCCTTTCCCACAGATAAAGGCAATCAAAAAGCCCCGTCCAAATAGGGACGAGGCTTCGCGGTACCACCCTAGTTTTAGTGACACACGGCCACCAACACTCTTTACGGATAACGGGCGTCCCGAACTGTTTTTCATTCATTAATTCCCAACAGTAGCTCCGGAAGTGAACTTCATCGTTTATTGAGGGGACACTTCCAGCACCAGTCCCTCTCTGAACTCTCCAAACGATTACTTTTTTCCATCATTGCCTTTAAAATCTTCGCCTAAATTTTAACCTGTCAGCCCAGTAGACGTCAAGCTACTCACAATCAGTAGTTGTATACCATTTATCTGCCCACTCATGAAGGGCAATCATCATTGCTTGGAGGTCTTGGCCCCGCTCGGTCAGCCGATATTGTTCCCGGCAACAGCCATCAACTGCCACCTTTTCAACAAGTCCCTCTTTAACCAATTCCTTTAACCGTTCAACCAAAACACGGTCGCTACACTTATTAATTTTGGCCGCTAAATCGCGAAAACGTTGCGGCCCCGCCGTTAAGAGAACATCAATGATTAATCCGTTCCACTTCTTACCAAGAATACTAAAAATCTTCGTAAATTTTGGACATAATTGAAAATCAGCCTGCATCATATATTCCTTTCAATTATTTAGTTGTTAACTGTTGCTGAACCAGGTGTTTAGTATCAGTTAACACATGGGTACTGTACTCCTCAATTGCAGCATACTTATCAACAAGTGTTACCACATAACCCTCAGGATACTTCGGCGGAACAAGGGTTGCCCCCCACATATGCTTAACAATGATATCACGTTCCTTTGCGGTCAATGACGTAATTTTTTCCGCATTGCGAAGTGCAATCCGGGGATGAAACCAAGCGTGCGTCCCCAGACTAAACTTGGTTGTTCGCCAATCATAGTAAAATAAATCATGTAATAATCCCGCTCGCGCGGTTGCCCGGGCATCAAGATGGAGCCGCCGGGCAATTCGATAACTCTCGTACGAAACCGTAAGACAATGCTCCAACCGCGTCGTTGCGTGGTGCTGAACAAAGTTTGCTAACCGTTGAACTTCCGGATGTTCTAATAAGTCACGGACGTATCCAACATATACTGAATCAGTTTTCCATTCTCCCTGTTTCATGCATGACTACCCCTTTGTCAGCAAAATAACCGCTTCAATGCGTATCGTAGCCCGGACCTGGTAAAAATTCAAGCCTAAACTAACAGCCTTATTAATTCTTAACCGTCAATTAACTGAAACATCAAAATTCCGGCTGCTACCGCAACGTTCAATGATTCTGCTTGCCCAGCAATTGGGATGTATAGGTTCATCGCTGTTTGGTGAAGTAAATCAGCGCTCATGCCGTTCCCTTCATTTCCCATTACCAACGCAAAATCTTGGTGCTGACCAACGGTCCGATAATCACGAGCATTCACGTTTAGTTCACTCCCAAAAACCGGTATTTTACGGTCCCTAAACGTCGTGACCCACTCTCCTAAATTTAACGTTGTCACCAGATGCAGATGAAATTGACTACCCTGCATTGAACGCATAATTTTCGGCTGATGGTAATCAGCCGTTCCGGGTCCAAATACAACCCCGCTAAATCCGGCCGCATCCGCCGTTCGTACCATTGTCCCAATGTTTCCTGGATCCTGCACTCCGTCAAGGAAGAGCCATGCTCCCTGAGCTTGGTTGGGAGTTACGGGCTGCTGATCAACAAGGGGAGCCACCGCAAAAACACCCTGCGGACTGGGCGTTGAACTAATTTTTTGGGCAATCTCCCGGGTAATCATCACCACTTCACAGTCATTTGGAATTGATAAATCGTCCAACAAGCTAGTTTCATCAGCGACAATAATCAGTTCATTAATGACAACTTGGGCTGCTAAGGCTTCTTTCACCAGGTGCCACCCTTCCAACAGGTAACGGTGCTGCTTTTTACGCCCCCGACTAGTCTGTAATTTAGCCCAATCCTTAACCCGGTGATTCCCCGGGGCAGTAATTTCTTCTACCATAAGCTTCCTCCGTCTCTCACTCCAATTAATGCCGCACGCCGCGGTAATTATGACTTCCCTTAATTTTATGAACGTGTTGCTTAAAGTGCAGGCCACTATTAGTAACTAACTTAAAATTCTTCATTTTACCATTAAATGGCCGCCCACTTACCCTAATTTGGCGCCATGTCTTCATCGCTTGAATCATCGTTCCCAACTGTTTCTGCTGCACGGAATTATTTTCCCGCAATGCCGCAACAAAGATATCCGACTGCAGCCGCTGAATAAGCCCATCATGGTAGTTTAACAGTTCAGGAGTTACGGGGGCATGACGGTACTGGTTAAACAAATCCTGAATTACTGTCATCGCTTCACGGACACTCTTCGGTTGTATGTACCGTTGTGCCGGTTGCTTTTTCACTGTTGTTCGCCCCTTACTTATTATCGAGTTCCTCGTCAGTCTTTAAAACCGCCATAAAGGCTTCTTGCGGAACATCCACCTTACCAATGGCCTTCATCCGCTTCTTGCCCCGCTTTTGCTTTTCCAATAACTTCGCCCGCCGATCTGGGTCACCGGTATGAATCCGCGCCGTAACGTCTTTCCGGTAAGCCTTAATATTGGTCCGAGCAATAATTTTAGCACCAATTGCTGCTTGAATGGGAACTTCAAAGTTTTGCCGCGGAATAATCTTTTTTAACTTCATCACAATTTCACGGCCGCGTTTTTCTGCGAATTCCTTGTGAGCAATGAAACTCAGCGCATCAATTTTATCCCCGTTTAGCAGAATATCGATTTTTACAAGCTCACTTGGCTGCGTGCCGTTTAACTCATAATCAAGCGACGCATATCCTCGGGTGCTCGACTTAAGCTTATCAAAGAAGTCAAAGATAATCTCCGATAACGGCATGTCATAAATAACATTTACCCGGTAATCGTCAAGGTATTCCATCGTACCAAATTGTCCCCGCTTTCGTTGGCACAACTCCATCACCGCTCCAACATAATCATTGGGGACCATAATCGTTGCTTTCACGAAGGGCTCATTAATCTGCTTAATTTCCGTTGCTGGAGGCATCTCCGCCGGATTAGCCACAGCCTTATGCTGCCCGTTTGTTAACGCAACGTCATAGGTTACCGATGGTGCGGTGGTAATCAAACTCAGGTTAAATTCCCGCTCCAGTCGTTCCTGAATAACGTCCATATGCAGTAATCCAAGGAACCCGCACCGGAATCCAAAACCCAGTGCCTGGGAAGTTTCGGGCTCGAATTCAAGCGCTGCATCATTTAACTGGAGCTTTTCTAAGGCATCCCGTAAGTCGTTATACTTTGCGTTATCTGTCGGATATAACCCAGAGTACACCATCGGGCTCATCTCCCGGTAGCCGGCTAACGGCTTATCGGTTGGGTGATCCGCATTGGTAACGGTATCCCCTACCCGAGTATCCTGAATATTTTTAATACTAGCGGTAATGTAACCAACATCTCCGGCAATTAGCACATCCCGTTTTAATGGTTTCGGGGAGTTCACTCCTACTTCGGTTACTTCGTATTCCGCTTCGCTGTTCATCAGCTTAATTCGATCGCCGGCCTGAACGGTTCCTTCCACAATTCGGACACTCAAAACAACTCCGCGGTAATCATCGTAGACAGAATCAAAGATCAATGCCTTTAATGGGGCTTGCAAATTTCCAGTTGGTGCGGGCACCTGGTGAACAATTTGTTCAAGGATCTCCTCAATTCCAATCCCCTTCTTGGCACTCGCTAATACCGCATCGCTAGCATCAAGCCCAATTACATCCTCAATCTGCTGGCGCACTTTTTCGGGTTCAGCTGACGGGAGGTCAATTTTATTAATCACGGGTAAAATTTCCAAATCATCATCAAGGGCTAGATATACGTTAGCCAACGTTTGCGCTTCAACCCCCTGCGCTGCATCAACGACCAACAGTGCGCCTTCACACGCTGCTAGGCTCCGGGAAACCTCATACGAAAAATCCACGTGGCCGGGGGTATCAATTAAGTGGAAAATATATGTTTCTCCATCCTTCGCTGTGTAGTGTAATTCCACCGCGTTTAACTTAATCGTAATTCCCCGCTCCCGCTCGAGATCCATTGAATCCAACAATTGATCTTGCATCTCTCGTTTGGAAACAGTGTCGGTTAGCTCAAGAATTCGATCAGCAAGCGTCGATTTCCCATGATCGATGTGGGCCACAATTGAAAAATTACGGATATGACGCTGGCGCTCCTGCATTGCTTTTAAGTCCATCGTGCTCCTACCTTCCGTTCAGTCATCGTTGCCCTTATTATAATAAGTCCGGGGGAAACCAGTCAATTTCTCATTGCAAACAAAAAGCTACCGCCACAACGGTAGCTTTCTGCTTGATACGAAAATGGATAATTTTTGGTTTAGTTCCGCTTCTTCCGCTCAGCTAAACCAAACACACTTAGAACTCCGGCTAATCCTAACCGCTGAAGCAGCACTATTTGGAGTGTCCCCGGCATCTGGAAGCAGCTTACTTGTTAACCCCGCGTCCAACGTACACGTTAGCTACAACCGTAACCGCTTCAAAGGCAGTTGCTGTTATAAATGCTTCTTCATGAGAATATCTCCGAATAATTCCAACCTATGTAATTTCTATCCAACACGTCCAGCATAACAAATGGGAGAATACTCCCTCCATTACATTTTAGTTACAATTTTCGTTGATTTTTCTAAATTATCGTTCGTCGTTGTGTCCGATAAGCGTTTTAATCACCTGGTTAACCCTGTACAATATTGGTTTTAACGGCTTTTCGAACCAGCCAATCGTCCGGTACGGCGTTCCGCCAAACGATTGTTTAAACTTTAACACCCCATCACTGCCATCAAAATTTCCCGTGACCATGTAAAAATTGTATGTTGGAATATGTTTTTTTAATGCGATTTGCATCACATAGTCTTGAAGAAGATATTGCCCATGGTAGTTACCAAACTGCTTATTATTAAAGCTGAACAGGTACGCCAACTCCTGCGGATGGGTACAAAACATTCCACCCGATAACGTCAAAACATTTCCGTACGCCTTCCGCTCATCCTCGGCCTGGGTAATATTTCGCTGCTTACCCTTGATTTGTTGCAAAAATTCGTTTTTGCGCCGTTGTAATTTAGGCGTATTCTTCTTCTCAAGGCGCGCATCAACCTTGTCAATGCTCTGTTGCAGCTGCTCAATCTCTTTTTTATTCCGTGCGATAAAATCATCCAAGTTCAAACGTGCCATTAGGTAGTAAACATCATCACCGTATTCCTGGTAGGCACTTTGGTAAAAATGAAGCGTCTTATCTGCAAAAGAACGCCGTTCAGCCGTTGCAGCCGTTTGCTTTTTAAATTCAGGCAATTCATCGTAACTTAACCGGTCAATATATACCCCCAGCTTCTCGGCCCGCTTAATATCATTTCGTGCTTGTTTGCTGTACGTTGCCCGTAATTCATCGACCGAATGAATGGGCCGTAAATCCTTTCGGTACTCGTACCCTAATCCGATTAGCGGAATCCGATTATCCGTGACGGGATGCTGCTCAACGTGCTTATATCCACTGTTCACCATCAGCTCAACAAACGACTGATTAAACTGAGCAACCACCTTCCCCTGGTTATCAAGCTGTTCCGCATCAAGTGGCGGCGTCACCCTAATAGCAAGTGCCCCCTGCTGTTTGAAAAAGCGTTCCGCTTCGCCGAAGAAAAAGCTAACCAGTTCCTGGTTAGAATAATCCATCAGCGGGCCTGCCCACATCGAATAAATGTCCCCCATCCGGGCATGGTCAACAAAATAAGTCGAACCAGCAACTAAGCGGCCATCTTCCTTAACACCGATACACCCAACCTTTTTAGATTGCTTATTCATATTGTATTGGCCACGTAACTGCATAAACCGCCCGAGGGGATGTTGCTTCCCGAACAGTTCGTACTCATCTAGTGATAACTCTGAGATAAACTCCATCACATGTTCCTCCCACTACTTTACGTCGTTTCCGTGACCCAAAATTGTCTTAATAACATGATCAATTCCGTACTTGAATGGCTGCAAAGGCTTTTCAAACCAGCCCATCGTCCGGAAAATTGCTCCCTTAAAGAGCTGTTTAAACTTCAACACTCCGTCCGTACCATCAAACTTTCCAGTCACCATGTAGAAATTATACGTTGGGATTCCCCGTTCAATTGCCACCTGCATCATATGATCCATCAAGTAATGTTGACCATAATAATTGCTAAACTGTTTATTAGTAAAACTAAACATGTAACTAATTTCTTGAGGCTGAATATAGAACATCCCGCCGGATAAAGTAATCACATCACCGTTTTCATTTTGTTCGTTCTTTGCACGGGCAAGTGCCTTATTTAGGCTTTTAATTTGCTGCTTTCCCTGACTCAGCTTGGTCTTAAGCTTCTTTGAATTAATATCTTGTAACTTGGCGTTTAGTTCGTCTACCTCTTGTTGGATCTTCACTAACTCTTGTTCCTTATTAGCAATAAAGTCAGCAAGATTCAAACGTGCTTCAATAAATACCACGTCATCTTTAAATTCCTCGTACGCATGCTGATAGAAATCCAGTGTTTGGTCACGATATTCGCGCTGCTCAGCCGTATCCTCCGTATGTTGTTTAAATGCAGCCAAATGATCATAGTCAATTTGTTCAAGGTAGACGCCAAACCGTTCTGCGCGCTTAACATCGTTCCGCGCGCGTTTATCATAGGTTGCCCGAAGTTCCTTTACGCTATTAATTTTACTTAAATCCTTCCGGTACTCATAACCCAAACCAACCTTAGGCATCCGGTTATCCGTAACGGGATTTTGGGGAACATTCCGGTATCCCCGATTAATTAAATGCTGTCGGATACCTGCATTATATTCGGCAACGACTTGACCTTGATCATCCAGTTGTTGAACATCCAGAACTGGAGTAAACCGAAAAGCCAACGCCCCCTGCTGCTTGAAAAAGCGTTCTGCGTTGTCAAAAAAGAAGTCTACCAGTTCTTCATTATCATAGTCCATTAAAGGACCACCCCACACGGAATAAATATCCCCCATCCGGGCATGATCAACAAAATAGAACGCCCCTGCAATAACATGTTCGTCATCGTCAACAACACCAAAACAGCCTGTTTTCTTAGAAAGTTTATTCATATTGTATTGCCCACGTGACTGCATATACCTTCCAGCTGGACAAGACCGCTCAAACTCTTCATATTCATCAAATGACAAATTAGCTACAAATTCCATTTATTTCTCCTCAATTACCGGACGTCACTGCGTCCTAACAGTTTCTTCATCCACCGATTAAGCTGATATTTAACCGTGTTTAATGGCTTTTCAAACCATCCAATCGTCTGATACGTCTGACCACCAAAGGACTGTTTGAATTTTAAGATTCCATCAGTGCCATCAAAATTTCCTGTAACCATGTAGAAGTTATACGTCGGAATTTTTCGAGCAACAGCCTCATTTAACATGTAATCCTGCAGTAAAACCTGGCCGTGATAGTTCCCAAATTCCTTATTATTAAAACTAAACATATACGCAACTTCCTGGGGCTCCGTATAAAACATTCCACCGGAAAGCGTAATAACATCACCGTACTTTTGTTGCTCAGCCTGCGCTTGATAGATATTACGTTGCTTACTTTGAATTTGCTGTTCAAATTCAGCTCGCCGCCGATTAAGCTTCTTTATCTGTTTTACCCTCAACTTATTATCAATCTTAGCAATTTCATCAGATAAGGCAGTGATTTCGTTCTCGTTGCGTTGGATAAAATCCGCTAAATTTAACTGAGCCATTAGAAACTGAACATCATCACCAAACGCCTGATAAGCATGTTGATAGAAAGCGAGCGGTTTATCAGCAAAATCACGCCGATCTGCCGTCAATGACGTTTGTTTTTTAAATTCACTTAATTCGTTATAATCTAACCGCTTAACGTAAACGCCCAATCGTTCTGCCCGCTTAACGTCATTCCGTGTTTGCTTGGCGTACGTTGTCCGGAGCTCATCAGTCGAATGAATATTAGTTAAGTCTTTTCTGAACTCAAATCCCAATCCAACACCTGGATATTTATTATCCTTAATTGGCTTCTGTGCAACGTGCCGAAATCCAAGATGGTTAAAGTGATTAATCAGTTCATTGTTCATGGTTGTCGTTACATGACCCTGTTCATCTATAACGGCAGCATCTAATGGAGGGGTAATCCTAAGCGCTAATCCTCCCCGTCCACGGAAAAAACGCACACACGATTGAATAAAAAAGTCCACAAGAACACCGTCAGAATAATCTAACAACGGTCCTCCCTTAATTGAATAAACATCCCCTAATTTGGCATGATCAACAAAATAGTATGCCGCCGCTATAAGATGTCCATTACTGCCGTAAACCCCCATACAACCAACAGGTTTATTGTGTTTAGTAACCGCTAATTGTGCAGAAGTTTGCATATATCTTCCCAAAGGATGTTGCGTTGCAAACTGTTGAAACTCTGAGAACGACAAATCACTCTTAAATTCCACGGTATATCACCTCACGTAGACATTGACCTATTTATTATATAATATCTTTCCCTAATATCCACTCCCTGGATTAATCTACTTTCCATTGTATTTTATGATAAGCTATAAATATTAGATGATTAGGAGGTATCTCGTTTTGCATTCAGTAGTACATAATAAAAAAAGGTCTTCTCTTTTTAAGCTATTATTAATAGTTTGTATAATCTTATTATTAACATGGTCCCTTCGCCTAAACCTGGCAAATACAGATGAAACATACTCACTAGAATTAATTAAGCATTCTTTTTGGGATGTTATTCAGTTAGACGCTCTTGATGTCCATCCTCCTTTATATTACCTTGTATTAAAATTGTTATTTAAGGTCACATTTATCAGCCATTGCAGTCCGTTTATTCAAATAGTTGCTGGCCGCTTATTTTCTGTTGGCTGTTTCTTTTTAACAATCTTAATTCTTAATTCATTAATTTCTTCCCTGTTAAACAGACATACTTCTCCATTTGTGCTTGTACTTACCTTGCTTATGCCTTCGGTCCTTTGGTACTCAACAAACATCAGAATGTATGCCTTAGCCGCATTATTTATTAGCTGCGAATTGTTCTTCATTTACCAGTTTGAGACTATTGGAAACTATTCATTCATAATTTGTGCCACCATTTTTGCTGGTGCTGCTGCCTGGACCCATTACTTTGCGGCGGTTAGTGCGGGTCTTCTTTTTATGGTTTTTTGGTTTTACGCCCTTTTTCATAGTCACTGCTTTAAAAAAGTTTGGGCATACACCATTGCTGGAATTGGCCTGATTGTTCTCTTTATCCCATGGTTAACAATCGCTTACAGCCAACTTAAAAGTGTTCATGGAAATTATTGGATTAAAAACTCACTTTACGATTACATCGGGACTTTCTACTACGTTCATCTGGCTGACGTTGTAGGCCTCCATGTGTTTTCTATTTTAGCTGTTCTCTTCCTAATTGTTCTCGCATTCGTTTTAACTCGCGGAATTAAACTACTTAATAATTCAGCGTTTAATTTATACTTTATGGCAATAAGCGGAACAATGCTCGGAACAATTGGCCTTGGCTTTTTGATTTCTATCCTTATGCGTCCAATTTTCGTTCCACGTTACGTTTATCCGATTTTCTTCCCATTTATCTGCTTTTCAGTACCACTAATTACGCTATACTTCCAGCAACAACCGAAATTTAATGGGAAAGTACTCATAGCTCTTGCTGCTTTAGGCGTTTTAACTAATACAGTTAAGGGTGTTCATGGACTAAAAGAAGATATTACTGCTGTTCGAACAGTAAATATTGATAAGTCATTTAAAGCAACGGTTAAGTGCAATCGTGATACGGATGCGCAGACTCTTTTCTTAGCCTACTGTCTTCCGAAACATCGGATTACAACCACACAATATAAAATTAGAACCAGAACAGTTCAATCGGAAAAACTATTTGATGAAACTTTCCCGAACGTCGTAACTCATAAATAAATAGACACTTAATACTATTTAAACGTATAAAAGACCGGAAGTGCCCTACACATTGTTAGACAAAAATTAATGATTGTGAGGCACTTTTTGTATGGTTAAATATAAGCCTGATAGAGGTGCAGATTATTCACGAATATCTTTCAACTGCGCAAAGTACTAATGATTTAAGTAAGGAATACCACATTAGACTGAGTGGATTCAAAAATACCGGCTGAATGGTCCTGCTGCTCTCAAGCGGCGACGGCATAAACGGAATTTTACTGCTGATTTCAAATTAAATGTGATAAACTGCTATCAAACTCATGAGGATTCAACGACTGAAGTAGCGATGCACTTTAATATTTTACCATCGCAGGTTTCTACCTGGCGTTTAATATTTGAACGGGAAGGAATTACTGCCTTGAATCCTTAACCGAAAGACAGGCCGCCTCAAGTGAACCGTCCTAAAAAACAGCGGCATCAGCCCGTGCATCAAAGTGAGCTTGACCGCTTAAAAGAAAAATTAGCGAAGAAAAATCAGGAACTTTATGAAACTAAGGTGGAGCGCAACATCTTAAAAAAATCGCTGTCCCTGTTCGGACCCTTAAAGCCCGGAAGAAAACGCAAATAGTGGATCAAATCAGGGACGACCAAATGGCACTACCTAAGAGGCAACGCTATAAAATTGGCGATCTACTCAAGGCTATTATGCTTCCCAAGGCAACTTATCACGATGAGCGTAAACGGATCGTCAATTCGCATGATAAATACGCCAAGGCGAAGAAAATGATTCTTCAAATCGCGCAACACTTTCAGGTTCGAGGACGTTGGACGACGGACTATCGTCGGATTCAAGTCGAAGTAGATAAACTGAAATTACATTGGCTGGCGATACGATTCGGAATCTAATGGGTGAACTGAACATTCAAGTAAGTCTCCATAACCGCCATCATAACGGTAAATATTCGTCCTATCACGGCACGGTAGGTAAGATTGCGCCTAATAAATTGAACCAAAAATTTAATGAACACCAACCTTACCAGGTTATTCATACTGATGTTACGTAAGTTCGATTGGCTAACCGGCACTGAACTTATATTTCAGTAATGATTGATGAAGCTAGTCAAGAGATCCTGGCCTTCCAGCTTAGTACTAGCCCGAACAAAGAACTAATTACGCACACCCTTAAAGAATTAATTGATAACTTACCTGATGGTGCCCAGCCAACCATCCATTCAGACCAAGGCTGGCATTATCAGTTAGCTTACTATATCTAAAAATTTTCAGATTATCGCTTTATTCAAAGTATGTCCCGCAAGGTAAACTATTTAGATAATGCCTCGGTGGAAAGTTTCTTTCACCTGTACAAAACAGAATCACTGGCTGGATTGCCACCATGTAAGGATATTACAGAATTAAGGAAATTTTTCAAAATTATATTCAGTATTTTAATAATGTTAGAACGACTTTAAAAACAAAAGGCATGACTCCGGTTGAATACCGAAATCACGCCTTAGTAGCTTTATAATTTAATCCTGTCTAACTTTTTTCTTGCACTTCAAAACGTGGTTTTTTTATTTACAAGCTAAAAACCATCACTTGACTGAACGTCATCCCAATATGCTTTATAAATAGCCTTTGTCGTATCCATTTCTGCCGTAAAGTTATTAACGTTAGCTGAAATTCCCGGATATACAACAACCACGGCAACCTGTGGATTCTTGTAGGGTGCATATGAAATCGCATCATAAGTATAAGTATCTTGACCATCTGTAACCGTCTGTGCTTGTCCAGTTTTAGCTGCAACAGCTGGTTTAATATCCCCAAGCGGTTTCCCCGTTGTATACTGGCTTGAACCATGCGCAACCGCCCACATTCCTTCCTTCAGGACATTCCATTGAGCAGATGTTGCTGAAATAACATTCAACACTTTAGGAGAATATTTATACTGAATTTCTCCCAGTTTACCGTCATTTGTTGGTTTCCTAATAGTAGAAACAATATGTGGTTGCAATCGGTATCCGCCGTTAGCGATTGTTGACACATACTGCGCCAGCTGTATTGTTGTGTATGTGTCGTATTGTCCGAATCCCATATACAATGCCTGGCCAATATGTTTTTCGCCGCTTTTTCCTTTCATTCCAGTAGTTTCACCCGGAATATCGACCCCGGTTTTTACACCAAGACCAAACTGGGCAAAATTATTTCGCAACCGACCGAAAATCGAAACAGGCATCTGTAACCTCTTCCCCGGAGCATATCTAAATCCTCCCATTCTCATAATCAACTTAACCATGTAATCGTTTGAAGATATTTGCAGCGCTTGTTGCGCAGTTAAATCCATGTTAATGGTTTGTCCTTTTTGGTCAAACCAAGAAGCAATTCGTGCAATTCCCTGCAAAACTATTGGCGTATCCTCAATTGTATTATTCTCTGGCGTAATAACCCCGCTCTGAAGTCCTCCCATTACCATCGCAGGCTTAACAGATGATCCCATCGCAAAGGCTTGATTAATTGTTCCAAGCGCATCCGATGATTGCTTCCCTGTTTTAGGATTACGATGAACACCAGCAATGCCAATTATTGCCCCATTATTTGGATTAATCACAACGGCATATCCTCCTTGGCATTGCGGGCTAGCTCCGGAAAGACTATTAACCTGCTTTTGGATAATCCCCTGCAAATCATTCTGAAACTTAGCGTTAATCGTTAACTGAAGGTCACTTCCGTTTTGCCCGCTGTACTCTTCGACTTCTTTCTTGATCTTGTTGTTTTGAGTTTCAACCTTAATCGTCTTTCTGGTTCCTTTAAGAACGTTCTCGTACTCCGATTCGAGGTAACTAGAACCAACACTATCGTTCCGGGCGTACCCTTCGGCCAATAGTTCATTTACCTGGTTCTCGGGAAGCCCCTGTTTTTGAGTCGTTACCGTCCCGACGATACTCTTAATCGAATCCCCATTTGGATAATTCCGACTCCAACTCGTTCCCACCTGAATTCCGGGTAACTGGGCCATGTGCGCGCCGACCAGAGCCATTTCCTTATCACTGACATCCTTCGTCTTGATGTACACAGTTGATAACGATAAGGCTCCGTTCATTTTATTAAAAATCACTGCGGCATTCTGCTGCGCTGCCGATAAATTTTGTCCCAAATGATGCTGCTGAACATAATTTAATTCCGTTTTTGTCAACTTTCCGCCAGTCATCGTATTAGCACCACTAATTTTCTTCACTAGACGGGCATTATTTCTGGGATTAGCTAAGTAGTATTCAGCCTTTTGCGCGGAACTTAACGTATTTGTTTCCACGGAAAGAAACTTTCCAAGCTCGTTCGCAACCTGATACATCTGAGCACTCGTTACGTCTAATGGCTTTGTATAGGTGATTGCTCGCGAAGAGTCATTTCCTACAAGCACCTTTCCGGTTGAATCAAAAATCATTCCCCGCTGGACATTCTGGGTTTCAACCTTGGTTGAATTATTCGTTGCTTCCGCCGCAAACCGTTTACCCTGCATAATCTGTAAGTGCGCCATCTGAATAATTAGCATCACAAATAGCACAAAAACCAAAAAGAATAGAAGATTTAACCGGAACGGGACAATTGACTTGTTATCCCGCGGACTTCTCTTCCGTTGCTTAAACTTAATTTTACCGAGTGATTTCCTCATTCCGCTCTTCTCCCTCTTATCAGGGAGCCTTAAACACCCTGATTTCAGACGTTAGTTCAGAATCAATCTTACCATATTTTCATGTAACGAGTAGAACGAATTCCGATGCCTCATCCCCTAGTTAACGGAATCTATTTTTCCCTAACGTGGTAAACTAAGGAAGAATATCATCGGTAATAAACTGGAGGTTTTTACAATTAAGCGCATCAAACAGACTTTAACAGATCACTACCAGCTGATCCTAAGTTTCCTGTGCCCCGCAGTTATCATGTTGGGCTATTTCATTTATCGGCATATGGCTCCCTTTGGTTCCCAAACAATTTTAACAGTTGATTTAGGAGAACAATACGTCGATTTTTTCCGCTACTTTAAGCACATCCTGCTGCATCCAAGCGGCTTCTTCTACTCCTTCAGTAAGGCCATCGGCGGCGGGATGTTCGGTGACGTTGCGTACTACCTATTAAGCCCGTTTAACCTGATTTTGCTCTTCTTTCCAGGCAACAGCATTGTTGCAGGAATCTTATGGCTCACGGTTCTCAAATACGGTTTAGCTGGATTGGCTCTTGGGTACCTACTGAAAAAACGTAACCTACAAAGAGGCGTGTTAATCCCCGCCTTTGCAACCAGTTACGCCCTAATGGCATGGTTTGTGGCTAACCAGCTTAACTTACTTTGGCTCGACGCTGCCATTTTTCTACCACTAATCGTTTTAACCTTAATGAACATGTTAGAGGGAAAAAACAGGTATGCGTATTCCTTGATACTTGCGTTAATGCTGATCATTAACTATTACATGGGATACATGATCTGCATCTTCTTAGTGCTTTTCTTCTGCTGGTTTGAGGCAACCCGCCACATTTCACGCCAACAGTTTTTTAAGGACAGCTGGTTATTTATTAAGCGTTCCCTCCTTGCTGCCGCCCTCGGGGCAATTACTCTTTTACCAACAGCCTACTCCCTGCTTAACAGTAAGGGGGCGTACACCCAGGCAATGACTACTAAGTTCCAGTTCTTCCTGCCAAAGATTATGTCCAAGATGATCCTTGGAGCCTACAGCTTTAACCAAATGTCATGGGGATTACCCAACGTCTTTGTCGGAAGTTTGGCCCTCTTTGGAACCATTATTTACTTCCTTACAACCCGTTTTAGTTGGCAACAACGGCTGGTTGCCTTGGCAATAAGTACGTTCCTTGTAGTCTCAATGACGTTTGATCCCCTCGTACTCTTCTGGCACGCTTTCCAATTTCCTGTTTGGTATCCGTGCCGGTTCTCATTCGTAATTAGCTTCTGGATGGTCTTTCTGGCAGCGGTAACGTTTAAGAACGAACACCTCACGGTCACGTGGTGGCAAGCGGGCGTTGGCGCGCTCTTATTCGGGGGGATAATTACCTATAACTTCGTTAATATTAAGAAATTTGGTTACGTTAACTCCACTGAGCTTTACTTTTCACTAGCATTTGGAATTGCGATTCTTCTGCTTCTATTTATTCAACCGACTGATCGGTTCGTTCACCTCCGGAACATCTTGCTTTTCTGTACGGTTTTAGGCGAAATGGGAACTAATGTTATCTTCTCCCTTGGCAGTATTACGTACCTTTCAAAGAGCGACTATGACGTCCCCGCAACCCAGTTAGCCATTGATAACCGCCAACTACATGAACTTGATAATGGATTCTACCGGGTAAGCGAGCTTTATAACCGCGACCGCAACGATGGGCTTGCCTTTAACATGAACACCGGTTCATACTTCAGCTCCGCCCTCGAAAAAGCTATCCCCGATTTCTACGGCAAAATTGGGGACCTTGATGGGGACAATAACGTTTCTTACAGTAATGGAACGGTAGTATCGGACGCGTTACTCAACATGAAGTACGCAATTGCCCCAACAACAAACCAAACCACGCCTCCGCTCAACCAGTTAACTGAAATTAACAACCTGTCGCTCTACGACCGGGTAGGCTCAACTACACATACGGCAATCTTTAAGAACCCGTATGCCGCAGGAATTGCATACGCAGCTGGTGATAAGATCAAACACATGCCAGCAATGTATGATAACCCAATTGCATACCAAAACGAGTGGCTAAATGCAGTTTTAGGGAATAAAAAGCAGCGTAGTTACTTTAAGGTTGCTGACTTTAACGGCGTTCGATACACCAACTCAACTGGCGGGAACACGCTCACTAACCGGGTCTTCTCGAAAAAGAACCAGGGTAATGACGGTAAGATTGACCTGAGTTTTGTCCCTGATTCTAATGATATTTACTACCTGACACTAGGAGCAACACTGGCGAGCCAAAATAATAACGCTACTATTTCGTTAAATGATCAACCACTTTGCCAGGATGGGAATTTCCGGCACACAGTGATTGCGAACGTTGCAAGCAAGAATAAACACCAGCAGGTGGGGGTCTCAATTGACTACACTCAACCAAGTATTCAACTCCAAAACTTTGTTCTGTACCAGATGAATAACCGTGCTGTCACCCAGGGACTTAAGGATGTTCAAAAGTATTCTCTCCACGTTACGTGGTTTAACTCCCGAAAAATTATTGGAACAATCACTGTTCCACACGATAAGCACATCGTAACAACTACCATCCCGTATTCAAAGGGTTGGCACGTTCGGGTTGATGGTCACCGGGTAAAAACCTTTAAAGTCCAACAAGCCCTCATGGCGTTTAACGTCAAGCCAGGAAAACACACTATCAAAATGACGTACACCCCACCGTTCTTCTATATGGGACTACTTGTCAGTTTCCTGGCAATCTTTTGGGTAGTATATCAACACCGTGATTCACTTAAAAGACTAAAACGGACACGTAGGTAGAAATAACCTTACAAGAAAAATAAAAAGGTGGCAACTGACTATTCAGTTGCCACCTTTTCAATATCCTTAATTAATGACATTCAACTATTCGCCAGCAAAACCCATTAATGCCAACGTGTCGTACCCCTTAATCCGCTCACGCCCCTTCAGTTGCGTAAGCTCGATTAAAAAGGCACACCCCACAACAATCCCGCCAAGTTGCTCAACAAGGTCGATCGTAGCACTAATGGTTCCGCCAGTCGCCAGCAGATCATCCGTAACAAGGACCCGCTGTCCTGGTTTAACCGCATCCTTATGCATATAAAGAGCGGAAGTTCCGTATTCTAAGCTATATTCCGCTTTCACGGTTTCACGGGGAAGCTTCCCCTTCTTCCGGGCGGGGGCAAAACCAACCCCAAGTTCATAGGCAACCGGACCGCCAACAATAAACCCCCGTGCTTCCGGTCCGACAATCATTTCAACCCCTTTGTCCTTAGCAAACTTAACAATCTGATCCGTTGCTTTCCGAAAAGCAGGGCCGTTAGCTAAGAGTGGTGAAATATCCCGGAAAACTATTCCCTTTTCCGGATAATCAGGAATACTTGCGACGTACTCTCTTAAATCTAATGACATATTTGTAATACTCCTTTACTGGGCAGCCTTTACAGCCAATTCTTGTACCAATGCCGTTAGGGCACTTACCGAACTATCCAGTAATTGATGCTCAAGCAACACCGCATCCGCCCGCGCTTTATACCGGGGTTGTACCGTCAAATCAACCGTTTGTACTGGTACTTGCGCGTCCATCAACCCCGCATTAATCGTCACTAATCCGGCATCTTGTAACACCTGAACCATAAACACCAGGTCGTTTTCCGGAAGGTGAAGGTACGCTGCCAACTCCCCGAACCGGTGCCGCACATCAACTTGGTGATGTTGCCGGGCGAACTTATAGAGTTTACCAAATTGTGCTCGACTTGGCAAACCCAGCCTCGCAGTCCCGTGATGGGCAAAAATCCGCACTACTGCTGGACACACTTCCCGCAGCACCCTTTGAAACTGATTCCGGTTAGGCGGGCAATCCACCACCGTTAGGGTTCTTACTGGATTAAGCGGCGCATTTGCCGAACAAACCGTCACGTTTTTTCGGGGTGGGAGGTGGGCTATCAGCTGGTTCGCCAACCGTTCATCAAAACACACGTAGGTCCCCGGGGTTGTAAACAATTTCGGACCCCACCGATGAATTCGGTTATCAATCACCTTAATTGGTCCAAACGACGCTTCACCAGTATCCGTCGTCATCATGTCTTTAATCATCACCTGCGGAGTAACCCGTCCCCGAAAAACGTTTTTACTCAGTTCGCCAACAATTCGAAGAGTGGCCCGTTTCCGTTTGAGCTGTGGGATTACGTCTCCAACAGAAAAGGCTACGGCATTCAGCTGCGTTTCCTGAAAAGTTACCCGAAGATGCTCTCGCTTTTTTCCCATCGCACTAATTACTGGCGGGGTTACCCCGGTAACTTCAAAGACGGGCTTAGGATTATCAGGGCCAAACGGCGCAAGCACTGCTAACTCATCAATTAGGTTTACCGTCACTTGTTGGGCCGAAAGGCGACCGCTAATGGTTAAAGGAGATTTTTCTGGCTGGGTAACTTGCGCAGAATATTCCTCATCAAGAACCGTTTGGAGATCCTGTAAGGCTTCCCTAGTACAAGCTAATCCACACGCCATATGATGCCCGCCAAAACTTGTCATCAAATCCCGGTGACCATCTAAAGCGGTAAAAAGGTTATAGGCCGCAACCGACCTCCCGGAGCCCTTCGCTTCGCCCCGCGTGCCATCATAATTCAACACCACCGTGGGGTTCCCGGTTTGTTCAACCAACCGACTCGCAACAATCCCTAAAACCCCTTCGTGCCAATCAGTTCCCCATACAACGTTTACCGCATGGGAATGTTTCTTGTGGGCTAAATACTCTCCTGCCTCGGTGGTAATTTGGTCGACCAGCTGTTTTCGTTGATCATTTAACTTCGTCAGGTGTTCTGCTAATTCCGTTGCCCGTTCTTGATCAAAGGTGGTCAGTAGTTCAACTCCCACCTGGGCTTGTTCCATTCGTCCCAACGCATTCAAGCACGGGGCTAACGTATAACTAATCGTTTCCTCATCAATCTCTTCAGGCGCAGTTTTTGTCGCCTTTAATAGCGCTTGCAAACCCGGCCGGGTGGTTGTCCGCAAAGCAGTCAACCCAAACGTCACGAGTGCGCGATTTTCGTCAATTAACGGCACAAGATCCGCCACCGTCCCCAACGCTACCAGGTCAAGGAGCTCAGCTGGTGGTTCTTCTAGGAGAGCAGAAGCCACCTTAAAGGCAACGCCTGCGCCGGATAACCCTCCAAACGGATAACGACCCGCGGGATGACGAGGATGAATGACTGCGCTTGCCGCGGGAAGCTCCCTTGGGAGTTCGTGGTGGTCGGTTACAACCACGTCCACCCCCTGCTTTGTCGTAGCCGCAATTACATCCTTTCCAGAAACACCATTATCAACGGTCACAATTAACTGCGCGCCCGCAGCAATCAACCGGTCATACGCTGCTTTATTCGGCCCGTAACCATCCTTAAACCGATCAGGAATGTAGGCTTCAACATTCGCGCCCAGCTGTTCAAGGGTTTCAACCATAATAGCAGTGCTTGTCAAACCATCAACGTCATAGTCACCGTATACCACGATTTTTTCGCCCGCGACGATAGCCTGCTTAATCCGCGCAACCCCTGCCTGCATACCATGCATCCGGAAAGGATCATGTAAATCAGTTTCCTGAGGGTGTAAAAAGTCATTAATTGCTGCAGGTGTGCGGTAACCGCGATCAACTAGAAGAGTAACCACTAACCGGCTTAGTCCCGTCTGCTGAACTAACTGCTCGTAATCAACAGCAGGATCTTCCCTTAGTGGCACCCACTTACTTTTTGCTTCAACCACAACTTACCACCTATTTATTTGTTTCCTGGGAGTTCTTCTTACTCTCCTGCTTCTTAAGCAGCTGCTTATTTTGCGTTTTCAGCCGCAAAATAGTAGGCATTGCCCCCATAAAGGTAATAATCATTCCAATAAAAAGGGTCCCCACAATAATCACCACTAACGGCAGCCGAACAGTTCCAAACAAAAAATTAACCGTTACCCGCTGAAAATTCACCATCGCAAAAATAACCACAATTAATGCAAGAAAAACAGCCCCAATCAATTTCAATTGTTGTTTCATTTTTATTACCCCTATTTCTTATTAAACACCGTTGCTGTCAACCGGTCAGCTATCCGAGGCACCCAATCATACACCCGGTGCGCCGCTTCAAATATCCACGGCGTATTCAACTCCCGTTTCCCGGTAAGAACAGCGCGGACCACCTGGCCAGCGACCTTTTCTGGCACCAGGGCTAACGGCCCTAACTGATCAAGATAATCACTTGCCACCCCTGCATGGGCAAAAAAAGACGTGCGCATCGGCCCAGGGTTAATCGTAAGCACGTGCACTCCTGTTTGCCGTAGTTCAAGGCGCAGAGCGTTTGAATACGCAATTACAGCTGCCTTGGTTGCGGCATAAACTGCCGCTTTGGGAGTCGCAATTTTCCCCGCGCTCGAAGCAACGTTCACAATCGTTCCGGAATGTCGGGTAACCATTAACCGCGCCATTTCCCGGCTAGCAATAATAGTACCAAGCGTATTAACCCGAAACATTTGCGTGGTAATTTCCGAAGACATTTCAACGGCCGGCATCATCTTGCCAACCCCCGCACAATTAATCCCAATCTCAATTGGCCCTACCTGCCGCTCAATCGTTGCAATTGTTTGCTCCACCTCACAGGAATCCGTAACATCAATAAGATACAGGGTGGCCGGTTGCCCAGATATCTGAGCACACTTTCGGGCTACCCGGGCTAGCTGCTCTTTCCTCCGGGCACAAACAACTATTCGGGCATGCTCACTAGCAAATGCATACGCAAGTTGCTCACCCAGCCCCGATGATGCTCCCATAATAAGAACGACCCGCCCTGCAATTCTTTGAGAATGGCGAAGATGATTCATCAGTTTTCCTCCTAACTGCCAGCGGAAAATGGCACCGGAATTACGTCAAAGTCCCTGACCACCCGGGTTGCTGGGAAAACATCCCGGGCATCGCGAATCAATTGCTTAATGGCCGGTCCCACGTACCGGGCAGAAATGTGCGTTAAAAGAAGCTGCTTCACCCCTTCTTCACGGGCAACCGTTGCTGCTTGAATACACGTTGAATGATAGTAGTTCCGCGCTAACCGCGCTTCCCCCTTTCCAAACGTACTTTCGTGAACAAGAACATCTGCCCCGTGAGCAAGCTGCCGGATTGTGGCTGTTTGGCGGGTATCTCCTAGAATCGTCACAACTCGGCCCTTCTTTGGCTCCCCAACGTAGTTCTTCCCTGAAATAACCCGACCATCCGGAAGCGTTACGGTCTTTCCGGCCTTCAGTTGCCCGTAGACCGGACCCGCTGGAATATTGTCAGCCTTGAGCCGCTCAACCTGAAGCTCTCCTGGATAATCTTTTTCAATCACCCGGTAGCCAACACACGGAATCCGATGGTCGAGCGGTGCATACTCCACCCGAAAATGCTCATCGTCAACGGCAATCCCCGCTTCGTTAGGCATAAATTCAACAAACTTAAGCGAATATCCTAGGTGCGTTTGGGAAACCCGCAAACTTGTTCGAACATATTCCTGAATTCCCCGGGGACCGTAAATTGTTAGCGGTCCCATCTGGCTTCCTCCCTGAAACGACCGGCTACTCAAGAAGCCTGGCAACCCAAAAATATGATCACCGTGCAGGTGCGTAATAAAGATTCGTGTGACCTTTCGCGGCCGAATTGTCGTCCGTAAAATTTGGTGTTGGGTGCCTTCACCAACGTCAAACAACCACACCGCATTACATTCATCTAACAGCTTTAATGCGGCAGCCGTAACGTTGCGGGACTTTGCCGGAGAGCCAGCGCCAGTTCCTAAAAATTCAATTTCCATTATTTTTCGTACCCTGTTTCTCTTTATTTGCCAATTAATGGCACACAAAGCTATTCTATCACGGATTTTGGCAAACCTCAGCCCGTCATAATCTTTCTCTTTATTTGCCACTGATTACTAAAAAATAACAAAGAGGTTAAGACGTCCGTCTTAACCTCTCATCATAAACTATTCGATAATCGCCAATACGACAAAATTAAGAATAAACAGGGCCGTACATATCCACATCATCGGATGAATTTCTTTCACCTTCCGCTTGGCCAACTTTACAAAAATATAGAAGATGAAGCCAGCCGCGATTCCATAAGCGATGCTATAACATAGCGCCATAAATCCCGCTGCAAAGAATGCTGGAATGGCATCTTCGAGGTTCGCCCACTCAATATTAGCAAATGACGCCATCATCATTATCCCCACAACAATTAACGCCGGCGCTGTTGCCGCATCTGGCACAATCGCAACTACTGGAGCTAGCAGGCTGCTCAAGGCAAACATCACGGCGGCGGTGAGACTCGTTAATCCCGTACGCCCACCAGCACCAATTCCTGAGGCACTTTCCACAAACGTTTCAACGTTAGATGTTCCAAAAATTGCTGCAATGATTGAACCGGCCGCATCGGCAATCAACGCACGGCTCATCTTGTTATTCATCCCAATTCCCTGATCAAGGGCCTGATGATCGGTTGTCGTAAAGATTCCTGAACGCATCCCGGTTCCAATAAACGTCCCAATTGCATCAAAAATATCGGATAAACTAAAGGCGAAAATTGTCATTACCGCGAGTAACAAACGCCCCGGATGGCTCCATAATGCACCCATTCCCTGAGCACCAAAGGCAGCCCCCATCGTACTTCCGAGCTGATGAAAGGCCGTTCCCAACGAGGCGCCGGCCGCAACGTGTAGGTTAGTCACCCCAAACGGGATCCCAATAATCGTCGTGACAATAATTCCGATTAAAATTGCCCCCCGCACGTTCCACATCAACAGTACTACCATGATTAACAGTCCTAATAGTGCAACCAGCGGTGCAGCGTGGTTGAAGTTTACCAGGGCAGGAGTAGCACTACTATTGGCCACAAAAGAATGCACCCCACCGGCGTAGTGGGTTACTGCTGGATGATATGGAACACCGTTAATGCTCGTAATCCCAGCTTTATCCACGATAAATTTGATAAAACCGGCGTTCTTTAACCCGATATACGCCACAAATAATCCAATTCCCCCACCAATCGCGTGTTGAAGAACCGGCGGAATCGCCTGAATAATCAGCTGTCGGATTTTAGTCACCGTAATCAAAACATCAATCACCCCGCACAGAAATACGAGGGCCAATCCCTGCTGCCAGGTAAATCCTAGCTGTAGAACCACGGTGTACGCAAAGAAAGTGGCAAGCCCAAGTCCTGGAGCCAACACGTACGGAACGTTTGCAAAAAATGCCATCACTAATGTGCTAATAACCGATGCAATAATGGTTGCCAGAAAAATTGCTTGACGTGGCATTCCTGTCGTTCCTAAAATATTAGGCGCAACAAATAATATGTACGACATTGCGAAGAACGTTGTTAATCCCGCAACAATTTCGGTGCTAACGGTCGTATTGTTCTCCCGCAATTTAAATAACTTATTCATCAATTCTACCCCTTATCTCACAAAACTAGTGCCATTATAGCGCAGATTCTTCGGAACTTTAAGGGAAAAAGATGCTTCGCTTTGGTATTTTAGTGTAGAACTAAGCTAATCACGAATTTTGAAAGAAGGGTCTCAAACGTTAATCCATGATTTTCTAAGCATAACCACTGGCGTCGCCCCCACAACCCCGGTCTATTACGATGCTACCCCAGCAATCCCAGTAACCCGGGGGCCCCTAATACACGACCACCTAACACTGGTTCCTACTTCCCAGCCCATCACCATTAAAGCACTCCAACACCAACTAAAGCATTACGCACCCACTTTTCACCTTGACTGGCGCGCCTCCTCGGAACAAGCCAATCAGCCAATTTTCGGTTACCGGATTGCCGCAGGAAGGTTACTTATTAAATAGCGTAAAGTAAACGGGTAAAATGAAAGATTGCAAGCCCTCGAATTAGGTAATTCGCTTGGCTTTCCCCTTCTATTCCACCCGTTTTTTGTTTGGAGTCACTATTTTACTAATTCACTGAATGATGCTTAAGAATTTGCTTAGCAACAAAGTTACTGAAGAAGTTTAGTCCATATGGATTCGGATGTACGTTATCGGCATAGAACCAATCAGTATGCCCATCACTGAACTTATACCAATTAATAATCGTCAAGTTCTTGTACTTCTTTTTGCTAGCCATTAACTTAGCATTCACTTCATTCTGCCACGATCGCGTTGGAACATGGACGTTTACCCAGTAAACGGGCCGACTCCCCGCTAGTTGCATGATTTGTTTCATTTGATCATCCGTAAACGGCCCGTTTGTTCCTTCAACCACCAGCAAGGGCCCGTTGAGTTTACCCTGCTTCTTTAGGTCTTGAAGAACCGGAATGGCCTGATCAACCTGACGCCCAACTTTCGCATTAATAAACATCTGCGGGAAAATCTTCTGCAGTGCGGCGGACGAATCCGCTAACACGGAATCACCTACTGCCGTTATTTTCATTTTTTGCGCTTGCTGTTGCTCAGCGACCGTTAACCGAATTGTCGGCGGCAGCTTAGGCCCAGAAGATTGTTGACTAGAGTTAACCGTCTGCTGACCACTCTTTCCGTGTGCCAAAGCCGCATTATGCTTATTTACCACCTGCTGGTTCTTTTGAATTGCCTGCTGCAATGCTTGACTTCCATTTTCTGGGTTAGGCTGCTGCGGTGCCGGGGAACAAAAGCCATATAGCCCCACTGCTAACAACGCAAGCACCGGGAGAACGGCTAAGCGATGCCACCCGTACCGGGAATGGCGTTTGCCGAATTCGTGAATTGACGCTCGAATCTGCCCCCACTTAATCTGAGCAATCGGCTTTTCAATCAAGTGGTAGGATAAGTCACTAACTACCAGAATAAGAATAATCTCAATCAACGCGTAACCTACCGGGTGAGGAGCAACGTTGACCTTTGCTTCAAACAAAACCATCACCGGATACTGGTACAGGTAAATCCCGTAACTCCGCTGACCAATCCACGTAAAAATCCGATTAGAAAGCGCCCGGTTCATATCCGCCCCGGGATGGGCAACCATTGCAATCAGGATGGCCGTTGCAATACAAAACAGCAACATCCCTCCCCGATATAACCATGGCCGCTCGTCGTCACAAAAACCACACATAACAACTACTACAACCAGTGCACTAAACCCTAAAAGATCAAACGTTGTCCGCCGTCCCCAATCAAGCCGGGATTTTAACCGGTTTAACGGCCAGATAACCGCCAAGGCCGCCCCAATAAAGACGGCAAAGATTCGGGTATCCGTCCCATAGTACACCCGGGATGGATCCTTTCCTGGTTGGTATAAAACAGCCATTAAAAGAGCTGATAACAACGCTAACCCCACTAAACTGAGAAACAGGGCTCCCCGCCGTTCGTGCAAAAACTTAAAGAGAAACACCATCAGGAAGGGCCAAATTACTAAAAATTGAAACTGAATCGCCATAAACCAGAGGTGGGTAAATGGGGACTGCACCCCAAACCGAGCAAAGTACGATTGATGGTGTGCAATCTCATACCAGTTATACACCCCGCAAAGATTGCTAATAACTGCTCCCCTAATATGAACCAAAAGGGACCGTTGGAAAAACGCAATATATCCCAGTGTCGCTGCTAGGACTCCTACTAAGGCTGGATACAGCCGGCGAATTCGCCGCCAATAGAAACTAAGCAGGTCGAACCGTCCAGTTGTTGTCCACTCCCGAATAATCGAGCTCGTTACCAGATATCCTGACAATACAAAGAAAATTAATACCCCCATAAAGCCACCCTTAAACTGGTAAACAAACAAGTGGTACAGAATTACAAACGCAACCGCCAGCGAACGTAACCCATCAAATCCCGTAATATACGTCTTTTTTTGCTCCATACTGTTCTCCTCACCCCGATTCAGTCTTCCAGAATCG
This sequence comes from Ligilactobacillus sp. LYQ139, assembly GCF_045033025.1. Taxonomy (NCBI): domain Bacteria; kingdom Bacillati; phylum Bacillota; class Bacilli; order Lactobacillales; family Lactobacillaceae; genus Ligilactobacillus; species Ligilactobacillus sp. LYQ139. The sequence goes on from NZ_JBJFZW010000002.1 coordinate 172,848, forward strand.
GCTACCACCAGACAATTATAGCGCGTTCGCTTTTAGTTGAATATAACAACTTGCTGCAATTTACAGGATTTTTGTTTTCATTCTTTTCTCTAATCTCATCAAAAACTTCCAACATCATTTGACTAATAACAAACAAAAAAACGGGCAAAGAAAAGCCCAAAACCAGCCGTATTGCACAACGCACAATTTAGTGGCGTTTAAACTTATACTTATCCCGTTTATTTTTAAATTCTTGCCCACCTAAAAAAGGCACCCGAAACCATATTTTAGTGCTTATTCCGCCCTAATCAACAAATTCAAACGTAAACTTTTCAATCCGAACCAGATCGCCATTCTTGGCGCCCTGCCGCCGTAATTCATCATCAACGCCCATTCCCCGCATTTGCCGGGCAAAACGCATTAGACTCTCATCATGATTCAAATCGGTCATCTTAAAGAGTTTAAGCAGCCGCGTTCCCCCAAGAACCCAGGTCCCATCCGCGGCCTGAGTAACGGTAAAGGCCGGTTCCGTTGTTGAATCCGCCGTGTATTCAACCGGCTCCTTTTGTCCCGTAGTTGCCACCGGAAACGCCGGTGTTTGATCAAGAACATCCGCAACGTGGTGAACTAACTGATCTAATCCTTGGTGCGTAAGGGCCGAAATAGCCATAATTTCCGGAGCTTGTGGTAAGGTATGGTTCGCTGCAATCTGCTTTTTAAACCGTTCCAGGTTCACTGCTGCATCGGGCATATCCATCTTACTAGCCACAATAATCTGCGGCCGTTCCAGTAAAGCTGGGTCGTACTTTTTTAGTTCAGCGTTAATTTTCAAAAAATCCCCGTACGGATCGCGTTCCTCCGTTCCCGACATATCAACCAGGTGTAGGAGAACCCGGGTCCGCTCAATGTGCCGTAGAAATTGAATTCCTAACCCAATTCCCGCTGAGGCCCCCTCAATCAAACCAGGCATATCAGCCATAGCAAAATCCCGGCCATCGTCTAGCCGAACCATTCCCAGATTCGGCACCAACGTGGTAAAGTGATACTCCGCAATTTTGGGTTTTGCACTCGTCACTACTGAAAGTAACGTCGACTTTCCCACCGACGGGAAACCAATTACCCCAACATCAGCCAGCATCTTCAATTCCAAATTAAGCGTTCGTTCCTGCCCCGGTTCGCCGTTTTCCGCGATCTCTGGTGCGGGGTTTTTCGGACTTGCAAAGTGGATGTTTCCGCGACCACCGCGGCCCCCCTTTGCAACAACCAGCTCAGCGCCCGCTTCGGTTAAATCACCTAGTACCTCTCCGGTATCAGCGTCCGTTACGGTCGTTCCCCCCGGAACAGCCACTACGAGGTTCTGAGCACCCCGACCATACATTCCCTTATTCATCCCGTTTTGTCCGGCTTTCGCCTTAAAAATGCGGTGATAGCGAAAATCCATTAGGGTGCGAAGGCCCTCATCAACCCGGAGGATGATACTGCCTCCCCGGCCACCATCACCACCGGCTGGCCCGCCGTTTGGCACAAATTTCTCCCGCCGAAAGGCAACGATCCCGTCGCCCCCTTTTCCAGCTTTTACTTGGATTTGAACGTGATCAACAAACATATCCGTCCCTCTTTTCCAGTATAATCTCTTGTCCTACTATACCAAATTCACCCACTAACCAGCTACTAAACATTTCGTAAGCTTAATTTCACTGCCTTAGCCACCTTTGTGGAAATGCCAAGGGCTTCAATTTCTTCCAGTGAAGCCTCCTCAATGTGTCTGAGGGAACCAAACTGTTTTAACAGCTTAATTCGCGTCTTCGGCCCAACCCCTTTAATCTGCTCCAAGCGAGACGATAACGAATTCTTGGAACGCAGTTGCCGGTGAAACGTAATTGCAAACCGGTGAACCTCGTCTTGAATTCGCTGTAACAGGTAAAACGCCTCACTTTTGGGGTCCAACTGAACTTTCTGGTACTGTCCGTTCATCAGGTCAGCCGTTTTATGGTGCGTGTTTTTCACCATTCCCGCAACTGGAATCGTTAGTCCCAACTGATTTTCAAGAACGTCCTGGGCGGCCGCAATTTGTGTCTCCGCACCATCCATGAGAATTAAATCCGGCAGCTCACTGTGCTCCTTTAATATCCGGCTGTACCGCCGGTAAATTACTTCCCGGGTGCTAGCAGCCTCGTCCGCATGGTCAACATCGCGTAACTTATACTTCCGGTATTCCTTCTTATTTGGTTGCCCGTCAATAAAACACACCATCGCTGAAACGGGATCCTGCCCCTGAATGTGAGAGTGGTCAAACGCCTCAACCCGGTGCCCATGAGGTAAATGCAAAACATCCATCAACTCATCCATCGCACCCACCGTCTTCCGATTATCTAGCTCTAATAACCGAAACTTCTCTTCCAAAACTAACCGGGAGTTTTTCTGAGCCATTTCAAGGAGGGAACGCTTTTGTCCGCGCACTGGAGTGCGCACCGGGATTCCGAGTAAATCACTCAACATTTTCGTATCCAAACTGGCTGGAACTAATAGTTCCTTAGGCTTTATTCGGTTACGTTGCTGGTACAACTGAAGGATAAACGATGTCATTTCCGCTTCCGGCGTATCTACACACGGAAAAAGTCGTTTTTCCCGCTTCATTAACCGGGCTTGTCGGATTGAGAAAATTTGCAACGATAGCCATCCCTTATCCATGTAATATCCGATTACATCCCGGGGAGTATTATCGTTGGAAATAATCTTTTGCTTTTCGACCGTCATCGCCACATACTTAAGCTGATCCCGAAGCTCCGCGGCCCGCTCGAATTCGAGGTTAGCGGCCGCTTTTTCCATTTTTGTCCGTAGCTCCCGCTTTATTTGCCCAACATTTCCGTTCAAAAAACTCTTAATTTTTTCGACATTCTTCGCGTACGCTTCCGGAGGAACGGTCTTAAAACACGCTCCTAAGCACTGTCCCATATGGTAGTACAGGCATGGCCGTCCTTGACGCCCCGAACAGTGCCTTAACGGATAAACCTTCTCCAGCAGGTGCAGCGTTTCGGTAGCCGCATAAACGTTCGGGTACGGTCCAAAGTAGAAGCCACCATCCCGCTTTATCTGACTAACAATCTTTAGCTGGGGATCCCGTTCGTTTGTAATCTTAATGTACGGATAACCCGTTCCCTGTTTAAGCTTAATGTTATAGTAGGGCTTATGCTTCTGGATCAGCGTGATTTCCAAGAGAAAAGCTTCCTTATCGGTCGACGTGATAATTGTTTCAAAGTCCCTAATTTGGGAGACCAACCGCGCTGTCTTCCCTTCATGGGAACTCTTAAAGTACGACCGCACCCGATTCTTTAAGTTTTTAGCCTTTCCCACGTAAATAATGTGCCCGTTAACATCCTTCATCAGGTAACATCCCGGTAAATCTGGCAAGAGCTTTAATTTATTTTCAATGTGTTGGGTTACCATAAAACCTATAACCCCCCTTCGTAATAATTAATCTCACCTGATTATAACGCGAATAAAATTCCGTTCAAAAATTCCCGTTTGCGCTTTATTTATAAAACTGGTACGCTAACGCTGATAATTATCAAAGGAGGAATCACGATGGGATTAAAAATTACCCGGGACGCTAACCTAGACAAACTATTTGACCAATTTGCCATCGGCCCTGATGACCAGAAGCGGGGAAAAGATGAGCGGAAGCCTAAAAAGAAACCAACGTCAGAAAAAAAGAACGGTGCAAAATAGAACAATAATAAGGGACTGTGACGAGAAGGTCACAGCCCTGTTTTCTTTCAAATTAATTTTCCCGTTTATATCCCCGCGGATACCGCTTCTTGAGAGTATCGATGTTTTGTTCTGCCACCTCACTGAATGGAATCTTAGCCCACTCAGCAATTTGAGAAAGGTACCACAAAACGTCCCCCATCTCATCAATTAACCGGTCACGGTCAAGCTCGTCACCATGAAAAGTGTATTCCTTGATCAATTCGATTAACTGCCCACTTTCGCCGGCCAAACCCAACGCACAGTTGGTTAACACCCGCTCGTTCCCATAAAGTGTCCGGTTTGCTGCTTTTTGGTAGTCATCAAAATCCATTTTATTTTCCCCCGTTCGTTGCGGTTAAATTACACTGCCGTTCAATCCAACGCCACACATCGTCTTTTCCGGTTCGATCCACCGCTGAAAACAACACCAATTGGTCAGCTGGCACCAACCGTAGCGTCTTACGAATCACACTTTCACTCCGATTACGCCGACTCCGCGGAATCTTATCAACCTTTGTACCAACAACCAGCAGTGGAAATTGATAGTAATGAATAAAATCAATCATCTGTTGATCCAATTCAGTCGGCGCATGCCGGGAATCTACCAAGGAAATTACCCCCGCCAACTGCTGCCGCTGGGCAAAATATTCCTCAATCATTGCTCCCCATCTTTCACGGTCCTGCTTGGAAGCCCGGGCATAACCATATCCCGGAACATCCACAAAATTAAGCTGCTTTTCAACATTATAGAAGTTTAGTGTTTGCGTTTTTCCAGGCTGGCTCGACGTTCGCGCAAGTTTTTTGCGATTAATTAGCGTATTAATCAAGGAGGACTTTCCGACGTTCGATCGTCCTGCCAACGCAATTTCTGGTAAATTTCCCTGCGGATACTGTTCCGGACGCACGGCACTAATTGTTAGTTCAACGTTGTGGACTTCCATCTCCATACCCCTTTCTAACCTGCTGTTATTCTAGCATACCTCCTCGAAGCACACGGGAAGAAAAAGCAGAGTCCAGCCCACTTGTGAACTAGCTCTGCTAACGGAAAATTACTTTTATGTTACGAATCAGCTACTCACCAGCAACTAACCGCACAGCCTCCAAAATTACGACCATAGCTTTTTCATCACTTCAACGGACGTAAACTCGTACCGAGAATGCTTGTTTTCCGCCCCGGCAAACAAATTCGACGTTGGAATTTCCATGAGGAAGCCATCCGTTCCACCATCCGAACCGGGTAAACAACAGACAGAATGCCGAGTTTTCCCATGGCCTACTTGGTAATGTTAACGACGGTCATGTCCCTTTCGATTACTTCGCGCATGTCATAGTACTGATTCTTTGTATCAACAATTATCCGCGGTTCATCGTAGTTAGCATTCATCTTAGCCGCAATGTTTTTTACCCGTTGCTTGCGTTCTTCAAATTTTTGCCAATCGTAGCCGCGAATAATGTAGATCATTTCAACGTGCTCCACCGTCCCACTGGAAGAAGCCTTCCCGATCCTCCGTTTCGGCGGGAACTTCATGAGCAGGTATGCGTATCAAACTCCTCGGCTAGTTTGATGGCATTTACCATACACCCTTCGCAGTTACCGGTTTCCACAAACGAAATCTTCGCCTGTGTCTGCGGTGACAGAATTGTCGTTGCGTTTTCATCAGGCCGTGTTTCCGTCCCAACATACTTTAAAAACCAGGGAACGAGTTGCTCATACTTTGCCCCCCTATTAATCACCTCATTAAAAAAACTGCCTAAACAAACTCAAACGGTTCGGTATTAATTTTGGACTGAATAACAGCGATATGCCAACCATTTTCTTGATTCCACTTCTCAAAGAGCTGACGCATATACGAAGCACTTATAACCTCAATATGATGCCCTGGATCAACCACCGTTAAACCAGCCGCCACCATGTCATGCGCGGTATGATAACCCACATCACCCGTCACGTAGGCGTCTGCTCCCTGAGCAAGGGCATCCTGGTAGAAACCAGCACCACTTCCACCTAGTACCGCAACCCTAGAAATCTTCCGGTTATGATCAGGCGTAATTAACCGTAATCCTGGAACGTTCAAGTGATCCTTACAATAGTCAGCAAATTCCCGGGCAGTTAACGGCTGCGGTAACGTCCCAAGCCGCCCAAGCCCGTAGCGACCGGTCCGATGCTCCGCTTTAATTTGCGCCTTCTGGGAGGCATCTGGTTGGATAAGAACAGCAATATCAGTCAATCCGAGTTGACTACATAACCAATCATTCATCCCGTTAGCCGTACTATCCAGATTTGTATGTGCGGCATACACGGTAATTCCGTGCTGCAGGATGGTTGCGTACATCCGGTTTTGCGGCACGGATAAGTCAAAGGTTTTCACAGCGTGGAACAGCGCCGGGTGGTGCGCATAAATCAAGTCCACCCCAGCATCAACGGCCTCCGCCACAGTCTCTGGTCGCACGTCTAACGTCACCATCATCTTATGAACTTCCTGCTGGTTATCACCAAGTTGAAGGCCAACATGATCCCACGACTCTGCTAGCCAAGCCGGTGCATACCGTTCCATCGGGGCAACAACATCATTTACCGTTACCATTTGCCACAACCTCCGTAATCATCTTAATTTCGGATCGAAGCTGAGTAATCCGCGCTTCAGCGGGCGCCTGCGCTTGCTGAACCTGATATAAAATCCGTTCCCGTTTGGTCCGCTCACGGACCCACTTATCCACGAAAGCCTTCGCGTGCTCACGCATTAAGAACGGTCCAAATAGCTCTTCTTCCGGACTGAGCTGGCGAATCCCCTGACCGTAATCCGCTACAATTATCTCATAGGTATGGTGATCCTCCCTAATGATTCGTTCGGCAACAATTCCGTAGCCATGGTGAATACACCACCGCCGAACGTTACTTTCCCCCACATTAGGTTGTAAGATTAATCGGGGATGCTGCAGTAATTGGGATACCCCAGCATCCAAAATATTCCGGATTAATGGTCCGCCCATTCCGCAAATTGTCACGGTATCAATCCGATCATCCGCATTGATTGCCGCTAACCCGTCTGCCAACCGGGGAACAATAATTTCCTGCAGGTTTTCCCGTTTAATTTCCCGGCAAGCATTCTGGTACGGCCCCCGGACAACTTCCCCCGCAACAGCGTACTTAATCTGGCCCTGAAGCGCCAAAAACGCCGGGAGATACGCGTGATCCGAACCAATATCAGCTAACCGCGCACCCGCAGGAACAAATTCAGCGGCCGTTGCTAACCGTCGTGATAGGTGCCGTGCATCCACGTTAATATCCTCCTTAAGAACGAGGCTGGGACAAACGTCTCAGCCTCTTCACTGTTTTCATAATCAATGTCAAAACAAACGCATTCCACTGCAAAATTAGAAAAATTTACTTTTCCGAGTAATTTACCCCACTCGTCTGTATCGTTTTGAATCTCTTGGTCACCTTTGTGTAACTAATCTAAGAAGTCCCGTAACTGCTTCGACCGCGATGGATGCCGCAGTTTCCGCAGTGCTTTAGCTTCAATTTGCCGGATCCGTTCCCGCGTTACCCCAAAGGCCTTACCAACCTCTTCAAGGGTCCGGGTTCGCCCATCATCCAGCCCAAACCGTAACCGTAAAACGTTTTCCTCCCGATCAGTCAGGGTATCTAAAACATCCTCCAGTTGTTCCTTTAAAAGCTCATACGCCGCATGTTCAGCTGGACTCGTTGCATCCTGGTCTTCAATGAAATCGCCAAGGTGAGAATCATCCTCTTCCCCGATTGGGGTTTCCAGCGACACTGGCTCCTGAGCAATCTTTAAGATTTCCCGTACCTTTTCAGTTGGCATATCCATCTCATATCCAATTTCTTCTGGCATCGGCTCGCGGCCAAGATCCTGCAGCATCTGTCGTTGAATCCGGATCAACTTATTAATCGTTTCGACCATGTGAACTGGAATCCGAATTGTCCGGGCTTGATCAGCAATTGCCCGCGTAATTGCCTGCCGAATCCACCAGGTAGCGTACGTTGAAAACTTGAATCCCTTCCGGTAATCAAACTTCTCAACGGCCTTCATTAGCCCCATGTTTCCTTCCTGGATTAGATCGAGGAACGACATTCCCCGCCCAACGTAACGCTTAGCAATCGACACAACCAACCGTAAATTAGCTTCAGCTAACAGCTGCTTTGATTCCTCATCCCCCATTTCAATCTTGAGGGCTAACTCCTTTTCTTCGTCCGCTGTTAGCAGGTCAACCCGCCCGATTTCCTTCAGGTACATCCGCACCGGATCGTTAATTTTAACCCCCGACGGTGCAGAAACACTTTTATCTTTCCGGGCCTTCTCCGCTTCACTATTTGCTGCCCGTAAACTTTGTTCGCTTGGATTCCCGTTTTCGTCAACCACAGAAATTCCTTCGTCCTCCACCTTAATAATAAGGTTATCCATCTGAGTCGCATTAAGGTGAAGCGGCGTTGCCAGTTCATCGGTCAGCTGGTTATAAGTAATCTGCTTGCTCTTCTTGTACTTCTGGACAAGTTTCCGGATTGCCTTTTCATAGGCAACCTTGTCAAATTGATCCTTCTTCTCCTTTGCCACAGTTTACAGCCTCCCTATTCATCTTGTTCCTGTTGCCGCAGTTTAACCAGCGATGTAAGAAGCATCACAATTCTATCCTGGTCGTTCGCCCGCTTGGCATCAGCAATCTCCTGTTTTATTTTATCAACTTTTTCCCTTATCGGGTAGTCATGTTTAATAACCGCCAGACAGTCGTCAACTTCCCCATCCGGCGCCGGCTCCGGATAATGCACCATTTCAATCGCATTAATTACCCGGGCAAGTCGCTGGTCATCCACTAACGTGAGAAAATCAGCGACGTTAAACTCCTTGCGGTCCTGAAAATACCCCTGAAAATGAACGTAGATTTCCTCATACACTTCATGTGGAAATCCAAAATCAGAATCCTCAAAAATCCGTTCCCGCACTTCATCATCGGTAAACATTCGGTGTAATAATAACCGTTCCGCCCGCTCAGTCCGCGAAAGCTTTTCTCGTTGTGTGGGGGCCGCAGCGTACTGTTGCGCAAACTCGTGCGGTGCTTCTTGGCGTTCTTCTCTTTGCTGGACGTCCGTCTGCTGGCGAATTCCCGCTAACTGTAATGAAAGTTGCTCCTGAGAAAGATGAAATTCCTTTGCCAATCGTCCCAGGTACAAGTCAACCTCCATTTGGTTATCAACCCGAGCAATTGCGCGTAAAACATCCTGTAGGTACGCTAACTGATCCGTTTCATTTGCCAGATTACGCCCTTGCCGGTAATACCGCATGAAAAACGCCAACGGACTTTCCCTGGTCGTTGTCAAGGTGCGCTGAAATTTTTCCACCCCGTATTTTTGAAGGTACTCATCAGGATCCAAGCCCGCCGGCAATATAATAACTCCCAGATGAAGCCCCTTTACCGGAAGCATTAGCCCTAATGCCCGGTTAATTGCCCGCTGCCCTGCTTCATCACCGTCATAACACACGTTAATCTCCGTTGTTAGCCGCTGAAGAATAGCTACCTGTTCGTTTGTTAAACTAGTGCCCATCGACGCGACACCGTTTTTAACCCCTGCGCGGTAAGCGGCAATTACGTCCATAAACCCTTCAAACAGGATTACTCCACCGCCCTGCCGGATTGCTTCCCGGGCCTTATCAAGATTAAAGAGCACCCGGCGCTTATTAAAGAGCGGTGTTTCCGGTGAATTGAGGTACTTCGGGGTGTTAGGAGCTTTCTCCAAAATCCGTCCGGAAAAGGCGATTACGTGGCCGTTTTCATTGCGCAGGGGGAACATCACCCGGCCAAGAAACCGGTCCCGAAGCCTTCCGTCCCGTGCCGTTACAAAAAGGCCGGATTTCCGCATTTCGTCATCCTTAAAGCCTTGTTCGTGTAAAACTTCCACGAGCAGGTTCTGCTTTGCTGTCGGGGCAAACCCAAGATGAAACTCTTCGATAATTTCATCGTCAAGGTGCCGCCCGTGCACGTACTGAAGGGCCGGTTCTCCTAAGGCCGTATTCACCAGTACATGGTGATAGAGATCATCAGCCACCGCATACATTTTTCGCAGACGCTGGTCGGGCCCTGATAAAGTTGTTTTCTGACCACCATTAGCTGCATTTCGCACCTGGTCATCGAGCGGAATGTTTGCAAAATCAGCGACCTTAATGACCGCCTCGACAAACGAACAGTGCTCAATTTCCTGAACAAACCGGAAAACGTTCCCGGAGCGGCCACACGAAAAGCAGTAGTAAAATTGTTTATCCTCTCGTACTGAAAATGACGGGGTATTTTCTGTCTGGAACGGACATAGCCCAAACCAGTTTTGCCCCTCTTTTCGGAGTTGAACGTACTTACTAATAACGTCGACAATGTTGACTTCATCGCGAATCCGGTCAATAACTGCTGTTGGAATCCGTGCCACAATTTTCTCCTTTCCGGATTAATACCGCCACCAACCCCAATTATAGTAACTATCATTATAAAAAGGAGCGGACTAAAAGTCCACTCCTGAGCTATTTGAAATGATGGAACCACTACTTCACAATCAACTGGGTTAAATCTCCCAGTGTCCGAGTCAACTGCGCAATTACCACCAGCTGCTTTAAGTGGTTATTCTTAACCTGCTCATTATCACTCATAATCATCGTAGCATCAAAGTACGTACTAATAACGTCCTTCAGGCCAGCTAACGCCGCGTACTTTCCAGCAACATCCTGTTTGGCAAACCCGCCGCTAACTGCCACAACTGCGTCGTTTAACTGCCGCTCCGAATCGTTCTCAAAGAGTGCTGGATCAACCGTTAAGTCGGCTAAGTTTCCGGCCTTCTTGCTCAACCGAACAACCCGGGTTAAGGCTTCAATCGTTTCCTTGAAGTCGGCATCCGCACTGTGGTCACTGAGAACCTGGGCGGCCTTAAAGATAGCCGGGAAGGCGTTGTCCTTTCCCGCAACGACAGTTTCAATAATATCGTGGCGGTACTTAGCATCATGGAGAAGCTGCGCAATCCGGTCCATCATAAAGACAATCATCTGTTGACGGTTTTCCGTTGCCGGAATCGTCTTGTACAGTGCTGGTAACTGCTGAGCAGCCTGATCAACAAACCCTTCTAGAGTAGCCACCCCAAGGTTCCAACCCTGGTCCTTGATAATCCGGATAATTCCCAAAGCCTGCCGCCGGAGAGCATACGGGTCATTCGAACCACTTGGAAGCATTCCCGCAGCAAAGAAGGCCTGGATGCTATCGAGCTTATCAGCAATCGCAAGGACTGCACCGACCTTCGTTTGCGGGAGGGCGCCGTCCGCACTGGTTGGCATGTATTCTTCCCGCATGGCCATTGCAACGGCTTCGTCCTCGCCTTGAAGCCGGGCGTAAATTTCACCCATCGTCCCCTGCAGCTCAGCAAATTCACCGACCATCCCGGTTACCAGGTCAAACTTGTAAATCTGCGCTGCCCGGTGTAGGTACGCTAATTCATCCGTCGTTAAGTTAACCCGCCGCCCAATTTGCTGGGCAAGGTTATCAACCCGCTGCATTTTCTCGTAAATTGTCCCAATTTTATCGTGGAACGAAACCTTCTTAAGCTGTTCAACGTAGTTCGCAATTGTTGTCTTTTGATCCTCTTCGTAGAAGAACTTGGCGTCTTCCAGCCGGGCCGTCAGTACTTTTTCGTTGCCGGCAACCACGTTGTCCAAGTACTCGGTGTTCCCGTTCCGCACGGAAACAAAGTGCGGTAACAGTTTACCAGCATGGTCCGTCACATAGAAGAACCGTTGGTGATCCCGCATTGAAGTAATTAATACAGCGTCTGGCACTTGAAGGTACTTTTCGTCAAAGTTCCCCGCAAAAACGGTCGGGTACTCAACCAAATTATTAACTTCCTCTAATAAACCTGGTTCAACGTTAATCTGCCAGTCGTGTTGCTGGGCTATTTGATCAATCTGGGTTGTAATCATCCGCTTCCGAACACTCGCATCCGCAATCACCCACTCGTCCTTAAGCACCTCCGGGTAATCCGTTGCTTGCTTAATGGTTACCGGGTGGCCAAGAAAACGGTGTCCCTGGGACTCTTTCCCCGCAGAAATATCCCGAATGGTCAGCGGGACAACCGCGTCATCAAGGAGTGCTACCAACCACCGAATCGGCCGAATAAACTTAAAGTCCTGCGTTCCCCAGCGCATCATCGTCGGAAAGTTCATCTTAGTGATAACCGGCGCCATGTCCCGCAAAACCGTCGCAGCAGGTTTGCCCGCCACAAACTTTTTAACGTAGGCATACTCGGTCCCCTTTAATTCCTTAAAAAAGATATCATCCGGCGTCATTCCTTGACCGCGGGAAAACCCAATTGCTGCTCTTGTCCAGTTACCATCTTCATCCTGGGCAATTTTTTTGGCCGGTCCCTTTGCCTCGGTTGAAATGTCATCCTGCTTATCAGCTAATCCGGTGACCTTGAGGGCTAACCGGCGAGGAGTTGAGAACTGTTCAATTTGGTCATAAGCAAGTCGTTGTTCCTTTAAGAAAGCCGCCATCCGGTCAGCTAACTGATGGACGCTAGGTGTCACCACGTGAGCCGGCATTTCCTCGACCCCAATTTCAAGTAAAAACGTATGTGCCATTATTTCTCCTCCTCTGCTAAGAGCTGTTGCCGGAGCTGCTCATCTTTAATCAACGGGAAACCAAGCTTCTTCCGCTCGGCAACAAAAACCCGTGCTACTTCCCGGGCCATATTCCGGATCCGGGCGAGATACCCCGCCCGCTCAGTAACGGACACCGCTCCCCGCGCATCCAACAAATTAAACGTGTGGCTGCACTTTAAGATGTAATCATACGCCGGATGAACCAAATTTAACGCTAAAAGTCGTTTTGCTTCCCTTTCAAAGATATCAAACTGATTCAACAGCATTTTCTGGTCGCTTTCATCAAACGAATACGTTGAGTGTTCAAATTCTGGTTCCTTAAAAATATCACCGTACAAAACGCCGTCCGCCCATTCGAGCTCAAAGACGGAGTTAACGTCCTGAATGTATGATGATAACCGCTCCAGCCCGTACGTTACCTCAACGGCCACCGGGTTCACTTCAAGCCCCCCAACCTGCTGGAAATAGGTAAACTGGGTAACTTCCATTCCGTCCAACCAAACTTCCCAGCCGACTCCGGCACACCCCATTGACGGGTTCTCCCAGTTATCCTCAACAAACCGGATATCGTGCTCGGTAGCTACAATTCCTAACCGCTGTAAACTCTGCAGGTATAACTCCTGAATATTCTGTGGTGATGGCTTCATTAAAACCTGAAACTGGTGGTGTTGGTATAACCGGTTAGGGTTTTCACCGTACCGCCCATCAGCTGGCCGCCGGGACGGCTCCACGTAGGCAACGTTCCATGGTTCCGGTCCAATTGCCCGTAAAAACGTGTACGGACTCATCGTCCCGGCTCCCTTCTCCGTATCATAGGACTGCATCAGCATGCACCCCTGTTCCGCCCAAAACTGCTGCAGCGTCAGGATGATATCCTGCACGGATAACTTCGCTGTCATTTGTATCCATCCTCCTTAAAAAAATTAACCCGCGGCCCAATCATCCATGAGCCCATGCAGGCACATAGGGACGATTTTCACCGCGGTTCCACCCTATTTCTAGCGAACTATCTTCGTTAGCACTTAATTAATTTAGTTCAGGAAGTGCCCCGAACGGTTCACCGACCCCCTCACACTTCCAGGGCTCGCTGTGCGGCTGACACCATTCATCCTCATCCATCGTTACTAAACTTTTCTACCGCCTAGAATAGTAAAAAAGTGGCGGAATGTCAACGTTTATTAGAGGAATTCCCTGACCCACCCCAACTTTATTTGATAAGATTACTAACGTTTTAATTAACTACATAAAAGGAATTGTTGATTAATGATACGTGCTGATTTAAAGGCCGCTGCCAAGGAAAAGTTTCGCGAAAACTGGGATTGGGGCGCACTTACCTTTTTTCTTTTTCATGGCAAGTCACATTGCGACACTTATTTTCTTAGTATTACTCATTCCCGTATCAATTCCCACTATTCTTATTTTTTATACCAATAATGGAGATAGCTATATCGTCGCCTATATAATTACTCTAATCGTCTTTTGGTGCTTCATAATCTACACCCAACTATTCCTTCTAACAGGAACTCAAGCAGCTACATACGACCTTGTTAACAATAAAAAAACAGAGAACGTTTTTACGGCAACCTTTAGCCAATTTATAAACCACCGGGGCTGGCGTTTCTTTACGACGTATCTTTTAACCACGATTTTTAACATCCTGTGGTTCCTTCTCTTCTTTATTCCCGGCTGTGTCAAAGGATTAGCTTACTCCCAGTCTCTCTACATTATTCAGGACGTCATCGATAACGGAACGTCCATGACGCCCGGGAAGCAATTACCCTAAGCCAAAAAGGAATGGACGGCCACAAATGGGAATTATTGGGATTAATGTTATCATTCGTTGGATGGCTATTTTTAAGCATTATCACCTACGGCATTGGTTTCTTCTGGACGTTGCCGTACATGTTCACCACTATGGCCGAATACCATAAGTACGTAATGGCCGATTACACCAGGCGTCATCAGAACGGACTACCCAGTTCAAAGACGTATACAACAGCCAGCTATTCCTTTAAGTAGTTCATTATTCTAAAACAGGCTGAGGAAGTAAATCCTCAGCCTATTTTCTATTATCTGAATTTGCGCCCCTTCGCCGCACCTGTAAGTCCGGGGCCACCATCATCTTACGCAAAAACTCCCGCGAGCGAAGTTGCAAGTCAACGTAGTGGTCATATACCCGATCAATTACCAACTGCAAGTTTCTCTTGGTTGTCGGGCGAATGTCAATCTGGTTAACCCGTTCAAGGTTTAGCACCGTAAACTGGCGCAAGAAATATATCGTGTGGGCATCAAGGTGCAACCGCTGGGGATCACGCCCCCAGTGCCGCTGACATAACAGTCCCCCCATTTCCAAGGAAAAATCAAACGGCGGCGTTTGCTCGTGGCACACCACACAATCAGTAAGGTGCGGCATCACCCCAAAGCACTGCCACAGTTGCACTTCAACGATGTTCGTTACCACCTGCGGGTCCAGCCCATCATCGATCATAGCTAACGCCCGCCGGATCCGGGGAAACCACTGCTGGGCGAGGGCCAGATCGCCCCGAACCGCATGCCGCGCAAGCTCAAGAAGGTACGTACCATAGGCGTTTAACATAATATCCTGGTACAACCCCGCCCACTGCTGTAAGTTTTTGGCCGCATTGATGTACGATAACCCGTTATCATTGACGTTGCCAACGTAAGTGCCCCACGTAAACGGAAGGATCGCTGCGGCTAACCGGAAACCCCGCTTGTGCGCTCCCCGCACGTAAAAGGTCCGGTACCCGAACCGGTCGGTATACATTGTTACCAGCATGTCCCGTTCCTTGTAGTCACGCCGGGAAACAATCATTCCCTGAAATTCAACTGCCCGGTAGATGGTCATGCTTGTCCTCCACTATTTGTAGTCTTCGGCCCGGTAACCAAACTCCCGCAGGTCAACCTGCCGGTCCTTCCAGTTAGGCTGCACCCGCACCCATAGCTCCAGGTAAACCCGATCGCCCAGCATCCGTTCAATGTCCTTCCGGGCCCGCACACCAATCTGCTTGAGCATTTTGCCACCCTTGCCAATGATAATGCCTTTCTGGCTCTTCCGCTCCACGACAATGGTCGCCTGCACCAGGACCTTTTCGTCGTCCTTTCGCTGAACCCGGTCAGTAACCACCGCCACAGAATGCGGCACCTCTTCCCGCGTTAGCTGCAAAACCTTTTCCCGGATCAACTCGCTAATTACAAACCGTTCTGGGTGGTCAGTAATTTGGTCGGCCGGATAGTACTGGGGGCCTTCTGGTAACCGGTGAATCAGCTCATCCACCAGTTGCGGACAATTATTCCCCTCGAGGGCTGAAATTGGAAATACCCCCGTAAAATCCAGGCTATCCTGGTACGCCGCCACAATCTCTGGAAGTTGGTTAGGATGGACTTGGTCAATTTTATTCACCACCAGGTAAATTGGCTGATGGACCTGTTTAAGGCGGTTAATAATGAAATCGTCCCCGCGTCCGCGTTTCTGGGTTGCATTTACCATGAATAACACCGCGTCTACCTCATTAAGGGTGGAAAGCGCAGCATCCACCATGAAATCACCCAACCGACTATGCGGTTTATGAATTCCAGGGGTATCAATAAAGACAATCTGAGCGGCATCCGTCGTATAAATCCCCTGAATCTTATTCCGAGTAGTTTGCGCTTTGTCACTCATAATCGCAATTTTTTGTCCCACCACCCGGTTTAAAAAGGTGGATTTGCCGACGTTGGGTCGCCCCAAGATCGCAACAAATCCTGAATGAAAGTTTTCTTGCATCATTTGCTCCTTTCAGCGCTATTTCACTAACGCTAAGGCATGGGGGCCAAACACTAACACTGCTACCAGTACCGCAAACGCCGCAGCTACTAATACCGCTCCAGCCGCAACATCCTTCGCCTTCTTAGCAAGCTCATCACGCTGCAGGTGACTTGCCAAATCAGCCAAATTTTCCGTAACGGTGTTCCACAATTCACTTACTATCACTAATGTAACCGCTGCAAGCAGCCACAACCACTCCGAATATGTTACCCGGAAAAGAAAACCGCAGACAACAACGCCCACGGCAGCACAACAATGAAAGCGGAAATTTCGCTCTTCTTGGAACGCCGTGACGATCCCATCAAGGGCGTGCCGCAGCGCCTGAATAAAGTGGTGGTTCTTCCATTGATTTTGATTAGCGTTCAAGCCCAAAGTCCCCCAAAATTTTTCGCTGTAACCCAAACATTTCTTTTTCATCTTCCGGTTTCATATGATCGTACCCGTTAAGGTGCAAGAAACCATGCAGGGCCAAAAAGCCCAGTTCCCGTTCTTCAGAATGGCCCAGATAAGCGGCCTGTTCCGTTACCTTTTCCATCGAGATAAAAATATCCCCGATATTGCGGGGAAGCGCCGCCCCTTCTGGCATAATAATGACGTCGTCTTCCGGATCATCCTCAAGCGCAAAACTAATCACGTCAGTCGGCTTATCTACGCCCCGATACTTCTTATTAATCGCGTGAATCCGATTGTTGTCTACGAGTGTCACCGACATCTCCGTATTATCCGGAAGATCAATCGCCTTTCCCGCAAAGTTCAGAATATCGTTAATTAACTTAATTCGTTCCGCACTAACCTGTTTAGTTTCGTCATAAATCTCTAAGTCCACTACTGCTCCTCCTTTGCAGCCTGGGCGTACGCATTAATAATCTCAGAAACAACTGGATGCCGCACCACGTCAGCCTGATTAAACGTAACAAACCCAATGTGGGGTTGCTTCCGTAAAACACGCTGAGCATCCACCAATCCACTTTCCCGGTATCCTTGCGGCAAGTCAATCTGCGTTTCGTCCCCGTTGACAATCATCTTTGAGCCAAATCCGAGCCGGGTTAAAAACATCTTCATCTGTTGCCGTGTGGTATTCTGCGCTTCGTCCAGAATAACAAACGCATTGTCAAGCGTCCGCCCCCGCATGTAAGCCAACGGCGCAATTTCAATCACTCCGCGCTCAATCAGGCGGTCAGTATGATCAGCTCCGAAAATTGCATGAAGCGCATCGTATAGCGGTCGGAGATACGGGTCAACCTTTTCCTTGAGGTCTCCTGGCAGGAACCCCAACGATTCCCCCGCTTCAACCGCAGGCCGGGTCAAAATAAGGCGCTCAACCTCCTTACGCTTAAGAGCCGCCACCGCCATTACAACGGCCAAAAACGTTTTCCCCGTCCCCGCCGGACCAATACCAAACGTAAGGTCATTATGCTTAACGGCTTGCACGTACTGGCGTTGCCCGTAATTCTTTACCCGAATCGGGCGGCCCTTCGCATCTTTAAGGAGAATAGTCGTGTACAAATCAGGGAAATACTCTAACCGGTGATGCTCAGCCATCGTCATTGCGGAAACAATGTCCGGGCCGCCTAACCGGATTCCTTGATTAATAATCTTAATCAACGCATCGAAAATCGCCTTCACCCGTTGCACTGCTTCGACTGAACCAGTAATTTTCACGGTCTCGCCCATCGGATTAAGCGTCACCTTTTGTCCTTCCTCAATTAGGTGCAAGAACTCATCATTAATCCCAAACAACGGCCCTGCAATCTTCGGATTAACGAGCCGGTATTCCCGTTCGACAACCGCTGTATTCGTCACCCACAAAATCTCCTTTACTTCGTTATTAATTCCAGCGTAATTATAGCACATTACATAATCTTACCCGACCATTGTACTGGAGAACAAAAACCGCTATCGTAACCCTCATAGCTACGGTAGCGGCCTCAGACACTGATCTACTCATTTAATTGTTCATTAACTAGCTGATTGACCAGCTTGCCATCAGCCTGACCCTTCAGCTTCGGCATAACCGCCTTCATTACCTTCCCAAAATCGGCTTTTGAGGTGGCACCTACTTCCGTAATGGTTTGGCTGACAATCGCGCGAACCTCATCCGTGCTTAACTGTTCAGGCATATACCCCTGAACAATCTTAATCTCCTGCTTTAACTGGGTAACCGTATCATCCCGACCAGCTTCCTCATACTCCTTAATGGAGTCCTTCCGCTGCTTCAATTCCCGGGATAAAACCGCCAGTTCTTCGTCCGGTGTGAGGTCATGACCAAGGTTAATTTTTTCGTTTGCCACTGCCGCCTTTAACATCCGCACCGTTCCTAACGTTGCCTTGTCATGGCTTTTCATAGCAGCAACCATATCCTTGTTTAATGAATCAAGCAAACTCATTAAGCCAACCTCCCAGAGCGACTAGAAGCGCCGCTTATTCTTCCGCTTACGTGCAGCTTCAGACTTCTTCTTCCGCCGAACACTAGGCTTCTCATAGAATTCACGCTTACGGTATTCTTGCAGAGTACCTGTTTTTGAAACGGAACGTTTGAAGCGACGAAGAGCGTCATCAATAGATTCGTTCTTACGAACAACTGTCTTTGACATGGTGTTTCCCTCCCTCCGAGCTTAAATGTAACCGTCGTTGTACATACGACCAACTTAAACAGTCCTTTCACATTGTACCCCCGTTAATGCACGCCAGTCAATAATCTTTTCACCCCATGCTAACCGCTTTCTTTTTGGTATAATATTTACGAATAAAAGCGCTTTACTTAGAGGAGGATTTCCATGACAACCAGTAACTCAATTCCGGTATATGTAATTTCGGATTCACTTGGTGAAACCGCCAAGCACGTCGTTGATTCAGCTCTTGTTCAGTTTCCTGATAATCACTTCACGGTTGAAAAATTTCCGTTTTCCCGAACGACATCAATAATTGACGGGATCTTAAACCGAGCGAAGCGGGAAAATGCTTTTATCATCCACACCCTCGTTGATCCCCAACTGGCCCACCACGTAAATACGTTCTGTGAAGAGAACCGCCTGGATTACTTTGATACCATGTCACCCCTGATGGCAAAGCTTGAACACCGTACGGGACAGCACGCCGCCCACGGAGTCAGCATGAACCACACCACAGATAAAAACTACTTTGATCGGATTAAAGCAATCGAGTTTGCAGTCACTTATGACGACGGCAAGGATCCAAGCGGTCTTTTAAAAGCTGACATTGTCTTGTTAGGAATCTCCCGGACTTCCAAAACACCATTATCACTCTACCTGGCTAATCAGGGATACAAGGTCGCAAACCTGCCCCTCGTTCCGCAAGCTCAGATTCCTGAAGAAATTTACCGGGTTAATAAGGACAAAATTTTCGGGTTGACGAACGATCCGGACGTCTTAAACGACATTCGGCGGGAACGGATGATTGCATACGGGCTTGATCCTGAAACAACCTATTCTAATACGGATAATATTGAAAAGGAACTGCAGTATGCTAACGACCTTTACCACCAACTTGGATGCCTCGTAATTAACGTTGCACACAAATCCATTGAAGAAACCGCCACCCTTATTATGGAAAGTCTTCCAGCCAATACATCACCCTATGACTAACCATGGAAATAATGCTTTCTATTGCTAATCTCATGTAATTGAATTCTAAACAAACGAGCTAAATGAAAGCGGAAAAGCTAACGGATCACCGCAATTGTGACCCGCACAACTTATCGCTTTTACCACGCCCGTTTTTTATTGATTACATTTTACCTTCATCTGAAAATAAAATGATGATAAAATGAAAGAAATCTCATTTTATGCATTGCTTTTAAATTGCTTGTAGTAAAATGAAATTAGTTTTTTCAATGTGTGAGGAGGAAAATTTATGGCGACGGAGAAACGTAAACTCAAACGGTCCCTATCACCTGGTCAACTAGAAATGATTTCCCTTGGAGGGGCGATTGGGGTCGGCCTGTTTATGGGATCAACATCAACCATTAAGTGGACAGGACCGTCCGTTATTTTAGGATATGCTCTGGTGGGAGTAATCTTGTACATTATCATGCGAGCATTAGGAGAAATGCTATACGTCAACCCCGGAACGGGCTCTTTTGCCCAGTTTGCTACCGAATATATTCATCCATTAGCGGGGTACCTCGCTAAATGGGCTAATGTTTGTGAATACATTGTTGTTGGGATGTCCGAAGTTATTGCGGCAACCGAATACCTAAATTACTGGTGGCCACATCTTCCTGCATGGGTATCTGGGCTTGTCGTCATCGCATTTCTAACCCTTACTAACCTGTTATCGGCAAAGTCATATGGGACCCTCGAGTTCTACTTCTCCATGATTAAGGTTGTCACCATCATCCTCATGATCATTCTGGGAGCACTCATCATTGTTCTGGGCTTTGGTAATCACTGGCATCCTGTCGGTTTCAGTAACCTGTGGTCCCACGGTGGTTTCTTCACCGGCGGAATTAAGGGCTTCATTTTCTCGATGTCCATCATCGTTGGATCATACCAGGGAATTGAACTACTCGGAATTTCTGCCGGAGAAGCTAAGGACCCCAAGCACGCTGTGGTTAAGTCGGTTAAATCCGTTATCTGGCGGATTCTAATCTTCTACGTTGGGGCAATCGGCGTAATTGTCACCATTTACCCATGGAATAAACTAGGGTCAATTGGTTCTCCGTTCGTCCAAACGTTTGCTAAGATTGGCATCACGAGCGCTGCTGGAATTATTAATTTCGTGGTTCTTACTGCTGCTCTTTCCGGGGCAAACTCAGGAATTTATAGTTCCAGCCGGATGCTTTATATGCTGGCCCATGAAAACGATGCACCCAAAAAGCTCGGAAAGCTATCCAAACGCCTTGTCCCGAATAACGCCATCCTTGCTATTTCAGGCGGAATTCTCTTAGGCTTTATCCTTGACCTTGTGTCATCAGCATTCAATAAGTCCACCGCTGACTTGTTCGTGGTTGTCTTTAGTTCAAGTGTGCTACCAGGAATGATTCCGTGGCTGGTTATTCTTCTAGCCGAACTTCGGTTCCGTAAAAATAACCCCGCGATTATGACCGATCACCCGTTTAAGTTACCCCTTTACCCGTGGTCTAATTACCTAGCACTTGCCTTTATGGCCGTAATTATTATCTTCATGTTTATTAACCCGGATACGCGTGTTTCAGTTAGCGTTGGTGCCATTATCCTTATAATGCTAATCATCGTATACATCGTCCGGCACGGATTGGGAGAACGAACTGATTATGATATCAAAACAAACGAACGGAGTGGAAATTAACCCCAAATATGATAGTCCACATGGATAAGTTAACATTACCTTCTAGCATTTGTTTGGTTTAACTTGCAATCATACACAGATAACAAACAAAGAGCGGTTGTGTCAAAAAAATTCCCGAATCTTGTTTCTTCGATTCAAGATTCGGGAATTTTTAAGGCCGCAACCGCTCTTTGGCTATTAGTCGGCTACCCTTCTGTCACTTTTCCCTTCGCCGCAACCACATGAGCCTGAACATCCGGGTCATATTGATTCGTTGTTAACATTTGAATTTCAAACCCGTACGGCGCATACTTATGGTTTTTATCCGGGCCAACATAAGGTGTCTCCAAGATCTTCGGAACATCCGTTAATTGCGGATGGTGCGCAATATAATTCAACGCATCAAAACCGATTGTTCCGCAGCCAATATTTTCGTGCCGGTCCTTGTGACTTCCTTGCGGGTTCTTCGAATCATTAAGATGAATCACCTTTAACCGGTCAAGTCCAACAATATGGTCAAACTCGTTTAAAACCCCATCAAAATTGTCCTTGATAGCGTACCCCGCATCGTTCGTATGACACGTATCCAGGGTAACCGAAAGCCGGTCGTTTAAAGTTACCTTATCAATAATTGCTGCCAGTTCCTCAAAAGTCCGGCCAACTTCGGTTCCCTTTCCCGCCATTGTTTCCAGAGCAATTTGAACGTGCTGTTCCCGGGATAACACTTCGTTAAGGCCGTGTGCAATGCTAGCAATTCCCGCTTCAGCACCAGCTCCAACATGCGCTCCCGGATGAAGGGTCATTTGCGGTGCCCCTAGCGCATCCGCCCGCGTCACTTCTTTTTGTAAGAACTCAACAGCAAACGCAAACTTATGCGGATCAGCATTCCCTAGATTAACAATGTACGGCGCATGCACAACGATGTCGTGAATCCCGTGTTCCTGCATAAATTGTTTTCCAGCCGGGATGTTCATCTCCTCAAGGGGCTTGCGCCGGGTATTCTGTGGTGCGCCCGTATATACCATCATCGTGTTGGCGTGATACCACGCAGCTTCCTTGGCTGATCCCAAAAACATGTCCTTACCCCGCATTTTAACGTGTGATCCAATTAACATTACTTCTCACCTCATTTATTGACCGGAAGGTACGTATCAAGCACCCGCTTAGTTGCCTCTCCGTCATTCATTGTATTCCACTGGGCATTAAATGAAACTAAATTAGCCTGTCCGCTCCTGGACTGAAGCGCGGCGCTAACTTCCCGCGCATTCCGGCATATGGGGCCCGGAAGCCACGCTGCCATGCCAGGTTGCAGGCCAACTTGCCGCTGATATTCGGCCTCATCATACCAATAAAAGACCATCCGCCCTGCATTAGGAAGAACTGCATAATCGAAAATTACCGAAGAATAGTCAGTAATCAGACAATCCGTTACCGTGAGCAGATCCTCCGTGGTAAAGTCAGGAATCACCATCACCTGCCGGCCAAACCGCTTAATAAATGCCTGCTCAGTAGCTTGAACGTGGGGGTGTAACTTAATTATCAATCGTTGCTTGGAAGACAACCCCGCAACAATTTGCGCAAAATCATCGGGGATACTAAATACCGGTTTCCCAACCGCATCTTCCCGGTACGTTGGCGCGTACAAAAAAACCTCTTTCCCCTGAAGTTCAGGATACTGCTTGTATATCCGATTAGGCATTTGCGTACGCCATGTTTGGTTAAATAACCGGTCACTTCGCGGGTATCCTAACACGCGTCCCCGAGATTCTGGAACGTGGTAACTCCGTGCAAACACCCGGGCCATCTGGGTGGAACCAACGACATATTCATCGAACTGATCGTACACACGTTGAAAACGCCGCTTATCTGCCCGGGAACGTTGCTGCGTTCGTGGTTCTTCCCACCCAAAAGATTTAATCGCCCCGTTTGCGTGCCATACTTGAACAACCGTGGTTTGCTGATGATCGAACGGACAGTCTGCCAAAAAGGCGTAATAGTTATCACAAAACAGTAACCGCGCATTCATAATTACCCGTAGTGGCCGTCCCAAAAAACAAAGGCCATCCGTAAAGGCCTGCACCTTAATTCCATCGGCGGCTAGCTGCTGAGCCGTTGCCACACAATTAGGCTTATACAGAATCGTGATCGGTACTCCTAGTTGCCGGGCCCGTTGTGCAAGCGCGCGAATAAACTCCTGATTATTGCCAAAACTCATGACGTACGCAATCTCTTGTGGTGCCCGATTTTTAACCATTCCAGCTACCAACCGCACAAGCCATAAATAAATTACCTTCTTCATTAGGTATCCCCCTATGGTTCGGGTTCGTAAAAGTGTCCCATAATATGAACATTATCCGCAATGCTGACGAAGGCGTGTGGATCCGATTCCTCCATTGCCATTCTTAATTCTGGTTGTTCATAGCGGGAAATGACGGTAAAGAGGATGGTCTTTTCATCGTGTTTATACGCCCCTTCGGCACCGTGAACAATCGTAATTCCCCGCCGCAAGTGATTTTGAATACAGTCAATTACACTCTTAGGCTTAGTCGTTACGATCATCACCTGCATCTTTTGCTGGCGGGTGTAAACCATGTCCATCACGCGCGCGTTGACAAATAAGCCCATCGCGGAGTAAAAAGCATATGGCCAACCGTAAACTGCCCCCGCCGCAAGCACAATTAAGGCGTTAAATAACAGGTTAAACGTCCCGATACTTTTTCCGGTTAGTTTCCGGAGGGTGAGCCCTAAAATATCCAGTCCCCCCGTCGAAATCCCGTTTTTTAGTGCTAATCCGGTTCCAAAGCCATTAATTACGGCCCCAAAAATTGAACAAATGATTGGGTCGGTTGTTAACGTCACGGGTTTAAGCACCTTAATCATGACACTTGAGCAAACAACCGCAATGAACGTAAAAACGGTAAACCGGTGTCCAATTTCCTTCCAGGCTAACCCGAACAACGGAACGTTTAATACAAACAGCATTAGGGCCGCTGATAAGGGATGCTGCCAGTGTGCTGTGAGGGAGGCAACCAGCTGCGCCGCTCCTGTTACCCCTGACGAGTAAATTTTTCCGGGGGTCCAAAAAAAATTCATTGCAACTGACACTAAGATACCGTAAATAAATGCCGTCGATGCCCGTGAAATGTAAGCATGACGCTTCCAGATTTTTTGTAATTCATTCACGCTTGGGACTCCTTCATCTTTTGCTGTCGTTAGGATAACGCACAACCAGTCCCCCGGCAAGCCAACACAGTAAAATTTATTAATTTCCCCCTACCGCAGCTAACCCGTTTATTAGGCACTAGACCATTCAAAAATAACAAGGAGATCGCACCTTCTCTGGTACAACCTCCCGTAAATTATTGGGACTTATTCTTCCGTTTCAAGGTGTAACTCATCCAATTGCTTCTGAGCTACCGGTCGCGGAGCATTTGTCAACGGATCAACCGCCTTTGAATTCTTAGGGAACGCAATGACTTCCCGAATGTTATCCCGCTTAGCAAGGAGCATCGCAAACCGATCCAACCCCAGCGCCAAGCCGCCATGTGGGGGAAAACCATAATCTAAGGCATCCATAAACCAGCCAAACTGCGCCCTTGCCCTTTCTGGTGTAAAGCCTAACGCCTTAAACATCTTCTCCTGAACGTCACGCCGGTGAATCCGGATTGAGCCCCCTCCGAGTTCATAACCATTTAATACAATATCATAACTTTGCGCGTGTGCCTTATGTGGATCCGTTTCAAGCAAGGCAACATCTTCTTCATTTGGCATCGTAAATGGATGATGGGCAGCAATGTAGCGACCAAATTCCTCACTGTACTCAAATAACGGCCAGTCAACTACCCAAATAAAGGCAAATTCATCTTCATCAATCATGCCCTGTTCCTTAGCAATAGCACACCGCAGGTAACCGAGGGAATCCGCCACAACTTTTCGCTTGTCCGCTACGAATAACAGCAAATCACCCTCTGCGGCTCCCGTTGCGTCCTTAACAGCTTTTGCCACCGTATCGCCCTTAAAGAACTTAGCAATTGGCCCGCCAAAACCATCTGCCGTAACCTTCATCCAGGCTAGGCCCTTTGCCCCAAAGCGCTTAATGTACTCCTGTTTTTGCTCAATCTGTTTCCGGGAATACTTATCAGCCCCGTTGGGAACGACGATTGCCTTCACCTGACCGCCGTTTTCAAGTACGCTATCGAAAACCTTAAACCCAGCCGGTCGTACTGCTTCAGCAACGTCCTTTAACTCCATCCCAAACCGAATATCGGGTTTATCTGAACCAAACCGGTCCATGGCTTCATTCCACGTAATCCGCTGAATTGGCGTCTTGATGTCAATCCCCAGCGTTTCTTTCATTACCCGTTTAAGGAGGCCTTCAGTCATGGTTTGAATTTCTTCCGCATCCATAAACGACATTTCCATGTCAATTTGAGTAAATTCTGGCTGCCGGTCTCCCCGAAGGTCCTCATCCCGGAAACAACGGGCAATCTGATAGTACCGGTCAAATCCCGCCCCCATTAACAACTGCTTAAACAACTGTGGTGATTGCGGTAGCGCGTAAAATGACCCGGGATAAACCCGTGACGGTACTAAATAATCCCGTGCCCCTTCCGGTGTTGACTTAGTTAAGTAAGGCGTTTCTACGTTAATAAAGTCATTTTCATCTAAGTACCGGTGAACGGCCTGGGTAATCCGGTTACGAATCAATAACGCCCGTTGCATTTCCGGCCGCCGCAAATCCAAATACCGGTATTTTAACCGTAAATCGTCTGCCGCACTAATATCATCCTTAATTTCAAACGGGGTGGTCTTGGCCTTATTAAGGATAATCATCTCCTGAACATTCACCTCAACCTGCCCGGTCTTCATTTCAGGGTTGACTGCGCCGTCTCCCCGTTTAACCACGGTCCCATGCACCTCAATAACATCCTCACCGTGCAAAGACTCTGCCATCTCCCGGACATTAGCAGGCGTTTTAGGGTTAACTACCAGCTGGACAATTCCATGCCGGTCCCGTAAGTCGATAAATACCAGGTTCCCGAGGTTGCGCTTTTTTTGTACCCACCCCTTTAAGACGACCTGCTGGTCAACAAATGCCGACGTTAGATTCCCACAATACGTTGTTCTTCTCATTCTCCTACTCCTACTTCAGTAACTCATTAAAATGCTGTTCAACATCCGCCAGGGAAACCTGCCGCTCCGTTCCCGTCGCCATTTCTTTCAAATTAGCGGTCTGGTTGGCAAGTTCTTGCTGCCCAATGGTTAACGTGTAGCGGGCGTTTAACCGGCTAGCTGCTTTGAACTGCCCCTTCGGCTTTCTTGCCAGGTAGTCCCGGTCAGCACTGATTCCTTGCTTTCTAAGAGCCTGAACAATCCGTAACGTTGCCGCATTAGTCTCCGCGCCGATCCCAACCACGTACACATCTAACTGATCATCAGTAGGCAAGTTACCCTGTTCTGCTTCAAGGATTAGTAGAAGTCGTTCAACGCCAATTCCGAACCCAATTCCTGGTGTTTCCGGACCGCCAAGTTGTTCAACTAACCCATTATACCGCCCCCCTGCACACACGGTCATCCACTTACCGCCGAAGGCCTGAGCGTTACTCATAATCTCAAAAATTGTGTGGTTATAATAATCCAATCCCCGGACCATGTTCGGGTCAACTTCGTATTCGATTCCCAATTCATCAAGCAGGTTCTTTACCTGGTCAAAATGCTCCTGTGCCGCTGGTGTTAAGTAGTCAAGGATTGACGGCGCGTTCTTGACAATTTCCTGGTCGTGTTCATCCTTACTATCAAGCACCCGGAGTGGGTTTTTGTGTAACCGTTCCTTGGAGTCATCCGATAATTCCGCCTCGTACGGAGTTAGAAAGTCAATTAAAGCTTGCCGGTATGCTTGCCGGGATTCAACGTCGCCAAGCGTGTTCAGGGCAATTCTCAGTCCTTTTAACCCCAAACGGTGAAGAAAATCAACCGCCATGGCCATTACCTCAACATCTAAAGCCGGGCTATCCACCCCGAATGCTTCCACCCCAATTTGGTGAAATTCCCGGAGCCGGCCAGATTGTGGGCGCTCGTACCGAAACATCGGTCCCATATAGTAAACCTTTAGTGGCTTTTGTACTTCCGGACCATACAACTTATTTTCAACAAAGGCCCGAACGACCCCCGCCGTTCCTTCCGGCCGCAGCGTAATGTGCCGGCCACCCTTATCGTTAAAGTCGTACATTTCCTTAGTAACAATGTCGGAAGTCTCCCCTGATGTCCGGGAAAAAACCTCGTAGTTCTCAAACATCGGCGTTCGAATTTCGTGGTACCGGTACTGGTTAAATAATTTCCGGGCAACCCCTTCAACATACTGCCATGCAGCTGTTTGGGTTGGTAAAATATCTGCAGTTCCCTTCGGCTTTTGATACTTCATTTAATAACCTCCTCTAACAATGTCGGCTCCAACGGTTAATAAAATAAAAACGCCCCATCCAGTAACTGCCAGATAAGGGCGCAACGTGGCGCGGTACCACCTTATTTTTAACTTAACTGAGATAACGTATCACACGACATTGGTTTAATGTACCTCGAGGGTGTCTTCCCCAACACTAACCCCGAACCTTCCACCATTCATTCGGTCGCTACCGGTCGCTCATCGGGTACTAATCCCTGTCACTGGCTTTCATATTCAGTTTTCAGAATACTGACCGTACCCCTAAAAGTCAAGTCTTCCCCCGTTTTTAAAGCCCGTTTCTTTGTACTATAATGGCAGAGGACGACTAATTACACGGGAGTTGAACGTAATCATGCAAACAAACCACCAGCACCGGCAAATCCGGGGAGACCTCATCGTCCTCATTGCGGTGTTTTGCGTTTTAGGCGGATACCTTGCCTACCGAACAAAAACATACTTTAACCAAACAACAATTCAGCAAACGACAACCATGCGCACTGGTCCGGGGATCGAGTATCACGGTAGCATGGTTCTTCCCAAGGGGACCCGCGTGGCGGTTATCCGCTCAAAGTACGAATGGCTTAAAGTAACAACAAGTGCCAACCAACGAGGGTGGATTCCTGCGTGGAAAGTTCCAGCCAAATACCGGCCCGTAGTCCGGAGTTTAAAGGATACAACGATTGTAATTGACCCTGGCCATGGCGGATCTGATTCGGGGGCATTAGCCGTTCACGGACAAATGGAAAAAACGTATACCCTAAAGTTTGCGCAGATGGTCGCAAAAAAGCTGCGAGCAAAAGGCGCAAAGGTGTACCTCACCCGTAATAGCGACCGGTTTGTCAGCTTAAAATCCCGGCCAACCCTTGCAAAACAGGTGCACGCCAACCTCTTTATCAGCTTCCATTTTGACTCGTCACCGGACGAAAATGAAGCTTCCGGACTTACCACCTACTACTACTATCGAGGGGCATCCCTGTGTCTTGCCCAGGACATTAACCGTCAGTTGCGGCACCTCCCGATCACGGATAAAGGATCGCGCTTCGGGAATTTCTTGGTAATCCGGGATAACACCGTCCCCGCAATTTTAATTGAAGGAGGCTACATTAACACGAGTCATGATTTTCAATATATCCGTTCATACCGGTACCGTAATGTAATGACAAGTGACGTGGTCGCTGGAGTTCAGCATTTCATTAAAACGAATCACTAAATTAAAAAGGATGTGACTTCCCATCACATCCTTTTTATTGCCCTTATAAGGCGCACTTTATTGAATTAAAACATACTGGTTTAGGCCTTCTTGTCGACAAGCTCCCACATCGACTTAATCCGCTTATCCGGATTACCATCTTCATCAATAATGTTATCCGGGTCAAAAAGAATTCCCTTCATATCAGCGTTATGACCCGCCTCAACGTCTAAGGCGCGGTCCCCAATCATAACCGCATGCTCCTTATCAACAGAATACTCATTGCATAAATAGTTTAAGGATGCCGGATCTGGCTTCCGGGGAAACGACAACTTGGAGGTAACGAACCCACTAAAGAATCTCTTCAATCCATCACGTTCCAAAATCATTACGGCCTGTTCGTCCCGGTGAGTCAACAAGAAATTCCGTCCCCCGTGGTCAACAACTTGCGCGCACACTTCTGCAACCCCTGGAAACGGGTGCATTTCGCCATGGCGCTGCTCTTCATATTCCTTATATGCCGCCCGGGCGGTTGGCTCATCAAGCTCTGGATGGTTTGTTAACGCCCACTTAAATGTCCGCCCGAGTGATGTTTGCCGCATATGATGGTATACCTCGTCCTTTTTCACCTTAATGTGCTGTTCTTGCATTGCATAAATAAACGCAGCCACCATCACCGGGTATGTATTGTACAACGTTCCATCAAAATCCCAGAAGTAGGTCTCGCTCATGGTTCTCCCTCTTTCTACTTATCGTTAGTATCATAAATAACAGTAACCGGGCCGTCGTTAACCAGTTCAACCCGCATGTCAGCCCCAAATTGCCCCGTTGCAACCGGAACTCCGGTTTCCCGTAAGCAAGCAATAAACTGCTCGTAATGGCTTTGCGCCTTCCCCGCTTCTTCGGCCGCCGTAAAGCTAGGCCGATTCCCCCGACGGGTATTGGCGTACAGGGTAAATTGGGAAATCACTAAGATTGCCCCGCCAACCGCCTGAATATTCTGGTTCATTTTACCATTCGAGTCAGCAAAAATCCGCGCCCGGGTAATTTTCCGGGTACAATACTCAATCTCTGCTGGCCCGTCCCCATCAGTGAACCCGACTAATAGTACCACGCCTGTTCCAATTTTACCAATTACGGCTTCGTTAACCGTTACCTGAGCCCGCTTAACCCGCTGTAAAACAACCCGCATTTTACTCCTCCTAGTGAATGGGACGCTTAACAACATACACGTCCGGGACACGCTTAACGTTATCAATCACCCGCTGAAGATGTGCTTGATCCCGAATAGCCATGACAACTGAAATAATTACCGTCCGCTGATGATTAACGCGCCCATTAATGGACGTAATGTTTTTTACAGTGTTAGTCACGGCTTGTAACACGTCCGTTAATAATCCTGAACGATTATATCCTTGGACCTCAAGCTCGGCCTCGTACGTCCGTTCAGCCCCAGGAATCATGTTCCAATCGACCGCCACCAACCGGGCATTTTCACCCTGAGGAATATTAGGGCACCCGACGCGGTGGACTGACACTCCCCGCCCCTTGGTAATGTAACCAATAATCTTATCGCCCGGAATTGGATTACAACACCTGCTAAGGTGCATCATCATGTTATCTGCGCCTTCAAGGAGCACGGCATCGTTTGGCTTTTGCTTTTTCTTTTCGCGGTGATCATCAGTTACTGGAGCTTCACGTTGCAAAACAGCCTGTTCCCGGGCGGCATTCCGTTGCGCTTGTTGCTCCTTTCGAATCGCTTCTGTCAGCCGGTTTATCACTCCTTCAGGTTGCATCTCACCAAACCCAACCGCCGCATACATATCATCCGCCGAGTTCAGCTGCCGTTTAGCTAATACCCGTTCAATGTTAGTGGGGGTTAATACCTGCCGTGGGTCATACCCTGCATCCAACAGAGCATGATCAATGATGTCGCGCCCCTTATCAATGTTTTGCTCCCGGTCACGCCGCTTAAAGAAACGCTTAATCTTATTCCGAGCCCGACTAGTGCGAACCATATCAAGCCAGTCATTACTTGGCCCCGCTGAATTCTTAGAAGTTAAGATATCAACGATGTCCCCATTCTTCACCCGGTAGTCGAGCGGCACAATCTTCCCGTTTACCTTCGCCCCCGTTGTATGGTTCCCGATTTCCGTATGAATGGCATACGCAACATCAAGGGGGCCAGCCCCTTTTGGTAGTTCAACCACTTCTCCTTTAGGAGTAAAAATGTAAACGCGGTCACCAAAAAGGTCCCCCTTAACGCTTTCCATGAAGTCACTTGCATCAGTGGTTTCGTGTTGAAGTTCAACAATTTCCTTAAACAGATTCAACCGGTCACCCGTAGCACTCTGCTTCACCCCGGCAGTGTTACCTTCCTTGTATGCCCAGTGGGCAGCAATTCCGTACTCAGCAACCCGGTGCATCTTCTTTGTCCGGATCTGTACCTCTAACGGTTTCCCTTGCGGC
Source organism: Ligilactobacillus sp. LYQ139 (assembly GCF_045033025.1). Classification (NCBI taxonomy): domain Bacteria; kingdom Bacillati; phylum Bacillota; class Bacilli; order Lactobacillales; family Lactobacillaceae; genus Ligilactobacillus; species Ligilactobacillus sp. LYQ139. Next base: position 204,419 of record NZ_JBJFZW010000002.1, read on the forward strand.
CCAATTACCGTTGTGTGAAGCGATTGGTACATATTGGCTTTGGGCATTGCGATGTAGTCCTTAAACCGCCCCGGCATTGGTTTCCATTCCGAGTGAATCGCTCCCAGCACCGCGTAACAGTCCTTGATGGAATCTACCACTACCCGAACAGCTAATAAATCATAAATCTGGCTAAATTCCTTGTGTTGGTCGTGCATCTTCCGGTAAATGGAATAAATGTGCTTTGGCCGTCCGTAAATCTCACAATTCAGATGCAACCCCGCAATTACCCGGCGGATCTCCTGGATTGCCGTGTTAATGTAATGTACCCGTTCCTCGCGTTTAGCGTTCATTAAGTGAACAATCCGGTAATATTGCTGGGGGTTAAGGTACCGGAGGGAAAGGTCCTCTAGTTCCCATTTAATGGTATTAATCCCCAACCGGTCCGCTAACGGAGCGTATATTTCGAGCGTTTCATTAGCAATCCGGCGTTGCTTATCTGGGCGCAAATGGACAAGGGTGCGCATATTATGTAGCCGGTCCGCAAGTTTTACGATAATTACCCGTAAATCCTGCGCCATCGCAAGTAACAGCTTCCGATGATTCGCAGCCAATCGTTCTTCGTGTGACTTATACTGAATTTTACTCAGCTTAGTCACCCCGTCGACAATTACTTCCACGTCATGTCCAAAAAGCTCACCCACGTCGCCAAGGGTTACAGGCGTATCCTCTACTACATCGTGAAGGTATCCCGCTGCTACCGTTTCTGGATCCATGTGTAGGTTAGCTAAAATTCCCGCCACCTGAATGGGATGGATAATGTATGATTCGCCAGACTGCCGCCGCTGTTCCCGGTGAACGTACGTTGCAAAATCACACGCCCGTTGCACAAACGCAACATGATCATCATTCATATACTCCCGACACATATCAACAACGTCTTGTGCATCCCAAACTGTTTCCTGCTTCACGGTCCCATTCCTCCATCCAGAAGTATTTATTCCTATCTTACTACTTATCCTCCAAAACGCCCATCCGGGTTTCCGAAGTAAGCTCAGTAGCATACGATAATGCTGCTAACACGTATAATGGAGCAGTTTCAGCCCGTAAAATCCGGGGGCCTAACCCCACTGCGGTATAGCCAGCCCGTTGCAGGACTATTACCTCTGCAGGCGCAAGGCCTCCTTCCGGCCCAATAACCACGTTTACCGTATCCCCCGGCATAAGGGCGTGCACCTGCTGCTCCAGCCGGGTTACCTCCCCTTGCTTGGCTTCTTCTTCGTACGCCACTAGTTGAACCATATACTTCTGCGTTGTAACTGCTGCAATTCCGGAAACATACTCAACAGTCGGAATAACGAGCCGATGGGACTGTTCAGCCGCTCCCCGGGCAATTTTTTGTAACCGTTCGACTTTCCGGGCCCGCTTGCTTGACTGCCACTTGGCCACCGCATACTGACTATCACAAAAAATAAAATGCGTGGCGCCAAGTTCGGTTCCCTTCTGAACAATCCATTCTGCCTTATTCTGCTTAGGAACCCCACACGTAATTGTTACTTCCACGGGTAGCTCAACTGGCCGGGTCACTTCCCGGACAACGTGGCCGGTCACCCGTTGTGGCCCTACTTCGTCTAATTCAACAACGTAACATCGCTGGTCTGGATGAACCAGTTCAACCTGATCACCCGCCTGCATCCGCATCACGGTCGCAATGTGACGGTAAGTCTCTTCCGGAAGGTCAAAGGTCGTTGTTAGTGAAAATGATGTAGCACTAAAGTAATGTTGCATTATTCATCCTTTCCGGGCCGGCGAGCAACTAGTGCAACCCAGTCACCCCGCTGAAGCGTTTCTTCGAGTACAAAACCCGTAGCGGTCAATGCATCAACCAGCTGCTCCTTCTTCATAGCAATAATTCCCGATAATAACAGGTGCCCTGTCGGCTTCAACCACGTCCATGCCTGGGGAATAAGGGGGGTAAGGACATCCGGTAAGATATTCGCCGTGATTAAATCAACCCGATGAGTCACCCCATCTAACATATTCCCCACACTAACCGTAATGGGCGCTGCCTGAGGATTAAGCTGAAAATTCCGTTTAGCCGATTCAACCGCTTCTTCACTAATATCATTGGCCATCACCTGAGATACACCTAGCATCCGCGCGTAAATTGCTAAAATTCCCGAACCCGTCCCCACATCAATCATCTCTTCGCCCCCGCGCACAACTGCTTCAAGGGCTTGCAACGTTAGCCTAGTTGTTGGATGGGCTCCCGTCCCAAACGCCTTTCCCGGATCAAGGTAAATCAAACGTTCATCTGCTTGTTGCGGCTGATAATCCTCCCACCGGGGAACAATCGTTAGCCACCGCGTTAGGCGAAGCGGATGGTAGTACTTTTCCCACTTATCAACCCAATCAGCATCATCCCGGGAACAAACGCTTACTTTTCCCCTTCCAGGATTTAGACCATACTGTGTTAACCCCTGCACCTGCGTTTCAATCTGAGTCACTACTTCAGGCAAAGCGGTCGTAGCCGGGAAATACGTAATTAATTGATATTCCGTCCCCGCATCATCAACCTGAACACCCCCGGCACCGTTTGTCATCAAAATATTGGTGACCGCATCTGCTGCCTCAGCGGTTGTTACCACGCGGACCTCATTCCACTTCATCTCATTACCTCTTCCTTTCAGTAACTATTTTTTACCAAAAATTTGGTCATCTTGCTACCAATATAGCGTATTTTCCGGACAACGACTAGTTCCGCCCTTAAAATCCCGAAGCGCCCCCCACACGGAAGAAAAATTCTGCTACACTGGAGATAATTATTATTATGGGAGTGACCAGCATGACCAAAAAGAAAATGATTTTAGACCTTGATACGGGAATTGACGACGCCCTTGCAATTGCGTACGCGCTTACCGTCCCCGAAGCAGATTTAATTGGAATAATTGGCTCGTACGGCAACGTTCTGACTCCACAAGCAGTCCAAAACTGTTTTGATCTGCTTGACATGCTTGGCCACCCTGAAATCCCCGTCTTTATGGGACCCACCCATCCTTCAACCGCCACAACATTTAGTGTTATGCCGATTAGTCAGCGTATTCATGGAATGAACGGGGTCGGGGATGTAATCCTGCCCCACTCTGCACGCACCGCTGAACAGATGAGCGGCCGTGATTTTATCATCGAAGCCGCTCACCAGTACGGAAACGACCTCATTGTTGTTCCCACTGACCCCTTAACGACACTTGCCGCCGCAATTAAAAAAGATCCGACCATTACCCATCTCATTGGAAACGTAACGTTAATGGGCGGGGCGTTGACAATTCCAGGAAACGTAACTTCCACCACGGAGGCTAACATCAACCAGGACCCTGCGGCCGCAAATGAAGTCTTTCAAAGTCCCCTCCCACTAACAATGGTGGGACTGGACGTTACGACCCGCACTATCCTCACGAAGGAGCAGACGGCTCAGTGGCGTTCGCTGGGAACAACTGCCGGAGAGAAGTACGCTGCCATTGTCGATTACTACATCGACATTTACGCGGATATTCACCCGCACCTGAACGGGTGTGCCCTGCATGATCCCTTGGCAGTTGCCGTCGCTGTTGACCCTAGCCTCGTAACAACGCTTGCGCTTAACATGAAAGTCGAGGTTGAAGGTCCGTGTGCCGGCCGCACAATCGGGGACGAAAAACTGCTTGATCAGCCCGCCCACAGCCGGGCAGCCGTCAACGTTGACAAGGATCGATTTGAACGCCTCTTTATGACGCGGCTTACAACCCTTTTTCAAAATAACTAACGGAGGCCCTTTATGGAATTAATCGCACTACTTTTATTTGTTTTCTGGCTTTTTACAACAGCTCTGCGCTTTAACATGCTCGCTTCCCGCTCCCAGTTCACGTACACCCAAATCTTTATGGGAAACGCACGGTGGTACCAAAGTCCGCGAATGATTATTCTTATCATCGCCCTTGCGCTACTAGTATACTTTGGCACCCTTCACATAATCTATCTTGTAGGCGCAATCACTGCCGGACTCATGCTCCTTCTCTTTATTCGTAACCTACTACACCATTGGGGAAATCAGACCATCACGCTTATTAACTGTGGGGTATGCCTCGTTATTTTAGGAGGAGCTTTGGTACTACTTCACCGACTCTAAAACCCTTATAAATACTAAAGACACCGCCATAGAGGCATATCCTCCATGGCGGTGTTTTGGACTATTTTTCAATATGTGCCGGGGCAAGCTTTTTCCCCCGGACATCCTTAACCCGTAAATCAGCTGATAACAATCCAGAACGGTTACCCTTTAATTCTAAGTTACTATACCGGGGATTGACAGTCAGCGTCATATCATTATCCATGAACGCTGCACTGTATCCCTTGTAGTACCACGTTCCGTACGTTGCCGGCAATTGCTTTTGATAATCGCTCAAGTCAGTCTGGTGATTAGCAACAACTAGCGTAAACTCCTTATCAAACGAACAGGTCCCGGAGCCCTGCTTAGAAAGCCCAACGCCGTCCTCAAAATCAAGAACAAACAGTGTCCCCGGCGTATTGTACTTAGCCAGCCTCTCCTTAGCCGCAGCAGTAACAGTTAACTTCATGCCATCACCCTCCTAATTCTCTTGTCAAGTTAAGCATACCCCCGAAGCAAACCGCCGGCAAGCAGTCTGCTATAATGACTGGTAGATTAAACGGAGGAGAAACCATGCAAATAATTAAGCACCTAACAGGACTAACACTTACAACTTCCCAAGCACACGTTAACGTTGATGAACTAACGGATAAAACAACTCCTGTAGTTATTAGTCACCTCACCCCGTCAGTGATTACTTTCCTACAGCATCCTGCAACTCCGCCCGTTTTTATTTCTCAAGATCTCTATGAACTCCTTCAAATTTTGATCGTAACCGGGGTACTTAAGCTTTCACTTAAAGGGGTCCAAATTATGCCTACCGGGTACCCCACAATAATCGGCGATCTGAAAATCACCCCATTTCCAAACGATGATGGTCTATGGGGAAGTACCGCACTCCTTATTAAAGACACCGAAACAACTATTGGATTCTGTGCAACCTTTACGCCCCATGGAAATAAGAAAAAACGGCTAAAGAAATGGAAGCGGCACTTCCGCGATGCTCACATCAAGCAGTTCTATTTCCTGGCCACTACGCTTGACACTCACCAGGAGGCCCCCGGAATCTTTGAGCCTGACCGAGTTCTTAATCTACTATCAACGGATTCCCACCAAACCGTCTCCCCCGCGTACGGTCGGGTGCTCCAGTTTCTGTTCCGCCGGGTGGACCACCAGCTCCCGGTTCAAACCGCCACCCACCCAACAATTCAACTGGCAACCACCGTTCCGGTTAGTCCGGTTGCAACCGCACCAACAGTTGCCGAATTACACGATATTGTGACGGTCCTGCAGGCGTCCCCGGTTCTTCTGGGAACGCCGAATGAACGGGTATCCCTCGCAAAGCAGCTCAACCTGTCGGAAAGCTAGAACTGTCCCGCACTACTTAGAATGAAATAACGGATTGAAATAGCAAAAGAAGTTGGGAACGAGTCCCAACTTCTTTTTACTAGTTAACTTTTTGAAGTTTAACGTGGTACGTCATATCAGTTTCCTTAACGTGCCACCGTGCAGTAAGCACCCTTCCGTGGTCCGAACGCTTTACGTGTTGCAATTCAATTGCTGGATCATTATCCCTATCATTCAGAATAATTTCATTCTGTGATGGTTTGACCTCATACTTTGGATAATTTTCAAGGTCATCAAGGAATGATCTAACCCGCCGACGCCACCGCGCACGGTCATGATGCCCATCAACCGGCAGGAAGGTGAAGTGCTGCCCCTCGTCTCCGGTATTCATATATGCATTATTAGTATGAAAAATTATCCGGGCATGTTGGGTGTAATCAAAACCTAGAACTTCACCCTTAATCGTGACGCGGTATTCGTTACCACAAATAGTGGCCCGTAGGTTTGGTGAGAGCCGACATAATCCCCAATTAAGGAATATTCCAGCAAGGAGTACAGCATTAACCGCAATCCCAATAATCCAGAACGGCTTACTTGACGGTCGCTTACCGACCTCTTCTCCTGCAAGCGTCTCAGCCTGCCCATTCGGGTATATCACAACGGGGATTGATGCCGTGGCACTGTGGAACTCCCGCTTTAACTGCAGGTAGAAACACACCTTCGTTAAGTACTGATACGTTGAAACAAACATCATTAGTAAAATAGCAACAATACACCCTGCTACTACGGGAATAATACTCGAACCCCATAACAGAAAAACTTGGTTAAGCCGTTGTAAGAAGAGGGCAACGATAAATCCGACTAATACAACTGGAAGTTCCCAGTTCATGAAACTTAAATCAAGAATAAACAGGTCTTCCTTCCACCCGTTCATCAACCGGCGACTTTCATTAATACACTGCCGGGCCGTCACCTTTTCCCCTGCCTCAACGTGTTCGCGCATAATTAACAGTGTCTGCGAATATGCATACTCCTTTGCCCATCCTAAGGGAACAAAGAAAAGCTGCCAGAAGAACGTCCAAATAAACAGTAGCAACGAAACCCGTAATGTTAGCCAAAAATAGCCTGCCGTAAACGGGGTAACAAAGAGATGGAACCAGTGCTGCGGACGCTTCTTGGTTTTCGCCCACTCCAGCATCAAGAAACACAGCCCCGTGCTAAAGTAAGAAGAAATAATAGCTCCTAATAATATCCCCAATAATAGACCTACTGCCAAAGCAATCGCTGACGCACTAGTAGAATCGCCATTAAAGAAGAGTGTAATGAATTTTGCACAGCATGCAACTAAAAGTCCACAGCCAAAAACACAAACAAAAGCTATCACAAGGCCTGCAAAGGAATAAAGTGCCCCCATCCACAAGTTATTACGGAGTAGGTCCTTTGCCTGCTGCTTTAACTCAGAACGATTCAATTCATTTTCCTCCTATCGTAAAACATACCGTAACCAGTTATCCTTATGAAACACCAGCTTGTCCGTTGGTACAAAAATCATGATTCCTAACAGGCATCCCAGCATAATTAGTCCGAGTAAATCCAGAACCATCATAAACACAAAGGTAACAACCAGACCAATAAACGCTGCCCAGCCCTTAACTCCTGCATCGCGAAACCGCCGAATAATAACGGGAACTAAGGATAAAATAATTACCCACGTCAAGACGTTTTCAACTACATTAGAAATGTTTCCATACTGCCAGTACGTCGTTAGCCCGTCCAAAATATTTTGCATAAATGCTATTACGACAAACGCACCAATCAATGTCCACGCTAACCCGCGCCGCGTTGTTCGACCCTTAAAGTTAAACAGCCCGTGAAAATAATCGCTTCCAGCTTGCCGGAAGGTCACCTTTCCGTGCTCATCAATCCTCTTCATTAGAATTAACTCCTCACTTTCATACGATATGGAAAATAATAACTTAATTTAATGTATCATATTTTGCTGACCTTTTATAGTTTCTTAAAGAATTATTCGTCAACCATTTTTAACACTGAGAATCGTATATCGGCATAAAAAAAGGACGTGATGCTCACCACGTCCTTTCTAGCAATTAACAATAATTGTTACTTAATCTGACCCATAACTTCGTCAACAAAGTTATCAGCCTGCTTTTCAATTCCTTCACCAACTTCGTAACGGACAAAGGATTCAACCTTGCCACCCTTCGAAGCAACGTACTTACCTACCTTCTGGTCAGAATCCTTAACGAATTCCTGGTCGTCCAGGCAAATCTCACCGAAGAACTTGTTCATCCGGCCCATCACCATCTTTTCAACGATCTTCTCCGGCTTGCCTTCGTTCTTGGCCTCTTCAGTCAGCACTTCTTTTTCGTGAGCGACAACATCAGCCGGAACCTCATCGCGGTTAACGTACTTCGGGTTGATAGCAGCAACGTGCATTGCAACGTCCTTAGCCGTTTCATCGTCCGCCCCGTTAACCTTAACGAGAGAAGCAATCTTTCCGCCCATGTGGATGTATGCGCCGAAGTGTTCGTCATCGTTCTTCTCAACAACCGCAAACCGCCGCAGAGAAATCTTTTCCCCGATTACGGCCGTGGCTTCAACGATTTCGTCATTGATTGTCCCCTTGTCCGTCTTAACCTGAAGGGCAGCCTCAACGTCTACCGGCTTTTCAGCAGCAATCACCGCGCCAATGTGCTTAACCAGCGTCTTGAACTGGTCGTTTGCAGCAACGAAGTCCGTTTCAGCGTTAACTTCAAGGATTGCAGCGGTGTTACCATCAATCACAACGTCAGCTAATCCTTCAGCAGCAACCCGGTCGCTCTTCTTGGCAGCCTTAGCCATGCCCTTTTCACGTAAGAAGTCCGTTGCCTTGTCCATGTCACCGTCACACGCAACCAGCGCCTTCTTGGCGTCCATCATTCCAACACCCGTCTTATCACGGAGTTCCTTAACCTGCTTTGCAGAAATACTTGCCATTTTTGTGGCCTCCCTTTCTTCTAGTTCATTGTTAATAAAAAGCCGCCTCGTTCGGGCTTAACGCCCTCCCGAGACAGCCCAAGATTGTTGATTAATTATTCAGCATCCTTCTTGTCGTTGTCACCTTCAACGGCCTCAACGATGTCTTCAATTGAGTCAGCCTTAGCATCATCCTTGTTATTGAATGATTCTTCAGTAACATCGTTGTCGTCTTCACCCTGACGACCTTCAACGATTGCGTCAGCCATCTTTGAAGTAATCAGACGAACGGCCCGGATAGCGTCATCGTTTGACGGAATCTTAACGTCGATTTCATCCGGATCAGCGTTCGTGTCGACCATGGCAACAATCGGAATGTTCAGCTTCTGGGCTTCCTTAACGGCAATCCGTTCCTTCCGCGGGTCAACGATGAACAGAACGTCTGGAATCCGCGGCATGTCTTCAATCCCGCCAAGGAACTTCTGCAGGCGGTCACGCTGCTTTTCTAACTTAGCAACTTCCTTCTTTGGAAGCCGGTCAAACGTACCGTCTTCAGCCATCTTCTTGATCTGCTTTAACCGCTTGATCCGGGTCTGGATTGTATTCCAGTTAGTCAACGTTCCCCCTAACCAACGATGGTTAACGTAGAACTGACCACACCGCTTAGCCTCTTCTTCAATTGAGTCCTGGGCCTGCTTCTTGGTACCTACAAACAGAACAACGCCGTCGTTTGCGGCAACATCCTTCATGTAGTCGTAGGCTTCATCAATTAACTTAACCGTCTTCTGTAAATCAATGATGTAGATCCCGTTCCGTTCGGTGAAGATGTATTCCTTCATTTTTGGATTCCACCGGCGGGTTTGGTGACCAAAGTGAACCCCGGCTTCAAGCAACTGCTTCATGGTAATAACTGCCATTGAAATTCCCTCCATATTGTTTTTGCTTCCTCCGGTCTCCACGAAGACAAGGACTCATCCGAGCACCCCCGCTTTCATCCACCGGAGTGTAAACTAGCGTTGCCGAACAACGCCTTTTTTAGTCTACCGGATTTGTTCCCAAAATTCAACGCCTTTCGGAAACAATTACGCCATGTTGGCGTAAAAAACACACTTTTGCGTGGCGGGATTGATGTTTGAACGCATACTCCGCTTTTAAGGCTGCTGATTTAGTTGAATATTCCTCAGAATAAATCATCTTTACCGGTCGCCGGGTACGGGTATACTTGGCCCCCCGTCCGCTGTTATGCATAGCAAGCCGATGTTTTTTGTCCGTCGTAAACCCACCGTACAGCGTCTGGTCGGCGCACAGCAGGACGTAAAAGTAATATTTTTGTTCACTGGTGGGCGTCACCGTACAACATCTCCCTCACTGCTGGCGTATACTGCCCGTCCTTCCCGTAAGTTAGCACTGGTGGTTCAAACCGCATGCCTCCCGGACGGCCATCCTTAATCCCTTCGACCAGCACAATGTTGGCGTCCCGGCCCGCCTTCGGGTAAACCAACCGTACCCGTTTAGGCGCAAGTCGGTATTCTCTCATCAGCATAATCAATTCACCTAGTCTGTCCGGTCGATGCACCAAATAAGCATGCCCATTTGTTTTTAAAAGCCCACTAGTTATTCGAATAACCTGCTCAAGGGTTACCGTTAACTCGTGACGAGCAACGGCAAGGTACCGGTTGGGGTTTTTCTTACTTGCCGGGGTTACCGGAAAGTACGGGGGATTACACGTAACCGTATCTACCGAATCCTTAGGAATCCGCGTAAACGCATCATTCAGGTCTAACGTTAATACCCGCATCCGGTTTTCTAAATTATTTAGCAAAACACTGCGCCGGGCCATATCAGCTAACCGGGGCTGAAGCTCAACAGCAGTAATGGTGGCCCGGGTTTTTGCTGATAAAAACAGTCCCACTGCGCCGTTCCCCGCGCAGAGGTCAACAACTTGCCCGGTTCTTTTCAGTATAGGGCGGGCAAAGTCCGCTAGAAGCACCGCGTCAAGGGAAAACGAAAAAACACTTGGGCTTTGAATAATTCGAATGTCGTGGGCATATAACTGATCAATCCGCTCATCTGACTGTAACCTTACCTGCACTACTTCCCCTCCGTTTCACCAGTTCCTTCTTGCACCCGGTACAAAAATCCGGCATACTAGTCATGATTTAATTTTACCATTACATGCGAAAGGAATGACCACCGTGTTTTTCTCGTTTATCCGTTTTATCGGAACCACGTTTCTCCGAATCATTAACGGAGCACCCCGCGTTTTAAATAAAGAATGCCTTCCTGAGGGAAACTACATTCTTGTTGCTCCGCACCGCGCCTGGTTTGACATGGTCTACCTCTCATGGGCAGCAACCCCTAAACAATTTTGCTACATGGCCAAGAAGGAGCTCTTCAAAAACCCACTCTTGCGTTGGTTGATTACCCACCTCAACGCCTTTCCGGTTGACCGGAGTAAACCAGGCATGAAGGCAATTAAAACCCCCGTTAAGTGGCTGAAAGAACGGGATATCTCCCTCATTATGTTTCCGTCCGGAACCCGTCACTCCCAAAAGTTAAAGGGTGGCGTACTTCTCATCGCCAAAATGGCCAACGTCCCAATTGTCCCCGCCGTTTACCAAGGCCCCCTCACATTCCGGGACATATTAAAACGCCACAAATCAACCATTGCGTTTGGTAACCCGATCACCGTTGGGCAAGGACGCCTTAGTAAAGACAAACAAGCTCTGATCCTTGAACAAATGAATACTGCTTTCCAGCAGCTTGATAACCAAATCGATCCAAATTATGTTTACCAGGATCCCACTAAAACTAAAAAACAATGATCAAATGTGAATAAAAATAAAGGGGTTGGGGCGTTAAGCCCTAACCTCTTTACTTCTGATGGATAACCTAGTGCCAAAATAAACGGGCTGAATTGACTCGCTGCTTTACGATTTTCCCTATACCCGTTTTCTTCGCCCCTACATCCCGATAATTAGTTTTGCTTCTTGTAGCTGGCCTTCATTGCTGTCATCATTTGGTGCAATTTCTTTTCTGACGGGCGTTGTCCCATCTGAACCATCATCGTCCGTAACATTTGCTCGTTAAACGGCGGGTTATTTTTGAAGTAATTTTCCATGTATTTCCGGGTAAAAAAGAAGCCCCCTACAAATCCGCCAACTACGCCAATTACTACAATTAGAATCCATATCCCTGTTGACATCCTAAAATTCCCCTTTCTAAACTTTCACCTAACAATTCTACATAATAATAAGAAGCGGAGCAACACCCGCTTCACTTAATCGTCCCGGAGCCCGCGGTCCCGCTGAATCTGCTTAACCTTTTCGGGCGTGACCTCTTTTCCGTTTTTATCATATACCTGTAACATTTCAACCTGACTCCGAAAGTTTGCGCGAAACCGTGCTAGGTAATCTTCCCGCAGTCGTTTTTGTTCAGCCTGCTCCTCTACGGTAAGCCCCGTCGCCTTTTTCTTCCGGGCTAATTCATTAATCCGATCAATTAAGTCCTGCGGAATCTTCCCCTGTCGTTCATCTGCCACTGTCCACTCCTCCTTTGTTTACACATTTATCACCATTTATTTTACCGAAAACCGCGGAGTGGTACAAGCATGGTGCGAACATCCGTTTGCACCACAGCGTTCTTCTATGGTATCCTAGCGATAGAGAGTACTTATTATAGGAGTTATAAAATGTCTCAACCAACCGAAAAGCGGCAGATTGCCGTCTTACGCTATATCTATGATCACGTTAATGAACAGGGGTACCCGCCAACCGTACGAGAAATTTGTCAGGCTGTTAGCCTCTCGTCAACTTCAACCGTTCACGGCCACCTTGCTCGTCTTGAAAAGAAGGGTTATCTTCAGCGGGATCCTACTAAACCCCGGGCCATTGAAGTTACCGTTGCTGGAAAAGAAGTATTAGGAATTCGCCCCCACGCTAAACAAATTCCAGTAATTGGAACCGTTACGGCGGGGCAACCAATCTTAGCAATCGAAGATACGGATGAGTTTTTCCCGCTTCCCCCGGAATTTAGTTCCGCCGAAGACCTGTTTATGCTAACAATTCGTGGTGAGAGTATGATAAAAGCGGGGATTCTTGACGGAGATAAGGTAATTGTACGCAAGCAACGTTTTGCTGATAACGGCGATATTATTATTGCCATGACAGCCGAAAACGAAGCAACGTGCAAACGGTTCTTTAAAGAAAAGGATCATATCCGGCTACAGCCTGAGAATGATACCATGGCACCGATTATTCTTCCTGACATTACCATTCTCGGAAAAGTTATCGGTCTTTATCGTAATACAATTTAATTATTGGGGGACTTCATATGAAAATTACAGTTCCACTCGTTAACGGGCATCTTGCTGACCGGTTTGGAAGCCGAGCGCCCCAAACAGACCAAGTTGCTAATCATCCGGTACGGTCGTTTCCGGTAACATTTACCGGTTTCCCAAAAACAACCAAAACGCTGGCCCTTACCCTTGTTGACTATGATTCTATTCCCGTATGTGGGTTTGCTTGGATCCACTGGACCCTTGCCAATCTTCCCGCAACAACTCCTGTATTGCCCGAAGATGCAAGCCGACAACTCGCTGCCCAGTTCATTCAGGGAAAGAATAGTAATGCCAGTAGGTTTGTGACTGCCCCATCAGAAATTTGCCAAGGATATACGGGACCGCGACCACCGCACGGCGTTCATGACTACCTTCTTACAGGATATGCGCTGGACACATTCCTCCCCCTCCCACAAGGATACTGGATGAATGAATTACTGCACGCCATGGAGGGCCACGTCCTTGACACCGCCCGGATACCTCTTCCATATTCTGCTGATTAACCCCAAACGAAAGAAGCGAGCATAATAAAAAGAGCAACGGGAGGGACAGTAAGTCCCTCCCGTTGCTCTTTTTACATAACTATTTTCTTACTCTTTTTGCATTGCTGACAGCATTTCCTGCGCATGTTTCTGGGTTAATGGTGTCACCGTGCTCCCAGCTAACATCCGGGCAATCTCATCAACCCGCTGCGCATCGTTTAACACTGTTAGGTGCGTGGTTGTACGCCCTGCCCGCACCATTTTTTCAATGTAATAGTGATGCTGCGCAATTGATGCCACCTGAGGCAAATGAGTAATACAAAGTACCTGCGAATTAGTGGCAATCTGGTAAATTTTTTCAGCAATCGCCTGCGCTACCCGGCCGCTTACTCCGGTATCCACCTCATCAAAAATGATACTGGTAACGTTTTTCCGGTGTGCAAAAATTGTCTTTAACGCCAGCATTATCCGGGACAACTCTCCACCCGAAGCAATTTTCGCCAGCGGACCAATTTCTTCCCCTGGATTAGTCTGAACGTAAAATTCAACCCCATCCTGACCGTTAAATGTTAGCTTTTCTTTACTAAAACGGACTTTAAAAATAACCTTGTTCATGTACAACGCCGCCAATTCAACATGGATCGCCTGTTCAAGTCGCTGGGCCGCTTTTTTCCGGGCAGTAGTCAGTTGGTCTGCAAGGGTTTGCGCCTTTTTCTTAATGGATTGCACGCCTCGCTCAAGGGACTGAAGGTCAGCATCCTCTCCTTGCATCGTCGTAAGCTCCCGCTTAATTTTCTCGTAATGTTCTAACACAGCCGCAATTGAGTCACCATATTTCCGCTTTAATTGGTGGATTACTTCCAAACGCTGTTCAATTTCATCAAGGCGGCCTTCGTCCCATGCCGAATTATCACGTTCATCCGCAATATCCCGCTCGACGTCCTGCAGGCTATAAAACGCCGCACCGACTGTTTCGCTAATCTGCGTTAACCGGTCGCTATACTGGGCCACCTGCTCTAGCTCATCCATTGCCGTCCCCAAATGGCCGAGGACATCTGCCTGACCGTTAAGTAACTGATAACTATGCTCAAGCGCATCGTGAATCGCCTGGTAGTTAACAAGGCGCTCCTTTTCAGCAGCCAATTCCTCCTCTTCGCCTGGTTTTAAGTGGGCTGCTTCAATTTCCTTTACTTGAAAATCAAGCATATCAAGTCGTTGGGCCCACGCTTGTTCATCCTTTTTTCGCTGGTTAAGGGCCTGCTGTTGTTGCTCATAATCCTTATAGACAGCCTGGTAACGCTCCCGGAGTGTGTTCGTTTCCTGCGCATACTCGTCAAGCAATCCTAAGTGTGTCTCGGGTCGCATCAGCTCTTGGTGTTCATTTTGGCCGTGAATATCAATCAAACGTTCCCCGACCGCTCGTAACGTTGCCAAATTTACCAGGGTCCCGTTCACACGACATACGTTCCGGCCCGCCCGGGTAAGGTTTCTTTCAAGGAGAATTTCACCGTCATTAACAGAAATTCCCCTGTCCGTTAACTCTTGAACAACCGGTGCATCTACTGGGACAACAAAAAGACCACGTAAAACCGCCCTTTGAGCCCCTTTCCTAATAAATTCGCTAAGGCCCCGTCCCCCAGCAAGAAGCCCAAGGGCATCAATGATAATGGATTTCCCTGCTCCTGTTTCTCCTGTAAGCACGGTCATTTGGTCATAAAAAGTAACGTTTAACTGCTCAATAATCGCAAAATCATGAATTTCTAACTCCTGGAGCATGCCCTACACCTCCTTACTCCAAGCCATAACCTGATCCGCAAACTGCTTAGCGACCGCCGGATTATTCATAAATACCACCACCATAGCATCGTTTGCTAATGCTGCAAAAACCGTTGGAAACTGCGCTTGCTCAATTAAATGCGCTAACGCCGGGCCATTTCCGGGGAGAACCTGGAGGGCACACATTGAGTCGTGCACCCGAATTCCCACCAAAGCCCCCCGAACCGTTCGTTCAAGGCGAGGTAAGACGGGGGAACCTTCTGCTGTTGGAAGCCGGTAATATCCAACTCCCGCCGCGTTCGTCGCCTTTTCAACCCGGAGTGCAGTTAAATCCCGGGACACCGTCGCCTGCGTAACGTGAATTCCCTGGTGTGCAAGGGCCGTAACAATTTCTGCTTGGTTGTGGTACTGCCCATCCTGCAATAACCGTTTTACGGCTTGTTGCCGTGCCTGACGTTGCATTCAATCACCTACTTTAACGTTGCGTGTGCCTGTTTCACAACAGCCACCGGATCAATTGCAGGATCAATGGTTGCGGTGGTCGCCGTTGCTTGTAAATCAACCAAAAACTCGATATTCCCGTGCCCCCCAGTAATCGGGGAAAAGTCCAGGTGGCACACGTTAAATCCCGCTTCCGTTGCCATAACCATTACATGCTGGAGCACATCACAATGAACAGCTGGCTCACGAACAATTCCGTGTTTTCCAACCCGATCACGCCCTGCTTCAAACTGGGGCTTAATTAACGCTACCACGTGTCCCCCATCCTTAATAATTGCGTGCAGCGGGGGAAGAATTAACCCCAACGAAATAAATGAAACGTCAATTGAAGCAAATTCCGGTTGCCCGTGGGTAAAATCAGCAGGTTTACTGTACCGAAAATTGGTATTTTCCATAACAACAACCCGGGGATCCTGCCGCAGTTGCCACACCAGTTGGTTGGTTCCCACATCAAGGGCATAACTAAGTTGCGCCCCTTTTTGGAGCATCACATCCGTAAACCCTCCCGTGGACGAACCAATGTCAAGCACCGTTCGGTTACGGACACTAAGGTGAAAAACCTTCAACGCCTTAGCGAGCTTGAGCCCCCCCCGACTAACGTATGGCATTTTAGTTCCCTTAAAATGAAGTTTCGTTGTCGGGTCAATTTTCACTCCTGGTTTATCAAGGCGTTCTTCATTCGCTCCTAAAATTTCACCGGCCATCACCGCACGCTTGGCTTGCTCGCGCGTTGCAAACAGTCCCTGTTTAACTAATAAAACATCAACCCGTTCCTTCGTCATTGCACCTCATCCTCAAAATACCGCAGCATTTCGCCAAGTAACGTTCCGTCAAGACCAACCCGTTCCATTTGCCGGACACAACGCCGAGCCGCCATTACCGCTATGGTTAATTGTTCCCGCGCACCGGCCATACCAAGTAATCCCGGGTAAGTATTTTTATGAGCAATAGCATCCTTATTTACTGCCTTTCCCAATTGCTCCTGTGTCCCGGTGACATCAAGAATATCATCATAAATCTGAAAAGCTAGCCCAAAGTGTGCCCCATATTCACTTATCAAATCAATTACCGCCCGGGATTGGTCACTTAAAACCGCTCCCGCATAGCACGCATATTTAATTAGGACTCCGGTTTTCCCCCGGTGCAACCGCTGTAATTGTGGGAGTGTTAATTTTTTACCGGTATTAGTCACATCAAGCGTTTGTCCTGCTACCATTCCTTCAGGTCCAGCTGCCCGGGCCAACGCACTGACAAGCTTCGTTGTAGTAACAGTTGGTAATTCCGCCCGAGTAACTAAGTCAAAAGCCGCTGTTAGTAACCCATCACCTGCCAAAATTGCAACCGCTTCACCAAATTTTTTATGGCTTGTCGGTTGTCCCCGCCGTAAATCATCATTATCCATTGCGGGCAAATCATCGTGAATTAGCGAATACGTATGCAATAATTCAAGGCTAGCCGCAACCTGTAAGGCGGCTTTATCCGCCCGCTGACCGCAACTTACCGCGGTTGCAAGTACTAACAAGGGGCGGATACGCTTTCCTCCAGCCATCACGGAATACTTCATTGCATCTCGGAGCTGAGCAGGAGCTGCTAATCCGTCTAAGTACGTGGTTAAGGTTTCGTCAATGAGCGGTAACATTTGCTGCTCAAAATTCATTAGAACGCTACTACTTTGCATCATGGTACGTATCCCGCTGGTAGTCTGTTTCATTTCCGTCCGGGCCAATAATTTGTGTCATCATTTGTTCCGCGTCGGCTAACTTATGCTGTAATTTTTTGCTCAGGGTGACCCCCTGTTTAAACTTTGCAAGGGAATCGTCAAGCGTTAGGTCGCCTTGCTCCAACTGCTTAACAATTTGTTCGAGCTGACTTAGCTGCTCCTCAAACGTTGGTTGTTTTACTGCCACCATTATCATTCCTTTCAATTTGTTCAATCCGCGCCGTCGCTTGTCCCGTGCTCATATGCAAGCACACCTGGTCATCCGGTTCAAACGTTGTTACGTCCCGAACAACCTGGCCAGCAGCATCGGTTACGTATGCGTATCCCCGTGTCATAATTTTCAGTGGACTCAACGCATCAAGCTGTCCAACCAACTGCCCCGCTTGGTGCTGCTTGGTTTGAATCAACCGGGACTCATCCGTTTGCAGCCGGTGAGCCAACGCCTGTGCCCGCTGCTTCCATGCCGCCACCTTAGTCTGAGGGGACTGGCGTTGAAGACGCGTTGTTATTGTCATCACACGTCTTTGTAATTCCTTCAACCGTGTTGTTTGGCAGTTTTCTAATCTAAGCATTAGTTGATCAAGCGTCTGTCCCCGCTGTTCGAAAAGCCGGTGCGGGTGCTGTAAAGCAGGTGCGGTTATCAGTTGTTGAACCCGCTTAGTTTGGTAATGAAGCGTCTTATTTTCCGCCCGTACCATCCGATTTCGCATTTCAATAATATTAGCAATTTCATCAGTTAACACGGGGGTAGCAATTTCTGCCGCCGCGGTAGGAGTTGCTACCCGACAGTCTGCTACTAAATCAGCAATGGTTGTATCCGTTTCGTGCCCAACCGATGAGATTACGGGAATCTTACTAGCGACGATTGCCCGCGCAACTTCCTCTTCGTTAAACGGCCAGAGGTCTTCAATGGATCCTCCGCCCCGCCCGATAATAATCGTATCAAAGTTTTCCCGGGCATTGACCTCCTTTAGACGACCAACAAGGGAGGCCGCCGCCTGCTTCCCCTGAACAGCCGCCGGAAAAAGGACCAACTGCACAATTGGATAGCGGCGGTTAACGGTAGTCATAATATCCTTAATTACCGCCCCGGATTGGCTAGTAATGACCGCAATCCGCCGAGGAAACCGCGGAATCGGCCGCTTAGGGCGATCAAATAATCCTTCCGCCTTCAGCTTTGCCTTTAACTGTTCATAAGCCTGATAAAGAGCACCGATGCCCTGGGGCTCCATGTGGTCAATGATCAACTGGTACCGTCCACTTTTTTCATACACATCAACCCGCCCCGTCGCAAGTACCTTCATCCCCTCTTCGGGTTTAAACTTAACCTTTTGGTACGCCCCCGCGTACATTACCACCTCAAGGACCGCATCCTTATCCTTTAAGCTGAAGTACTGGTGCCGCGACCGTTCCCGAAAATTAGAAATCTCTCCCGTCACATACACTCGCTCAAGGTACGGATCCGCCGTAAATTTTCGGTGGATATAACGGGTCAGTTGCCCGACTGTTAGGTATTCATGCTCACTTGTCATTATGGGTATTCCTTTCAGCAAACTCGACCACCTGTTTCATTAACATTGCAATGGTCATTGGGCCAACTCCCCCCGGAACGGGCGTAATGTAACCTGCTTTCTGGGCAACATCATCCTGGGCAACATCGCCGACAAGTTTTCCAGCAGCATTCCTATTCATCCCCACGTCAATTACAATAGCGCCATCTTTAACGTAATCCGCGGTAATCATTTCAGATTTTCCAACTGCGGCAATTAAAATGTCTGCCTGCCGGGTAATTGCCGCCAAATCCTTCGTATGACTATGGGCAATTGTCACCGTTGCATCATGATTCAACATCAGCGCTGCCATGGGACGGCCAACTATATTACTCCGCCCAACAATTACCACGTGCTGTCCGGCAACTTCAATCTTCTCAGCAGCAAGGAGCGCCATGATCCCCCGGGGCGTACATGGTAAGGAATTTGGTTCATTCATGAACAAGTGACCCATGTTAATGGGATGAAAACCGTCAACATCTTTCCGGGGATCGATTTCCCGCTCGACCGTATCTTCGTTAATGTGGGGAGGAAGCGGCAACTGAACAAGAATTCCATCAATGGATTCATCCGCATTGTACTTTGCGATTAATTTCAGCAAATCATACTCGCTCGTTTCAGCCGGAAGACGCACATCAAGGGTTTCAATTCCGATTGTCTCCGCTGCCCGCTTCTTATTTCGAATATAGACCTCACTTCCAGTATCGTTCCCTACCAGAATAACTACGAGCTTCGGCACCACGCCACGTTGCTGTAAACGCAACACTTTTTCCTTTAAATCAGCCCGAATTTCCCGGGCCACACTGCGACCATCAAGTATTTTTGCTGTCATCTTTTCACGTCCCTTACTCCACTATTTCCCTGTTATTTTAGCATACTCCCACGTTAAAAGCGGGCGGGGTTAAAACGATAAAACGAATGAAACACGGAGCATAAATTAGGTAGCCAGCACATTCCCGCTTTTCCCTTTTTCCGCGGCCAACACGACAAAAAAGCTGAGATCCATACCCCAGCTTTTCTCACTATTCGCAAACCATTAATCCCAAACTAGTCCTTCAAAATTGCAGCAAGTACCCCGTTAATAAACCGCCGGGATTGGTCGTCGCTAAACTCCTTGGCTAACTGAAGAGCCTCGTTTACAGCCACCTTATTCGGAACATCCGGACAATACTTAATTTCATACGTTGCTAGCCGAAGAAGATTCAAGTCAACCTTGTTTAATCGTTCAAGTGACCACCCCTTCGCCAAGTGCGGGATGATTGCCTGGTCAATTTCCGTTTGGTGCGCTAACACACCCGCAACAAGTCCGCTAAGAAACGCTGGGACGGTTGTTGTCCCTAAAATTCCCTCATACACATCAACTGGTTTTCCTTCAGGATTACTCGTCAGGGCAAACAGTGTCTGAAACGCCACCGCGCGCATTTTATGCCTACTTAACTCCATCGGTACCTTCCTCTTCGTCCGCAAATAAATTATCCGGATCAACCGTTGCCGGCTGCTTTTCGGGCATAATGCCCTCAACATGAACATCGACTTCCTGAATTTCTAATCCAGTCATAAACAAAAGTTGCTGCTTTACCCGTTTTTGAATTTCAAGCGCAGTTTGGGGAATTGAAACGCCGTAAGCCAGGGTAACATACACTGCAACCTGCAGGTGCCCCCCATCATCCTGACTCAATTTAACGCCCTTCCCCAGTGACGACCGCCCTAACAACTCAGAAAAACTCGTGGCCAACGACCCGCTCATGGAAAATACACCATCGACCTGACTAGCGGCAATTCCAATCATAATTTCAACAACTTCTGGCGCAATCCGGATTTGTCCGTTTTCATCACCCGAACCAGCTAAAATAATATTGCTCTCATCAGCCATTACTGTTTCCCCCTATCGCTAAGCCCGTGAAATATACGTCCCGTCCTGGGTATTAATTGTCAACACATCGCCTTCGTTAATGAAGAACGGCACCTGAACAACCAGTCCGGTTTCCATCGTTGCAGGCTTGGAACCACCAGAAGCGGTATTCCCTTTAATCGTTGGTTCGGTCTCCTTAACTTCCAAGTCAACCGTGTTTGGTAGGTCAACCCCCAACGTTTCACTCCCGTACATCATGATGTTCACTAACATGTTTTCCTTCATGAACTTCAACTCATCTTGAATCTTGTCACCTGGCAATTCAAGCTGTTCATACGTTGTCGTATCCATGAAGACATAGTTATTCCCATCAGCGTACAGGTACTGCATTTGCTTGTTATCAATCTGGGCCTGTTCAACCTTCTCACCAGCACGGAACGTTTTTTCCTGAACAGCACCAGTCCGCAGGTTCTTCAGTTTTGAGCGTACAAATGCTGATCCCTTTCCCGGCTTAACGTGCAGGAACTCAATTACCCGCCACAGTTCGCCGTCAACTTCAATGGTTAATCCAGTCTTAAAATCGTTAACTGAAATCATAATAATTCACTCCATTTAGGGGATACCCCATCCCACCATTTTAATCACACCTAATCATAGCAGGACTAACCCATAAAATGCAAATGGTTATCCTACCGCTGTTAAATTCCAGTATAAAAAGAGAGGTTCATTATATAAATGAACCTCCCAAACAGCTAACCGGAATTATTCAGCAACCGGATAAACGGAAACCTGCTTCTTATCGCGGCCCTTCCGTTCAAACTTAACAACGCCTTCAACCTTAGCGTAAAGGGTGTTGTCACCGCCCATACCGACGTTCTTACCCGGGTAAATATGTGTTCCCCGCTGCCGGTACAGGATTGATCCTCCTGAAACAAACTGGCCATCAGCCCGCTTAGCACCAAGCCGCTTAGCGTTTGAATCACGGCCGTTAGCTGATGAACCGCCCCCCTTTTTGTGGGAGAAGAACTGTAAATCCATTAACATCTGCGCGCACCTCCTCGTTAATCCTGCGTTATTCTTATACGATCATAATAATTTTGCGCAACGTCCCGGATGCCCCGCTCAAAAACAGCCATAATTGTCACTGCTTTTTCCGGTAACGGTTCATTAACGGTAACCTTCATCAAACCACCGTTAATTGTATCAGCCGTTACCTGCGGATGAACCCCTGCAATTTGCTCAAGGCAATTCACCGTATTAATCGCTAATACCGATGCTGCCGCACAAACAATATCTTGACCGTACGGTCCTGCGTCGGCATGCCCCGTCATTTGGAATGCTACTAACTGATTATCATCATACGTTAGCTTTACGGTAATCATCGTTAACGCTATTATGCTTTAATACTGTCAATGACGACCTTGGTGTATGGTTGCCGATGACCTTGCTTGGTGTGCTGGTGCTTCTTTGGCTTATACTTAAACGTAACAACCTTCTTTGCCCGGCCCTGCTTTTCAACAGTTCCCGTAACACTTGCACCATCAACAAGCGGTGAACCAATCTGCGGCTTGTCACCCCCAACGAAGATCACCTCGTCAAAAGTTACCTTGTCACCAGCCTTGGCATCCAGCTTTTCAACGTAAATCGTTTGTCCTTCTTCGACCTTTAGCTGCTTACCACCAGTTTTAATAATTGCGTACATTCTGTGCACCTCCCTTAATTGACTTAGACTCGCCGTAATGTGGTGGGCATTTGCCACTTAAAAAAACCTAAAACGTGCGGTTGCAGTTGTGACATGCACAAATACAACGGGTACATGTTATCAAATAATCATTCATCCGTCAATTTTTACTTAATTAATTCGTAAATTGATTCGGCATAAATTGCCGCCGCCTTCATGATATCCTCAACCGGCATGTATTCATCCACCTGGTGCATCATGTTCGGGCAGTCCGGAAAAAGTGCCCCAAAGGCTACTCCCCGCTTCATCAATCGGCCATACGTTCCCCCACCAACTACCTCGGCAGGAGCATCCGTTCCCGTTTGGCGGTGGTATACGCCAAGAAGCGTTGTAACCAACGGGTCGTCTAATGCAACGTAATGCGGCGCCATCGCTTCCCCAACACTAATTACAGCATCCCACTGGGATGTCACACGATCAATTGCTGTCCGAATTGTTGCTGGCTCAATTCCTTGCGGATACCGGAAGTTAAGGGTAATTGATCCGGTTTGGCCAGCAGTAAAGTTTAACAGTCCGGCGTTCATGGTGAGATCTCCCATCACCGGGTCGCTAAAGGCAGCACCAAACTTTTCTAACCGCGAAGCCTCGTGCAGGTAATTTACGATAAACGTAATAAAATGAGCGGCATCGCCCCCAAAATCATAGTTTTTCAAGAATGTAGCCAGATACGTCCCGGCATTAATTCCTTCCCGTGGCTCCATCCCGTGGGCAGCTTTCCCGGTAACTGCAAGCGTTAGTCTATCCAATGTCCGCGTTGCTTTACCACTTACAGGGGCTGTTTTTATAAACCGGCTAAACGCTTGTTCAATTTCGTCTAAGCACGCACCACTCACCGTCGCCTTCGCATTGCCAGGAACCATATTTTCGCGTAATCCAGCGGTAAATTGGTGTAGCATTACGGTCCCACCATTTGTTCCCCCAAACTTAAGTTTCAGGCTAACATTGCCTTTCTCCCCGTTAATTAAGGGAAACTCGGCATCAGGCGAGAAACCAAAATCTGGTGCAGGCATGTGGGCAAAATAATACTTCATTCCCCGCCAACTACTTTCTTCATCCGTTCCTAGAATGAACCGTACCCGTTTGGTTACCGGCAACCCTGATTCTTTAACCACCTTTAACCCGTAGTACGCTGCCATGCTTGGGCCCTTATCGTCCATCGCTCCCCGGGCATAAATCTTACCATCCTTAATAATCGGATCAAACGGCGCGTGACTCCACCCGTCACCAGCAGGCATCACGTCGACGTGCCCCAAGATTCCCAAAGTTTCATTTCCAGTACCAAACTCGATATGTCCCGCCATCCCATCAACGTTCTTCGTTTTAAATCCGTCCCGGGTACCCAACGCCAAAAAATGGTCAAGGGCCTGCTGGGGACCAGGACCAAGCGGTGCATCCGGGGTTGCTTGCCTCTCATTCCGAACGCTTTTAATCCGTAACATTGCCTTGAGGTCTGCTAATAACTCGTCGCGGTGTGCTGTAACCGCCTGCTGCCAATCATAACCCATTGCGAAATTGCCCCCTTTGTGAATAGTGCCTTTATTTTACCATAGTGTTCCCTGTTCCTGTGGTATGCTGAACCCATGGAGGGATTGCAATGCATCAAATCACAGCGAACGTTTTATCACGAATAATTACCCCACGGCCCCGGCAAAGTCATAAGGGAACCTATGGCCGGGTTCTTTTAATCGGCGGAAATACAACCATGGGTGGCGCCATTTTAATGGCATCCCGCGCAGCAGTAAACACGGGCGCAGGCCTTGTTGTGTGTGCCACTGCGCCAGCCAACCAAACTGCCCTCCATGTTGCCGTCCCTGAAGCACTATTTACATCCCTTTCAGACCAGCACGCAATCCTCGCGCAAGCTAAAAAGGCCACCGTCGTTGCGGTGGGACCCGGATTAGCACTGACGTTAACAAACCAAGCCCTCCTCAAAAAACTTTTCAAAACGGTAACCGTCCCGCTTATTATTGATGCGGGCGCGCTAACCATATTGGCTGCACACCCCGCTTTTCTTGCAACAACAAATGCTCCTGTTATAATGACCCCTCACCAGATGGAATGGCAGCGCCTGAGCCGAATCCCAATTAGTGAACAAACACCAGCACAAAATTGGCGGATGCGCTCACGTTTGGGAGGAACCCTTGTTCTAAAGGGCGCACCCACCATGATTTACCATACTGACAACACCGTGGGCCAGCTCACCGTAGGCACCCCCGCAATGGCAACCGGGGGGATGGGCGATACCCTCACAGGAATCCTTGCGGCATTTTGTGCACAATTTACCTCTCCCCTTAAAGACCGGGTTGAAGCAGCAGTTTACCTCCATAGTGCCCTTGCCACAGAATTAGCCACAACCCACTACGTCGTCACTCCTACGCTTCTAAGTAGCCAAATCAGTTCGTTCATGCGGCGGTTTATATAAATCTGTAAAAAAAGCAGGCGACTGCGACTTATGTCACAATCGCCTGGTTTTAACTACCATTCAAGTTTTATTTTACAAATTACCGAATATGGAACACGCGCCGTAACCCAGCAGCCCGGCTCCCTAAAACATCATCCGCAACGCGTGACCGCAGGCACAAATAGCCGTACAATGCCGCCCCGATAATTCCGGCAATAATAATCGTAATTACGGCTTGGAAACGACTAAAGATATTGAAAACGTGTCCGCTCAGCCACACAAAGGTTAGCACAACAGCGAACATAATTAAAGCATATTTCATTAATGAATTAAATGTCTGATGTAAATGGATAATATTTAAATTATAGGCATAGTACAAATACCTAAACATTAGCGTAGCTGCAACAAGCATTCCCGTTCCTGTCGCTAATAGAGGACCATATGCATGTAACAAAACAGTCAATGGGATCTGTATGACTATCTTTGTAACAAAACCAATCAAGGCGTATCGAACTGCTCTCTTATTTTCATACATTCCCTGTAATGTAGCGCCCATTAATGATGCCAAACCAATTCCAATCGCCGTATAGGATGCCACACACAGTACAAAGATTCCTTGAAAATTAAATCCATAGAACAAAACATACACCGGTCGGCTAATTGCCGCCATACCTAAAGCCGCAGGTAACATTACCAAAAGAAAAATTTCAATCGCATCAATTAACTGTTTTTTTACTAGCTTAACATTTCCTTTTGTAACTAACTCAGACAAAACAGGCACCGATGTCTCCCCCATTGCAATTGCAAGGGATACAACAATCATAATTAACTTATTAGCATTACCTGCGAACAATGCATATAAATTATTAATATCATGAACACTCAACCCTGTTGTTACCTGCATAACCGGTTGAAAAGAAACTAAGTCCACTAAATTGTAAGCATTAAAAGCAGCGCCAACAATAATGAATGGAATTGACTGCCTGATAACACCACGAATTATCGAACCATCTGATACAATTAGCTTATTGTCGCTTTGAGCTACTAATAAATCATTCTGCTTCCTTTTTTTCACAAAAACGCCAACAAGTAATAGTAACCCAACACCCGCTCCAATAAATGCAGCAAAAGTTGATTGAATAACAGCATTTTGATAACTACCATGCCATACCCGCATTATCAAAAACGTAGCAAGCAAAATATAAGTAATCCGCGCAACTTGCTCAACCAATTGAGATAGAGCCGATGGTGCCATATCCTGATAACCCTGAAAATACCCCCGCGTTAAGCTTAAAGCGGGAATTATAATCAGAGCAACTGCAAGGGAGCGATACACCGGAATAACAGCACGTGATCCCTGCGTAATGTACGGCGCCCCAATCCACATTATTCCAGCACAAATTATTCCAAATAACGTTAATATTGTTAGGCATTTTCGATATAACCGTCGCCCAATTCCGTACTCATTTTTCGAATTGTAATGCGCAACTTGTTTAGATACTGCATCTGGCACTCCAGCCGTCGAAATCATTAAAAACGTGCTATACAATGTGTATCCCTTAGTGTATAAGGCATTAGCCTGAAGACGGTTGGGGCCCAACCATGCATACCACGGAATTACGTAAATTGCCCCCAAAATCCGGGAGAAGATGCTTCCGATTGTTAACCATGACGATCCTCGTAGCATTTTTTCCTTAGCAGAAACATCCTGTTGCTTGGCCGTCGCAATCGTCCCAGCCGTTGTTTCATCATTTATGTGTGTATGTGTTTCGTTATCCACGCCGTACGTTCCTTTCCGTTTAGTTTTACTCATTTTCCAGCGCTTAAAACGCCGCATAAACACCTTACCACAAACCACAACTAGGGGGAAACTTCATCCTATTGTAAACGGCGGCGGGACCACTTAAGTAAACTATATCCGCCTAAAAGGACAGCCACCCAAATAACAGCAAAAACTAACGCTAACAACGTCGACGGTTGCATTACCAACAATCCCAAAACACCAACGAAAAAGAGCACTGTTAGAATTGTTGTCCACGGGTATCCTGGCATCTTAAACGTTGTTGTCAAGTGCCGTTGCTTAAACTTCGCATGGCACCACAGAAGCGCTAACCACACAAAAACAAAACTTACAGTCGCAACGCTGGAAATGATGGAAAAAATTTTTGCCGGAAGAACATAATTCAAGAAAACAATGATTAACAAAACTGCTGACGAGAATATAAGTGCGCTTACCGGAACGCTTCGGTTATTCGTCTGATGCATCCGCTGAGGGGCAAAATGACTCTGAGCAAGAACAAAAAGGGTTCGACTAGTACTGAAAAGTGTACTATTACATGCTGATAACGCTGCCGTTAACACTACAAAGTTAATGATTCCGGCTGCAGCCTTCACTCCCAATGCACTGAATACCTGCACAAACGGGCTGGCAGTGGTTGTAACCTTATTCCACGGATAAATACACATCAATACAAACATTGAACCCACGTAAAAGAGAGCGATCCGCAGCAACAGAGTATTAATTGCCTTGGGGATGTCACGGTGAGGATGAGCAGTTTCACCAGAGGTTAACCCCACCATTTCAATCCCAGTAAAGGCAAAAATCACCATTGGTAATGCACTAAGAATTCCCCGAATTCCCCGGGGAGCGAACCCCCCGTAGTTCACCAGATTACGCATTGTTACCACCTGTCCGCCTATATGAGCGTGTAAAACAAGGAGCACCACTCCAGTCACAATTAAGGCAAGAATGGCAAAAACCTTAATGCTTGAAAACCACGATTCAAGTTCACCGAAAAGGCCAACACTTAAGAGGTTAAACGTCAATAAAACCGCAACGATTACCAGCGCCGTTACCCACTGCGGAATCCATGGGAACCAATATTTAATATAGATTCCACTTGCCGTTAAATCTGCCATTGCCAAACTTTCCCAGCATAACCAGTAGGTCCAGCCAACAACAAATTCCCACCGTTCACCCAGATACTCGCGAATAAACTCGATAAACGATGATTTACCAGTATCAGACAACACCAGCTCGCCAATCGCCCGCATCATAAAAAAACAGAATAACCCGGCTAACGCATATAATCCCAACAAGGCGGGACCAGCGGCATGGATTGCCGTTCCAGAGCCCAAAAATAACCCAGTTCCGATTGCCCCACCAATCGCAATCATCTGAACATGTCGGGAAGATAACTGGCGAGCTAACTTATTTTCACTCATTTTCCTTCACTCCACTCCGTTTTCGTTCACTAATCATTTCTTCAAAAATAAAATTGTGCCTTTAATTATACCGCAACCTCCCGTTAAAGCGAACCAAACCTGGCAAATAGTCACTAAAACGTTCGGTTATAAGTGGAATTTCCACCATTAACCGAACGTTTTATCATCGTATTCTAATTAGCCACTATGTTAACCAGCTTGCCTGGAATAACGATTATTTTCCGAATTGTCTTTCCTTCAAGGTGATGGCGTACCTTTTCATCCGCTAACGCTTGTTTTTTAAGTGCATCCTTCGTGATGTCCTTCGGCGCCGTTAACTTCGCCCGTAACTTTCCGTTAACCTGAACGATAATTTCAGCAGTGTTTTCTTCCAGCTTACTCTCATCGTAGGTCGGCCACTGGGCATACGCAATACTTCCAACGTGTCCCAGTTTCGTCCACAGTTCTTCTGCAATATGAGGGGTTAACGGAGCAATTAACTTCACGAATCCCTCAACGTATTCAAGTGGTAGCGCATCAGCTTTATAGCACTGGTTAACGAAAACCATCATCTGTGAAATCGCCGTATTAAAGTGTAACTGCCCAAAGTCGTCCGTTACCTTCTTTACGGTTTGATTGTAAATTCGGTCAAGCGAACCATCGTTTTCAGTTGTCACTCGATCACGTAACCGGTCCTGCTCATCAATTAACAGGTTCCAAATCCGCTTAACAAACCTATGAGCACCACTCAAACCATCCTCACTCCATGCGATGGAAGCATCCAGTGGGCCCATGAACATTTCGTACAAACGCAGGGTATCCGCCCCGTACTGCTCAACAATATCGTCCGGGTTAACTACGTTTCCCTTTGACTTCGACATCTTTTCGTGGTTATCGCCAAGAATCATTCCCTGGTTAACCAGGCGTTGGAACGGCTCCTTTGTCGGAACAGCCCCGAGATCATACAAAAATTTATGCCAGAAGCGCGCGTACAGAAGGTGCAAGACGGCATGCTCCGCTCCCCCAACATATAGATCCACTGGTAACCACTGCTTTAACTTATTATAATCAGCAAGAGCCGCCTGGTTATGCGGATCAACGTAACGCAAGAAGTACCACGAACTTCCAGCCCACTGTGGCATGGTATTCGTTTCACGCCTTCCGTGCCGACCGTTTTCATCAACAACGTTAACCCAATCGTCTAGGTTAGCCAACGGACTTTCTCCCGTCCCAGACGGCTTAATGTTATCCGTCTTAGGAAGCCGTAGCGGCAACTCATCCTCCGGCACAAGGGTCGTTTCCCCATCATCCCAGTGGATTACCGGAATCGGTTCTCCCCAGTACCGTTGCCGGGAGAACAGCCAATCGCGGAGACGGTAATTAACCTTCTTGTCACCAACACCGTGCTCCTTCAACCAGTCGATCATCCGGGTAATGGCCTCTTGCTTCCTTAACCCATCAAGAAACCCTGAGTTAATGTGCTTACCATCGCCGGTATATGCTTCCTTTTCCAGGTTGCCCCCTTCAATTACGGGTTTAACCGGTAAATCGAATTGCCGGGCAAACTCATAATCCCGGTCATCGTGCGCCGGAACGGCCATCACAGCTCCTGTCCCGTATGATGAAAGAACATAGTCCGCAACCCAGATCGGAATCCGCTCTCCGTTAACCGGATTAATTGCATAACTTCCGGTAAAGACTCCCGTTTTCTCCTTTGCAAGGTCGGTCCGTTCCAGATCGGACTTATGCGCCACTTCTTCCAGGTACTTATCCACGGCAACCTGATGTTCTGGGGTGGTAAGGTGCTTTGTTAGCGCGTGTTCCGGTGCCATCACGATGTACGATACCCCATAAATAGTATCTGGCCGTGTCGTGAAAACCTCAATTTCGGCATCTTCATCCCCAGCAACTGGGAAGTTAACCCGTGCCCCCACAGAACGACCAATCCAGTTCCGTTGTTGCTCCTTAATTGCTTCCGGCCAGTCAAGGTCATCCAGGTCGTCAATTAACCGGTCCGCATAAGCAGTAATCCGCAGCATCCACTGCCGCATTGGCTTCCGAATAACCGGGAAGCCACCCCGCTTCGTTTTTCCATCAATAACCTCTTCGTTAGCCACAACGGTCCCTAAATCAGGACTCCAGTTTACCGGAACCTCTGCTTCATAGGCTAATCCTTTTTCGTACATTTTCTCAAAAATCCACTGGGTCCACTTATAATAGTCCGGATCCGTCGTATTAACTTCCCGGTCCCAATCATACGACAACCCCAGTGACTTAATCTGCCGCCGAAAATTATTAATATTCTTTTTGGTAAATTGGCGGGGGGAATGTCCCGTTTTTAACGCATATTGTTCAGCCGGTAATCCAAACGCATCAAATCCCATCGGATGAAGAACGTTATACCCTTGCATTCGCTTCATTCGCGCTAAAATATCCGTTGCCGTGTACCCCTCAGGGTGCCCAACGTGCAATCCCTGACCAGACGGATACGGAAACATGTCTAAAGCATAATAGTTTTTCTTATCCGGATCTTCCGTTGTTTTAAACGTCTTATGCTCATCCCAGTAACGTTGCCACTTTTGTTCAATCTGCTTGTGATCGTACGCCACGATTTATTCGCCCCTTACTTCTCTTAATTAAAAACGTCCTGCCGGGAAACTCCCGACAGGACGCTTACGCGCGGTACCACCCATCTTCTAGTCCGCAGAGCGGTACTAGCACTTTTTCTTTTAGTTCACTTAATCATGCACAGCAAGTTCGGGGGCATCCCTATGACCTCACAGCACCGATCACTCTCTGAAAAGAATTTACACCCTACTACTCTGTACCACCCAATCATAACAAAGCCCCTACTTGGATTCAAGCGCCTTAACTGCCTGCTTTAACTGCTCAATTCGGTCGGTATGCTCCCACGGAAGGTCGATATCCGTTCGGCCAAACGCACCATATGCGGCGGTTGGTTTATAAATTGGTCGCCGTAGATCAAGCATCTGAATAATTCCTGCTGGACGTAAATCAAAGACTTGCCGCACCACTTGTTCAAGGAGCGCTTCTTCAATTTTGCCTGTGCCAAACGTATTTATGTTTACCGAAACAGGCTGAGCAACTCCAATTGCATACGCTAGCTGAACTTCAACTTCGCGGGCTAATCCAGCCGCAACAATGTTTTTTGCAATATACCGGGCTGCGTAACTTGCTGACCGATCAACCTTGGTAGCGTCCTTTCCGGAAAAGGCACCGCCACCATGGTGGGCCGCCCCGCCATACGTATCAACAATTACTTTTCGTCCGGTCAATCCAGCATCACCGTGGGGACCACCAATTACAAAGCGTCCCGTTGGGTTAACCAAAAACCGGGTTTTTTCATCAAGCAAATCGGCAGGAATCACCTGCTTAATAACACGTTCGACCATGTCACGACGAATCTGATCGAGGGAAGCCGTCTCCAGGTGCTGGGTTGAAAGAACAACCGTATCTACCCGAAATGGACGATCATCCTCACCGTATTCAACCGTTACCTGTGTCTTAGCATCCGGCCCTAAGTACGTTAACTCTCCTGATTTACGTATCTGAGCAAGCTTAATCATTAACTTATGACTCAATTCAAGAGCTAACGGCATTAACTCGGGTGTTTCATCGGTTGCGTACCCAAACATTAACCCTTGATCTCCAGCGCCAATCTGATCAAGCGGGTCTGTATTCCCGTCCCGTTGTTCCAATGATGCATCAACGCCCTGCGCAATGTCCGGGGACTGTTCATCAATCGCCGTCATTACCGCACATGAGTCACCATCGAATCCAAAACGGTTGTCTTTGTATCCAATTTCCTTAATGGTATTCCGCACAACCTGCTGGATATCAACGTATGCCGTTGTTGAGATTTCCCCGACGACAACAACCAATCCTGTTGTTACGGTCGTTTCACAGGCAACCCGTGCATTAGGGTCCTGTGTCAATAATGCATCAAGAATTGCATCGCTAATTTGATCCGCAACTTTATCTGGGTGCCCTTCTGACACTGACTCTGATGTAAATAAATGTTTCTCGGTCATTTAAAATTCCCCCAAAGATAATTTGGTTACAAGGCATCTTCACGATTGTGAATCCTATCGGGAAATGGACTTATAACAGTCCTAGTCTAACACAAACAGCAGGGCAATGTAGGACATCATACATTACTTGATATTTAGTATGGTTAATTAAAAGCAATAAAAAACCGCCGCAATAGCGACGGAAAAATAATTAAGTCACACGGTCGTACCGAGAATCGAACTCGAATCTCCGCCGTGACAGGGCGGCGTCATAACCATTGGACCATACGACCATAATTGCGGGAGCTGGATTTGAACCAACGACCTTCGGGTTATGAGCCCGACGAGCTACCAGACTGCTCCATCCCGCGATAATTTTACCTCTAAAGGAGGGTGAGAGATTCGAACTCTCGCGCCGAGTTGCCCCGACCTGACGGTTTTCAAGACCGTTCCCTTCAGCCAGACTTGGGTAACCCTCCGTAAAAAGTGACCCGTACGGGATTTGAACCCATGTTACCGCCGTGAAAGGGCGGTGTCTTAACCACTTGACCAACGGGTCATAACGGAGAAGGAGAGATTCGAACTCTCGCGCCGTGTTACCGACCTACACCCTTAGCAGGGGCGCCTCTTCAGCCACTTGAGTACTTCTCCAATATGGGCCTAAGTGGACTCGAACCACCGACCTCACGCTTATCAGGCGTGCGCTCTAACCAGCTGAGCTATAGGCCCAAATATTTAAATAAAGCGGGTAACGAGAATCGAACTCGCGACAACAGCTTGGAAGGCTGTGGTTTTACCACTAAACTATACCCGCATGGGTCAAATGGCGCGGGACAGAATCGAACTGCCGACACACGGAGCTTCAATCCGTTGCTCTACCGACTGAGCTACCGAGCCATTTATAACGGTCGTACCGAGAATCGAACTCGAATCTCCGCCGTGACAGGGCGGCGTCATAACCATTGGACCATACGACCATAATTGCGGGAGCTGGATTTG
>NZ_JBJFZW010000003.1:0-195982 GCF_045033025.1 Ligilactobacillus sp. LYQ139
AAGGAAAGAGTGCGGTGATGATGGCCTGAAGGATACACCTGTTCCCATGCCGAACACAGTAGTTAAGCTTCAGCGCGCCGAGAGTAGTTGGGGGACCGCCCCCTGTGAGGGTAGGACGTCGCCGTGCTTTTAATGGAGGATTAGCTCAGCTGGGAGAGCATCTGCCCTACAAGCAGGAGGTCACAGGTTCGAGCCCTGTATCCTCCATTATATTTATTGAGTCGTTAGCTCAGTTGGTAGAGCATTGGACTTTTAATCCAAGGGTCGACAGTTCGAGCCTGTCACGACTCATTTGATAGCTTATGCGGGTGTGGCGGAATTGGCAGACGCGCTAGATTTAGGTTCTAGTGTCTTATGACGTGGGGGTTCAAATCCCTTCACCCGTATTTAAGGATAGTAATTACCCTGGTTATGCGGAAATAGTTCAGAGGTAGAACATCACCTTGCCATGGTGGGGGTCGCGGGTTCGAATCCCGTTTTCCGCTTCGGGCTTGTGCGAATAGCCCATAACTAGATAGTATGCGGAAATAGTTCAGAGGTAGAACATCACCTTGCCATGGTGGGGGTCGCGGGTTCGAATCCCGTTTTCCGCTTATGCCGGGGTGGCGGAATTGGCAGACGCACGGGACTTAAAATCCCGCGGTAAGTGATTACCGTACCGGTTCGATCCCGGTCCTCGGCACTATGCACCCATAGCGCAACTGGATAGAGTGTCTGACTACGAATCAGAAGGTTGTAGGTTCGACTCCTACTGGGTGCATTTCAGGATTGTGTAATCCTGACAGCCGTACTATAATTAAATCCGTTATCGGGAAATAGCTCAGTTTGGTAGAGCATCACGTTCGGGACGTGGGGGTCGCAGGTTCAAATCCTGTTTTCCCGATTAGTTGCTGGTGAAAGCCGGCTTTTATTTTAATTTCTTTTTAATTAAAACAATTTAGTGTAAGAGGGAGACATTATGATGAAGGGAAAATGGAAGATTGCGGGACTAATTGGGGGAATCTTACTTCTTAGCGGGCTGGGTTATGAAACTGTTCACGCCCAAACATTAACCGGTAAGCAAGCCCAACAGGAAATTGGTACGTTTATTAGTACGGCTCGTCAGGATAAGAGTGGGATTGTTGAGTTCCGGGCGGTCAATGCCCAGCAGAAAAAGGGCGGGTCAAAGGAAGGCTCGAAAGACCGCGGAACAATTAAGTATGCTGGTGATAATACCGAAAACATTCATGGGTACACCCAACAGGATGGAAAAGTGATGGAAGTGAACGTTTTTACTAATGGCCATGATGTGTTTGCACAGCGGCCAAACCAGCGCTTTGTTCCCAACAATGATGCCTTAGATGAGATTCACAAACTTTATGACAATTACAAGATCAATTCGCTGCAGTTGCAAATACTAGATGCACTTCAAAAGTACGCAACGGTTAAACGCCACGGGAATACCGAAACAATTACCGTGAAATTGACCAAGAAGAATAACGCCGGCGTTCAAAAAATCATGTGGGCTGGTATGGAGAAGGGTAAAACCAAACAGTTAATTATTAGGTATACGGTGGATGTTCATACTCACCAGCCATTAACGTGCTATTGGAAGACGCAAAACTACGAGACTAAGGGTGATATGGCTAATACGATGACCTGGACAACTGTTCGCGAGAAATTTAGTAACCAGAATAAGCAGGATAGTATCCCAATGCCAGCTGCGGATCAAATTGATAGTAGCGATCAAAGTAGTAATTAGGTAAAACGGTAAATTATAATTTTCTAAAAACACCGTAATGGAGGTGCGGCATCAATTTTGATGCGAAATCACTTTCCGTTATGGTGTTTTTGCGAGTTTAAGAAGAAAAAGGCACGCAGTTAACGGTCTTTACCAGAAGCAGAATGATCTGTTTTAGATGGAGTGAGGACGTATTTCTCGATTGCCCGGGCAACGCCGTCATGGTTGTTGTCAGTGGTTACTGCTTGAGCCGCTGCTTTTACTTGAGGATTAGCATTGCCCATCGCAACCCCTAATCCGGCCTGGGTAATCATTGGAAGGTCGTTATTTTCATCACCTAAGGTCATCACTTCATCGGCGGTAACGGCGAGATGGTCTGCCAGGGCGATGACAGCATTTCCCTTTGTTGCTTGTTTATTGAGGAGTTCGTAGAAAAAACGTTCGCTTCGAACGCAGTAAAAGTGTTTCGTAATGACGGTGGGAAGTTGTCGGATTGCTGCGTCAATTTTAGCGGGTTCATCCGCCATCATGTACTTAGCAATTTGAATATCAGCGGGAAGTTGGTTAAGGGGGATAACGTGCAGGTGCATTTTAGTGTGGTACGTGTCGAAAACCGTGTAGTAGCCGACATCGGGTTGGTGGACGTACACGTTTGAATCAAGGGTTACCATGTGCATGTTAATCCCTATTCGGGTGAAGTATGGTACAAGTTGCTGGTATTCGCTCAGTGGGATTGTGCTAGCAAAAAGCTGCTCGCCCGTTGCCCGTTGCACTTGCGCGCCGTTGAGGGTGATGACGTAGTCAGAAGCTGAGGTCAACCCGAGTTGTTCTAATAGGGGGGCCACCCCGGTGAGTGGTCGGCCCGTGCATAAAACAACGTGAACCCCCTGCTTCCTTGCAGCGTGAATTGCTGCAATGGTTCGAGCGGTAAGTTTTTTATCCGGCGTGAGTAGCGTGTTATCGATATCAGATGCAACTAGTTTAATTGTCATTAACTAGCCCTCCTGGGAAATGATTTGGTCGTTGTGGATGTGCCGGTTAAATTCAGCATAAACTGGCGCAAAGATTTCAGTTTGAGCGTTTTGAGCGAGCATTTCTTTGGGGAAGAAGAAGCGTTCGTCCCCCTGAACTTTTCCCGTAATGGCCGCTACGAGATTACTAATCTGAGAAAGCTCGATGTGGCTACCGTCTTTTTGGGTAAGTTCAATCTGTGTGCGGGGTTTCTTAGCGTGCGGATCGTACGCATCGTACGGCAGGTCATAGCTATCGTTGGTTGCCGTGTAGTAGGCAGCGTCAAACCCGGCAGCGGCTACAAG
Organism: Ligilactobacillus sp. LYQ139; assembly: GCF_045033025.1. Lineage (NCBI taxonomy): Bacteria > Bacillati > Bacillota > Bacilli > Lactobacillales > Lactobacillaceae > Ligilactobacillus > Ligilactobacillus sp. LYQ139. The sequence continues at coordinate 3,037 of NZ_JBJFZW010000003.1, forward strand.
TTGCTGCAGCTTGGCTACCAGTTTCTTCGTTGCGGGGGTTACCTGGACCGACTTAAACGGGTGCCGGTCCAGGAATCGGGTAGCCAGGTCACTCAAAATTTTGTCCGGGTGGTTCCGCCACCGGGCAAAGCAGGTATTGAGCACGCCATCATCGAGCTGAAGGTAATCGTTCAGGGTAGCGTGGTGTTCAAAGAACGGGGCGAGAAAGTTAACCGTTAGTTCATCGGTGAGTTGTCCGTCTGTAAAGAGCCTTTGTGCCCGCATGAGAAGGTGGTCAAGGATAACTTCCATGGCGCGGGAAACGGGGTGAAAGTAAACTTGTTGGTACATCTGAAACCGGCTTACAATGTAATCTTCCACAGCGTGCATTCCTTGAATTTGAAAGCTGATGCCATTTTTATCAGGGCGCATCACCCGTAGAATCCGCGTAAGGTCAAACGTCCCGTAGTTTGCCCCCGTATAATACGAATCCCGGAGGAGGTAGTCCATCCGGTCCGCGTCAATTTGGCTAGAAATGATCTGCACCACCTGTTGGTTTGGATACTTTTTTGCAATGACACTAGCCACTTGCACGGGAAAATCCGGGCTTACCCGACGCAAAATCTGGTTGACCTCCGTTTGGGGGCTTGTAATGATTGCCCGGGTCATGGCTTCGTGGTCAGTATGAAAAATGTGTTCAAAGGTGTGTGAGTAGGCGCCGTGGCCCACGTCATGCAGGAGGGCGGCACACAACGTTACTAAGCGTTCGTGGTCATCCCATCCTGCCGCGCCTACCGTTTGCTGGGGGTATTTTCGGGCAAAGAGGTCACAAATTTGCCGGGCAATCTCGTAGACCCCAACTGAATGGGTGAACCGGGTATGTTCAGCACCGTGGAAGGTAAGACTGGTGGTTCCCAGTTGTTTGATTCGACGGAGCCGCTGAAATTCTCGGGTATTAATCAGGTCAAGAATAACCCGGTGTTGAATATAAATGTAATTATGAATCGGGTCACGGAGGACCTTTTCAACGGGAAGTAATTCGGCGATGATCACCGCACTCCTTTCTATAAACAGAATTCGCCTTCATTATATCATTCCGTTTCCGGGAGTTGGTTGCTTCTGGGGAAACGGGTATAATAGCAGGTAACGAATTAAAACGAGGGAGTGAGGGCGATGGCAGAACGCGGAATCCCGGTCAATATTCACATTGAAACCCGGCATTGGCAGGACGGGAACCGGGATGATCTAACCCAAGACGTTGCCGGTCACTACGTTCAGATGGGTGATACCTTTTATCTGCGGTATGATGAGCAGCTTGAAGACCAGTTGCCGGCAGTGGTGACGATGCGCATTAAGGCGGACGGGACGGTTCGGCTGAGTCGCAACCACGAGGAACTACAGATGAAGCTATTCTTTGCGGCTAACCAACGGGTGGAAGCTACGTACCGGACCCCTTATGGGTTGATCCCGATTGATACCGAGACAACGAACCTCAACGTGGCGGTTAACCAGGCACCCTTGATGGGGACGGTTGCAATTGATTACCGGTTGTATACGGACGGCCAATCGTTGGGAAAATACCAGATTAGATTGCATTTCAATGCCTAACATTGTAAGATATGGAGTAGACTGCAGAAAGGACGTGTACCAGAGTGGAGTTAAAAAAATTCGCAGGCGCTGACAAGAGCGAATTGTCACTGATTGAAGTGGCACACGAAATTTTAAAAGAAAACGGTGAGCCGATGGCGTTCGCGGACTTGACGAACGCCATGCAGGATTATCTGGGAAAAAGCGATCAGGAAATCCGGAATCGTCTGCCGCAGTTTTATGCGGATCTAAACGTTGATGGGGGGTTCATTTCCCTTGGTGAAAACATGTGGGGGCTCCGGGCGTGGTACCCGTACGATTCAATTGATGAGGCCCTAGTGCACGGTGAGGATGAGGATGCATCAGCTAAGAAGCGGCCACGGGTTAATGCGCTCGCTAATACCACGGATGAAGATGACGACGTGGTTGCCTTTAATAGTTCCGCTGATTTAAACAAGGCGTTTGCTACTAACGTTACGGATTATGATGAGGACGACGAGGAGAATCAAACTGTTGATGATGGTTTGGAAGACGGGATTGAAGGACAGTTGTCAGCGATTAACCCGGAAGATGAATAATTACTTGACGCGTTTGATCAATTTATGTAGAATGATTTTCGGGCTCTCCGTGGGAATCCACGGTGTTAATTGAACGGGATGCTCCCTATTCACTAGTGAATAGGGAGTTTGTTTATTTATTTCCCCAAATAAGACGAAGGAGCGGAAGAATGACTAAATATATTTTTGTTACTGGTGGCGTGGTCTCTTCTCTGGGAAAGGGGATTGTGGCAGCTTCCTTAGGACGACTGCTTAAGAACCGCGGATTAAAGATTACGGTGCAGAAGTTTGATCCGTATGTCAACGTTGATCCCGGAACGATGAGCCCGTACCAGCACGGGGAAGTTTTTGTAACGGACGACGGAACGGAAACGGACCTGGATCTTGGCCACTACGAACGGTTTATTGACGTTCGGTTAAACAAGTACTCCAACGTCACGACGGGGAAAATTTACTCGGAAGTATTGGATAAGGAACGTCGCGGGGGATATTTAGGTGCAACCGTCCAGGTAATCCCGCATATCACGGACATGATTAAGGAAAAGATTATGCGGGCCGCAAAGGTGACGGACGCTGACGTTGTTATTACTGAAATCGGGGGGACAGTTGGTGACATTGAATCCCTGCCATTCCTGGAAGCTCTTCGGCAAATGAAGTCGGAGGTGGGAGCGGATAACGTTGTGTACATCCACACGACGCTAATTCCGTACCTCCGGGCGGCTGGAGAAATGAAGACTAAGCCAACGCAGCACAGCGTTAAGGAACTTCGGGGATTGGGGATTCAGCCAAACGTTCTTGTTGTTCGGACGGAAAAACCAATTTCTCAATCAATGCGGAATAAGATTTCAAACTTCTGTGACGTGGAACCAGAGGCGGTCATTGAGTCAATGGACGTGGATACGCTCTACCAGATTCCGTTGAATTTGCAGGCGCAAAACCTTGACCAAATCGTGTGCGATAAGCTGGGATTGGATGTTCCGGCTGCTGATATGACTGAATGGCAAGAGCTGTGTGACCGCGTGCGGCATCTTCAAGGAAACGTGAAGATCGCTCTGGTTGGAAAGTACGTTGAGTTGCAGGATGCTTACATTTCCGTTAATGAAGCACTTCGGCATGCAGGATACGCCATTAACCGGAAGGTAACCATTGATTACATCAACGCTGAAGAGATTACGGCGGAAAACGTTGCGTCCCGGTTAAAGAACTATGATGGAGTGATCGTTCCGGGCGGATACGGGGATCGCGGCCTTGAAGGGATGATACAAGCTATCCGGTACGTTCGGGAAAATGATATTCCATACCTCGGGGTTTGTCTGGGAATGCAGATGGCTAGCATTGAGTTTGCCCGTGACGTGTGTGGCATTGAGGACGCACATACGGCGGAGGTTTACCCAGATTGCAAGAATAAGATTATCGACTTGATGGCAGACCAAAACGGCGTTGAGGATAAGGGGGGTACCCAGCGGTTGGGAGCATACCCGTGTAAGCTTAAGCCGGGAACTGTGGCAGCAGCGGCCTACAATAACGAAGAGGTTATTCAAGAGCGGCACCGGCATCGTTACGAGTTTAACAACAAATACCGGGAGATCATGCAGGATCACGGCTTGGTCTTTTCAGGAACGTCTCCAGACAACCGACTGGTTGAGGTAATTGAAATTCCAAGCAAGCGGTTTTTCGTTGCTTCCCAGTATCACCCTGAATTTCTGTCACGGCCGCAACGGCCAGAGGGACTGTTCGCGGCCTTTGTTAAGGCAGCTGCCGGCGAATAGGTAATTTAATATTCAACGGTAAAAAAATATGCTATGCTGGTAGCAGATATTATGTGGCAGGAGGCAACCAGATGGATATGAACAAATTGGCAAGGGCCATTATTGAGTACGAAGATCAGCATCACTGGACGGATGCCGACTTCTCGCTGGCAAGCCACCTTCCGGTTGAGAAGGTGCACTCCTTGAAGATGGGACGGGGAGAACCAACGCCAGATGAGGTTAAGAACGTTCAAGCGGTCCTTCGCAAGAAGTAAAAAGAACCATGCCTTGTGGGCATGGTTCTTTTTAATTGCTTAAAGCACCACAAAATTCTTTAATTATATCAACTGGGTTTGGCGGGGGATCTTGTTGACATAAATTAAAGCGGGGTGAACCTATGTTCTTCCCGCTTATTTTATATGTTTTATCAATAGATTAGCTGTGCCACCGGTTATTAAGGAGCGCACCAGCGCCAATTAAACTAAGCAATCCCGGAATAATCAGCCACGGAACAATTTGATTACCAGTTGCTGGTAAGTGGTGCTTGTTTTCTTGCATTTTTTTAGATGAAGAAGAGGTGGATGTAACTTTAACACTTGACAGGTGATCACCCTTATCATGGTGTTTTCCCTTGGTAGTTGTTAATCCGGAAATGTCAACGGCATTGTTTGCAACCTGCGATGCACTTGAGATGGTTGTAAAATCAAAACTTGGGGTTGCTGCAGATGAAATGTATTGGATGGAGGAAGCGCTCGTTGGCGTCGATGATGATGTCGACATTGTGGTGTCGCTGTCCGCTGAAGCAGCTACGCTCGATGACGTCCCCTGTTCTGTGTTAATTTCATTTACTTCCGTTGACGGATTGCTTTTTGAATCGAGGCTCGGCGTGGTCGGCTCGTATAGGGTTACCGGAACACTCGGAGTGGTTACGTTATCTAAAACGTTTGATAATTTAAAAGTGTCGCCAAAGCTGTCGGAGAGCGGAATATTTGATGACCGCTCAAGTCGTGGCTGTGTAACTGGTGATATTGATACTGCCCGGGTAGAAGCGGGCATATTGTTGGATGTTGCTAAAACTGTTCCGCCGCTAATCATCGTTACAAGAACGGTAAAACCTACTAGCGTTTGATGCCAAATTTGTGTCTGCATAGCTGTTCTCCTTTATCATAACCTAAGGTTTCATTGTACCGGATAAACTTAAATTTAACAAACCTGGTAAGTTGCTAGTTAAATTAATTATTGGATCTATTAGCTATAATCCTATTGTTTTTGGAATTGCCACGGCTCTTCGTGGGTTTTCCGAATAACGCGGGCAGGATTGCCGGCAACAACAGTATGGGCAGCAACATTGTGTGTCACGACGCTGCCGGCACCAATGACAGCGCAATCGCCAATTGTAACCCCGCCGAGAATTGTTGCGCTTCCCCCGATCCAAACGCCGTTCCCGATCGTCACTGGTTTTGCTCGTAGGATTTCACGGTTGTGTTCCGCGGGGTTTTCGGAATGATTAATTGTGTAAATTCCTACCTTAGGACCAATTTCCACGTTGTTTCCAATCGTAATTTGACCACCATCCATAAAGACGGCGTCATGATTGACAAAAAGGTGGTTCCCAACAGAGATATTACAACCTACCTCACACATAAATGATGGCTCGATATGAAGATTATCGCCGGCGTGAGCGAAGAGGTGGATTAATAATTCAAAGTGATATGTATCATGAAGAATAACTTCCCGGTTGAACTGGCGGCATACACGGTATGCATGGTTTCGCGCAGCAATGATCGCGGGGTCATTATCATTATAAGGTTGTCCGTGGGTCATTAATTGACGTACGCGTTGAAGATCCAATTTTATCCCTCCATTGTACTGAACAAAACCGACGCTATCACACTTTTTATTAAATGAAAAGTGCGGTGTTTGGAAAATGTGATTCTTTGACAGATAAAAGGCTTAGGACTGCGTGTTTTGTAAATATTACGAAATTGTGACGTTGATCTAAGAACCGTAAAATAAAAGTTTAGGAAGACGCTGAATTTGGCAAACGATAAGTTTTCCGCGTAAGCTAAACACCAAACAAGAGGATACCTTACAGTATGCTAACCGGTTGTTAGATACTGGTGATCAGTAGGTTAATGGATTGCGGGGAAGGGGGCGTTTGATAATTGCAGGAATCCTTAGCTTTTTAGGAATTAAGTCGCATAAACGAACCGATGGAAAAAAACGGTAAACGAGAATAACTGGGACTTAAATCCTCAGGGCAGAATTACCCCTAGAGGTTTTTATTTTAAAAGGCAGAATCCAATTCCTAACGCACACACTAAAAACGGAATGAAGGGAACAGGTTGGGTTGTGTGCTTGTCGATAATGTAAAAAAGTGTGATAAAAGCGGCAATTAATACGACTTCCCATGTGAAATAGATGCCATACCGAAGCGCCCAAAGACTGATGAGAATAAGATCTGCACTTCCAAGTTGTTTTTTTAAAACGAGGATACCTAGTCCGCCAAGTGACAGGAGAAGAAGGATCCACGTGTGGTAAAGATTAATCCAACATTGGTGAAGATTAAAACAGGTAAGGATGAGGGCGCCTCCCCAAAGCGCGTAGGGGTGGACGGTCCGAGTTGCGTGATCCTCCAGCGTAAGGATGGTTAGCCACGTAATAAGGATGATGAATTCGGTGGGAGGAAATTTAAGCCATAAGGTTCCTCCTAGGGCCAACAGGGCGCAAAAAAGCTCGCTTACGGGAAACCGCCAACTTAAAGGGTGGTGGCACCAATGACAGTGCCCGTGTTGAAGAAAAAAGCCTAAAATAGGTAGTAATTGCCACCAACTTAGGGGGTGATGACACTGATCACACCTAGAGCGGTCCCATAATGATTGGTTAGTAACGTACCGGTCAGCAACACAAACGGCAAACGATCCACCTATCATGGCGCCCCCTAAAATAAGGGTTAAACGAAGTATCCACATATAGTTAACCTAGCCTCCTTCTAATTATAAATAGCAGGTAATCAGGTGAACTTAGCAGAATAATTAATTTGAACGGGGAATTGACACCCTTTCGGTTTGCATGGTATTCTAGTCGAGGTGCTGATGTGAACAGTTCTCCCGTTCTGACGGGATCATGCTGACTGGGAGCAGGTTAGCATACATTGCTCGCACACCGTTGTTTTTTAACCCTCAAAAAGAAACTCCTGGATGTGTGTGCTTGATTTTGATTAATAACAGGAAGGAGGAAGCTTTAGATGCCTACAATTAACCAATTAGTTCGGAAAGGGCGTAAGTCTAAAGGTTCAAAGTCAAAGTCCCCGGCATTAAACTACGGGTACAACAGTTACAAGAAGGTTCAGGTTGCTAACCCATCTCCACAGAAGCGGGGAGTTGCAACGCGTGTTGGTACAATGACTCCGAAGAAGCCTAACTCAGCTTTACGGAAGTACGCACGTGTGCGGCTGTCAAACCTGATGGAAGTGACTGCCTACATTCCAGGAATCGGCCACAACCTTCAGGAACACAGTGTTGTGTTAGTTCGTGGTGGTCGTGTAAAGGACCTTCCTGGGGTTCGTTACCACATCGTTCGTGGAGCGCTTGATACTGCTGGTGTTGAGGACCGGCGTCAGGGTCGTTCCAAGTACGGTACGAAGAAGCCTAAGAAGAAGTAAGGCGAGAACGGATTTAGAACTCGAGGAGGTTTTTTAAATGCCAAGAAAAGGTGGCGTACAGAAGCGTGAAGTGCTGCCAGATCCAATTTACAACTCTAAGTTGGTTACGCGGTTAATCAACCGGTTGATGTTGGACGGGAAGCGTGGTAAGGCTTCAAAGATTTTATACGAAGCATTTGACATGATTAAGGAACAGACCGGTAATGATCCGATCGAAGTATTCGAAGAGGCCATGAAGAACGTCATGCCTGTTCTTGAAGTTAAGGCCCGGCGGATTGGTGGGTCAAACTACCAGGTTCCGATCGAAGTGCGGCCAGAACGACGGACAACGTTGGGCTTACGGTGGATTGTAAGCTATGCCCGGCTGCGTGGTGAACACACAATGTCAGAGCGGCTGGCTAAGGAAATCATCGATGCATCTAACAACACCGGTGCTTCCGTTAAGAAGCGTGAAGATACGCACCGGATGGCTGAAGCTAACCGGGCGTTCGCACACTACCGCTGGTAATTATTCAAGTGGCTATTATGGCTGTGACTATAATGGCCATTTTTTTGAAACTAAGCAAACGCAACGCACACATTTTGTGGAAGGAGAAGATTCTCAATGGCTAACAAACGTGAATTCCCATTGGAAAAGACGCGGAACATCGGGATTGTTGCCCACATTGATGCTGGGAAGACGACGACGACCGAACGGATTCTGTATTACACGGGAAAAATTCATAAAATCGGTGAAACACATGATGGTGCTTCCCAAATGGACTGGATGGAGCAGGAACAGGAACGGGGGATTACGATTACGTCTGCCGCAACGACTGCTCAGTGGAAGGATCACCGAATTAACATCATTGACACGCCAGGGCACGTGGATTTTACGGCCGAAGTTGAACGGTCACTCCGGGTTCTTGACGGTGCGATTGTTGTTCTTGATGGTCAGTCTGGGGTAGAACCACAGACTGAAAATGTATGGCGGCAGGCAACGGAATACGGGGTTCCGCGGATTGTGTTCGTTAATAAGATGGATAAGATTGGGGCGAACTTCGACTACTCCGTTGATACCATTCGGGACCGGTTACAGGCTAACCCGGTTCCGGTTCAAATGCCAATCGGGGCTGAAGATAACTTCAAGGGAGTTATCGATCTAATCGAAATGAAGGCTGACCTTTACGATGAAGACGAACTTGGGTCAGAATGGGATGTTGTTGATATTCCGGATGACTACAAAGAAGAGGCGCAGGCTAAGCGGGACGCCATGATTGAAGCCGTTGCTGACGTTGACGATGACATCATGGAGAAGTATCTCGAAGGGGACGAAATTAGTTCAGAGGAGCTGAAGAAGGCGATCCGGAAGGCAACGTTAAACCTCGACCTTTACCCGGTCTTTGCTGGTTCTGCTTTTAAGAACAAGGGTGTTCAGATGATGCTTGATGGGGTGAACGACTACCTGCCATCACCATTGGACGTTAAGCCATACACTGCGACGGACCCAGAGACGGAAGAAGAAGTTGACTTGATTGCTGATGATACTAAGCCATTCGCTGGGTTAGCTTTCAAGATTGCGACGGACCCATTTGTTGGGCGGTTGACATACCTGCGGGTTTACACCGGAACGCTGGAGTCAGGTTCGTACGTGCTGAACGCAACTAAAAACAAGCGTGAACGGGTCGGGCGGCTTCTCCAAATGCACTCTAACCAGCGGAAGGAAATCCCAGAAGTATTCTCCGGGGACATTGCCGCTGCTATTGGGTTGAAGAACACAACTACTGGGGACTCCCTGACTGATCCGGATCACCCGTTATTACTTGAATCAATGGAATTCCCGGACCCAGTTATTCAGGTTTCCGTTGAGCCAAGTTCAAAGGCTGACCAGGATAAGATGGACATTGCCCTTCAAAAGTTGGCCGAAGAAGATCCAACCTTCAAGGCTGAAACAAACCCTGAAACGGGTGAAACGCTGATTGCCGGAATGGGTGAATTGCACCTAGACATCATCGTTGACCGGATGAAGCGTGAATTCCACGTGGAAGCTAAGATCGGTGAACCACAGGTTGCTTACCGTGAAACCTTTACTAAGCAGGTTTCTGCTCAGGGTAAGTTTGTTCGGCAATCTGGTGGTAAAGGACAGTACGGGGATGTTTGGATTGAATTCACCCCGAACGAGGAAGGCAAGGGCTTTGAGTTTGAGGACGCCATTGTCGGTGGGGTTGTTCCGCGCGAATACATTCCATCAGTTGAACAGGGGTTAAAGGAAGCCATGGCCAATGGTGTATTGGCTGGGTACCCGCTGATCGACGTTAAGGCTAAGCTTTATGATGGTAGTTACCACGAAGTCGACTCGAGTGAAGCGGCCTTCAAGGTGGCTGCATCCCTGGCATTGAAGAATGCTGCTAAGGATGCTGGCGCCGTAATCCTTGAACCAATCATGAAGGTTGATATCGTTACGCCAGAAGATAACCTTGGGGACGTCATGGGTCACGTTACTGCTCGGCGTGGTCGGGTTGACGGAATGGAAGCTCGGGGGAACGCGCAGTTAGTTCACGCCTACGTTCCGTTGGCTGAGATGTTTGGGTACGCCACAACGTTGCGGTCTGCTACTCAGGGACGGGGAACGTTTACGATGTCTATGGATCACTACGAGGCTGTACCGAAGTCCATTCAAGAAGAAATTATTAAGAAGAACGGTGGCAACGCTGGTTAATTAGTGCGCTCCGTTTGCAAAAACCGGTTGGTTTTTACCAGCCGGTTTTTTGTGTCCCCTAATTGGATAAAAAATAGAGTAATACGCTTTTAGCGATTCTTTAAAAGGCTAGTGATTGTGCTTGCGTCGGGTAAGGCTGTTCGCTAGAATTATAAGAGGTACACGGGTTCAAGTTTTGAACTATTGTGAATGATACGATAGATGGAGATAACGTGGAATGAAGAAGATGATTGTCAGGGGCGGCCAGCGGTTATCCGGTGAGGTAACGATTGGTGGGGCCAAAAATAGTACCGTTGCGTTGATTCCGGCGACGGTATTAGCGGAAACGCCCGTTAAGTTTGATAGCGTTCCGGATATTCTGGACGTGCATAACCTAATGCTAATTTTAAAATCAATGAACGTTAAATCGCGGTTTAACCACGGTGAATTATTGATTGATCCCACGACGATTGTTCAGGCGCCACTTCCGGGGGATGTGATTCGAAGTCTTCGGGCGTCCTACTACTTTATGGGGGCACTTCTTGGCCGGTTTGGGCAGGCTACGGTTAGTTTCCCTGGAGGCGATAACATTGGTCCTCGCCCAATTGATCAGCATATTAAGGGGTTCCGTGCTTTGGGGGCGACGGTTGTTGAGCAGGGTGATACCGTCCGTATTACGACCGGACCGGAAGGACTGCACGGGGCCCATATTTTCTTCGATTTGGTATCCGTGGGAGCCACGATTAACGTGCTTTTAGCAGCTGTTAAAGCACACGGAACGACCATCATCGAAAACGCCGCCAAGGAGCCGGAAATTATTGATTTAGCAACCTTTTTAAATAACATGGGTGCCCGAATTCGGGGAGCCGGAACGGGGGTCATTCGGATTGAAGGGGTGGCTCATTTGCGGGCCCAAAATACCCACACGATTATTCCGGATCGGATCGAAGCGGGGACTTACCTTGCCTTTGCAGCGGCTAACGGTGACGGGGTGCTGGTTCGTAACGTAATTAAGGAACACCTTGATCCGTTTATCGCTAAAATGACTGAAATGGGTGTTCACCTTGAGATTGATGATGATAAGATTTACGTTCCGGGAAACGACCGGCTTCGCCCAATTACCGTAACAACGGCTCCATTCCCTGGCTTTGCGACTGATCTTCAGCAGCCCATTACGCCGTTATTAATGTGTGCGCAGGGGACGTCGACGGTGATTGACACGCTTTACCCTAAGCGGATTCAGCACGTTAAGTACATGCAGATGTTGGGCGGAAAGATTACGGCCCATGATGGGGTTATTCGAATTGACCATTCAACAGAGCTTCACGGGACAACGATTATGGCTAATGATATTCGGGCCGGGGTAGCCTTGTTAGGAGCGGCGTTGATGGCGGACGGGACAACCGTAATTGAGCACGCCGATAATATTCTTCGCGGGTATGATCGGATTATCGCGAAGTTCCGCGGATTACACGTTAACATTGAGGTGGTTAACAATACGACCGGGGAGGAGTAGTTGTGGAAAAAAGTCCAAAAAAAAGCGGGGTAACGTTACGCGAACTGGAGAAAAAAACGCTCCGGGAACTGTATGAGGATGCTAAACGGTATGAAATCCCGTATTACAGTAAAATGAATAAAAAGGAACTGGCATTAGCGGTTGTCCGGGCGGCAGCGCAAGAAGCCGGTTATTACTATATGCAAGGAATCCTCGATATTATTCCAAGCGAAGGGTATGGTTTTTTACGGCCGTTGAACTATGGCCCGTCCCAGGAGGATATTTATGTGTCCATTTCTCAAATTCGCCGGTTTGGTCTCCGGAACGGGGATGAGGTTGCTGGGGTTGTCCGTCCTCCCCGCCATAATGATAAATACCACGGATTAATGCGGGTGGATACGGTAAACGGGAAGGACCCGGAGCAAGCTAAGGATCGTCCTCATTTCCCGGGATTAACCCCCGTTTATCCGACCCAACAAATGAAGCTTGCAACCGGAAAAGGTCCGCTAGCCCCCCGGCTGGTGGATCTTTTTGCACCGGTTGGTTTTGGACAACGGGGGTTGATTGTTGCTCCGCCTAAGGCCGGAAAGACTAGCCTTTTAAAACGGATGGCTAAGGGGATTACTGCTAACTACCCGGATGCCCACGTAATTATTTTGTTGATTGATGAACGGCCTGAGGAAGTGACGGACCTTGAGCGCAGCGTGAAAGGTGAGGTCGTTTATTCAACGTTTGATCAGCGGCCGGAGAATCACGTGCGGGTGGCCGAATTGGTCCTTGAACGCGCAATGCGGCTGGTGGAGGATAAACAGAACGTTGTGATTTTACTGGATTCCCTTACTCGCCTCGCCCGGGCGTATAATTTGGTCGTTCCGCCGAGTGGCCGGACACTTTCCGGGGGATTGGATCCTACGGCGCTCTTTAAGCCTAAGCGGTTCTTTGGGGCCGCCCGGAATATCGAGGATGGTGGCAGCCTGACAATTCTTGCCACGGCGTTGGTTGATACTGGTAGCCGGATGGACGATGTTATTTTTGAAGAATTTAAGGGGACTGGTAACCAGGAGCTGCAACTTTCACGGGAATTAGCGGAACGGCGAATTTTTCCGGCGGTGGATATTAAGCGCTCAGGAACGCGGAAAGAGGAGTTGCTTTTAGATAAGCCAACCCTCGATGCGGCATGGAGGGTTCGAAAGATGATTGGTAATAACCCTATTCAAGACACCAGCCGGGTACTAAAAATGATGCGCCAAACGAAGGATAACGCTGATTTTTGTTGCCAAATCGAAAAGGTTGACTTTCCGGGGAAAAGGTAATTGCGGTTAACTAGTATTCATGGTATGATGACTGGCGTACTATTAATTTAACTCTGGCTCAGCAAATGACCCAGGGCAAAGGAGCGAAACACAATGAAGCAGGGGATTCATCCAGATTACCATCAGGTAGTGTTCATGGACTCATCAACGGGCTACAAGTTCTTGTCAGGCTCAACGGCAACATCAGACGAAACCGTAGAGTGGGAAGACGGCAACACGTACCCATTGATTCGGGTTGAAATTTCATGTGATTCACACCCATTCTTTACCGGGAAGCAGAAGTCGGCTAAGGCTGATGGTGCGGTTGACCGGTTCAATAAAAGGTATGGGTTTACCAAGTAACCATCAGAGTGGTTATTACGGGGCGACGGTAAGACCGTGGCCCCGTTTTTTGTGAATAATGGGGCACTCTCCTGGTTGAATAATAAAAAAAGAACGTAGGAAAGAAGATGAATCCGCATAAAACCAATGATTACCCCTTGTATTTGAGGACTAAAAGTAATATGATATTAAACGTGCTTGTCAGGGGGCAAGTATGCACATTTGAGCGATGATGTGAAAGGTTGCGACACGCCCGGATGCTTTGCCATGAGCGTGACGGTAATTTTCACGGAGCAAGTCTTATTTTTAAAATAGACGAAGGAGGGAACTAAATGGCTAAGCAAAAGATTCGGATCCGGCTTAAGGCTTACGAGCACCGGATTCTCGACCAATCAGCGGACAAGATTGTTGAAACCGCTAAGCGGACAGGGGCAATGATCTCAGGCCCAATCCCGTTGCCGACGGAGCGGACACTGTACACGGTTATCCGTTCACCGCACAAGTACAAGGATTCACGGGAACAGTTCGAAATTCGGACGCACAAGCGGTTAATCGATATCGTGAACCCAACACCTAAGACGGTTGATTCATTAATGAAACTTGATTTACCGTCCGGGGTTGACATTGAAATCAAGTTATAATTAAGCATTACAAAAAATTGGAGGTGTACTCATGGCCACAAAAGGAATCTTAGGAAAGAAAGTCGGAATGACGCAGGTCTTCACCGAAAAAGGTGAGCTGGTTCCGGTTACCGTTGTTGCCGTTAACCCAAACGTTGTTATGCAGGTTAAGACAATGGAAAACGATGGTTACGAAGCAATCCAGCTTGGGTTTGACGACCAGAAGGCTGTTCGTGCCACAAAGCCGGCTGAAGGTCATGCAGCAAAAGCTAAAACTGCTCCTAAGCGCTTCGTTCGTGAAATCAGGGATGTTGAGCTGGGAGATTACAACGTTGGTGACGAATTAAACGCTGACGTATTCGAAGCAGGCGACATCGTTGATGTAACGGGTACGTCCAAGGGTAAAGGCTTCCAGGGTAACATTAAGCGTTGGAACCAACACCGTGGACCAATGGCCCACGGGTCACGTTACCACCGGCGTCCAGGTTCAATGGGGGTTATCATCAACCGGGTATTTAAGGGTAAGATGCTCCCAGGACGGATGGGTGGTAAGCAGGTTACGATCCAACACCTTGAAATCGTTAAGGCTGATACAGAAAACGGCGTACTGTTAATTAAGGGTAACGTTCCTGGCGCAAATAAGTCATACGTTATCGTTAAGAGTACGGTTAAATAAACTAAGGAAGGGAGGATCAGTCAATGCCTAAAGTTGCATTATTTAAACAGGATGGTAGCAAGAATGGTGAAGTTGAATTAAACGACAGCATTTTTGGTATCGAACCAAACGACAACGTAATCTTTGACGCGGTAATCATGCAGCAGGCTTCCCGCCGGCAGGGAACACACGCGGTTAAGAACCGGCGTGCCGTTTCAGGTGGGGGTAAGAAGCCGTGGCGGCAAAAGGGTACCGGTCGTGCCCGGCAAGGTTCCATCCGTGCTCCACAGTGGGTTGGTGGTGGAACGGTTTTCGGCCCACAACCACGGTCATACAGCTACAAATTACCACGGAAGGTGCGGCGCTTAGCAATCAAGTCAGTGCTGTCACAGAAGGTCGTTGACAACAGTCTTGTTGTTGTTGACGCGCTTCAGTTCGACGCACCAAAGACGAAGGAATTTGCACAGGTGCTGGCTAACCTAGATGTGAAGACAAAGGTTTTAGTAGTTCTTGAAAATGATAATGAGAAAGCTGCTTTAGCTGCACGGAACCTTGCAAACGTTACGGTGATTCCGGCTAAAGGTCTGAACGTCTTAGACGTGGCTAAGAATGACAAGATGGTCATTACCAAAGAAGCTCTTTCTCAAGTAGAGGAGGTTCTTGCATAATGGATGTACGCGATGTAATTTTACGCCCGGTTGTTACGGAAGCCTCCATGGCTGAAATGGACAACAAGCGTTACCAGTTTGACGTTGATGTTCGCGCCACGAAGACCCAGGTGAAGAACGCTGTTGAAGAAGTGTTCAACGTTAAGGTCGCTAAGGTCAACATCATGAACATTAAGGGTAAAAAGAAGCGGATGGGCCGTTACGAAGGCTACACAAAGAAGCGTCGTAAGGCAATCGTTACTTTAACTGCCGATTCAGACGAAATTAAGTTATTCGCCGAAGAATAATTCTAGAGTAGGAGGGAAACAAAGTGGGAATCAAAAAATACAAACCAACCACTAACGGTCGTCGTAACATGACCAGTTCCGACTTTGCTGAAATCACAAAGACGAAGCCAGAAAAGTCACTGCTTGTATCACAAAGCAAGACTGCTGGCCGGAACTCATACGGTCACATTACCGTGCGGCACCGGGGCGGTGGCCACAAGCGCCAGTACCGTCTGGTTGACTTTAAGCGGACTAAGGATAACGTTCCTGCAACGGTTAAGGCAATCGAATATGATCCAAACCGGTCAGCCAACATTGCTTTGATTGTTTACGAGGACGGAACAAAGTCATACATCCTGGCGCCAAAGGGCTTAAAAGTGGGCATGAAGGTTGAATCAGGTGCGGATGCCGATATTAAAGTCGGAAACACGTTACCGTTAACTAACATCCCAGTCGGAACCGTTATTCACAACATTGAGTTAAAGCCAGGTAAGGGGGGCCAGTTAGTTCGGTCAGCCGGCGCTTCAGCTCAGTTGCTTGGTAAGGAAGGCAAATATGCCATTGTACGGTTAACATCTGGTGAAACCCGGATGATTCTCTTAACGTGTCGGGCAACGATCGGAACGGTCGGTAACGAAGAACACTCGCTGATTAATATTGGTAAGGCCGGCCGGAACCGTTGGGCAGGAAAGCGGCCAACGGTTCGTGGTTCTGTTATGAACCCGAACGACCACCCGCATGGTGGTGGTGAAGGGAAAGCCCCAATTGGACGTCCAAGTCCGTTATCACCATGGGGTAAGAAGACAATTGGTAAGAAGACCCGTTCAACGAAGGCGCGGTCGAACAAGTTTATTATTCGTGGCCGGAAGCGGCGTTAATTAACGGCTAGCGGTCAAGCGAAAGGAGGAAAAACATGAGTCGGAGTTTAAAAAAGGGCCCATTTGCTGATGCGCACTTATTAAAGAAGATTGAGGCGCAGGCGGATCAGGAAAAGAAGTCTGTTATTAAGACTTGGTCACGGCGGTCAACGATTTTCCCAAGTTTCATTGGTTATACGATTGCCGTTTATGATGGTCGGAAGCACGTTCCGGTTTACATTCAAGAAGACATGGTTGGTCATAAGCTCGGTGAGTTTGTTCCAACACGGACGTTCCACGGGCACAGTGGTGACGACAAGGCAACGGGCGTTAAGTAATCGAGGGAGGATTAGGACATGGCTGAAGAAATTACATCAGCAAAGGCAACTGCTCGGATGGTTCGAATTCCGGCACGGAAGGCGCGTCTGGTCCTCGATTTGATTCGCGGCAAGAGCGTTGCTGAAGCACTTGGAATTTTAAAGTTCACACCAACAGCTGGTGCTGAAATCGTTGAAAAGGTTTTGAATTCCGCAATTGCAAATGCGGAAAACAACTTTGATCTGGATGCTGAGGATTTATACGTTAGTGAGACGTTTGCTAACGAAGGGCCGACACTCAAGCGGTTCCGTCCTCGTGCTAAGGGTTCCGCTTCACCAATTAACAAGCGGACAAGCCACATCACAGTTGTTGTATCTGTTAAATAAGGAGGGATAAGCGTGGGTCAAAAAGTAAATCCAACGGGATTACGTGTCGGCATCATCCGTGACTGGGATGCAAAGTGGTACGCTGAGAAAGATTACGCTGCCAACTTACACGAAGATTTACGTATCCGGAAGTTCATTCTGAATAAGTTAGCCAACGCTTCAATCTCACAGATTGAGATTGAACGGGCTGCTAAGCGCGTTAACATTTCAATCCACACCGCTAAGCCAGGAATGGTCATTGGTAAGGGCGGTTCCGAAGTTGAAAAGCTCCGGAAAGAATTAAACAACCTAACCGGCAAGCGCGTTCATATCAATATTGTTGAAATCAAGAAGCCTGACTTAGACGCTAAGTTGGTTGGCGAAGATATTGCTCAACAGCTTGAGAACCGGATTGCTTTCCGGCGGGCAATGAAGCAAGCTATTCAACGGACAATGCGGGCTGGTGCTAAGGGAATCAAGGTTCAGGTTGCTGGGCGGCTAAACGGGGCAGATATGTCTCGGATCGAACACTTCTCAGATGGAACGGTTCCACTGCACACATTGCGGGCTGACATTGACTACGCCTGGGTTGAAGCACACACGACATACGGTAAGTTAGGTGTTAAGGTTTGGATTTATCGTGGTGAAATCCTACCTGCTAAGAAATCAGATCGTAAGTAAGGAGGGGAATAATCAATGTTAGTACCAAAGCGGACAAAGCATCGGCGTGAGTTCCGTGGTCACATGCGTGGCGAAGCCAAGGGTGGCAAAACCGTTACGTTTGGTGACTTCGGGTTAAAAGCGCTCGATTCACATTGGATTACCAACCGGCAGATTGAAGCTGCCCGTGTTGCCATGACGCGTTACATGAAGCGTGGTGGGAAGGTTTGGATTAAGATTTTCCCTCACAAGTCATACACGGCTAAGGCTATTGGTGTCCGGATGGGTTCCGGGAAAGGAACGCCAGAAGGATGGGTTGCACCGGTTAAGCGCGGTAAGGTAATGTTTGAAGTTGGCGGGGTTCCTGAAGAGGTCGCCCGTGAAGCATTACGGTTAGCATCGCACAAGCTCCCGGTTAAGACGAAGATCGTAGCACGTGAGGAAGTAGGTGGCGAATCTAATGAAGGCTAAGGAAATTAAAGAATTAACCACTGATGAAATGCTTGAAAAGGAAAAGCAGTACAAAGAAGAGCTCTTCAACCTTCGTTTCCAGCTGGCAACGGGTCAGTTAGAGAACACCGCCCGGCTTAAGGAAGTTCGGAAGACGATTGCTCGGATTAAGACGGCACTCCGTCAACAAGAATTAAACAACTAAGAATACGAAAAGGAGGTTAACCACGCATGAGCGAAGAACGTAACCAGCGTAAGGTATACAAGGGCCGCGTTGTTTCAGACAAGATGGATAAGACGATTACCGTTGTTGTTGAGACGTACAAGAACCACAAGACGTACGGTAAGCGGGTTAAGTACTCAAAGAAGTTCATGGCCCACGATGAAAACAACGAAGCTAAGATTGGCGACATTGTCACCATCATGGAAACACGGCCGCTCTCAGCTAAGAAGCGGTTCCGCTTAGTTGAAATTAACGAAAAGGCTGTTATTATTTAGCAGTTTAATTACTTTGATTCGTATTCTGACCTAATAGCGAAAGGAGGACACATACTGTGATCCAACAAGAAAGTCGTTTGAAAGTCGCTGATAACTCTGGGGCGCGCGAACTCTTAGTAATTAAGATCCTTGGTGGTTCCCGCGTTAAGACCGCTAACATCGGCGATATTATTGTTGCTACTGTTAAGCAAGCAACACCAGGTGGCGTTGTCAAAAAGGGTGACGTTGTCAAGGCAGTTGTTGTTCGGACGAAATCTGGTGCGCACCGGGCAGATGGCTCATACATTAAGTTTGATGAGAACGCTGCTGTCATCATCGGTGATGATAAGTCACCTAAGGGCACGCGGATCTTCGGGCCAGTTGCCCGTGAACTCCGTGACGGGGACTTCATGAAGATCGTCTCCTTAGCACCGGAAGTATTGTAATATGACCGACTGGCAAGGAGGTGCGAATAAGAATGTTCGTTAAGAAGAATGATAAGGTTAAGGTTATTGCTGGAAAGGACAAGGGCACGGAAGGTGTTGTTGAACAGGTAATTCCAGCTGCTAACCGGGTGGTTGTTAAAGGTGTCAACATCGTTAAGAAGCACCAGAAGCCAAGTAATGCCAACCCAAACGGTGGGATTATTGAAGTCGAGGCTCCCATTGATGCATCAAACGTAATGCTCATCGACCCGAAGGACGGCAAGCCAACCCGCGTCGGGTATAAGGTTGTCGATGGCAAGAAGGTCCGGGTTTCAAAAAAATCCGGCGAGACGTTAGACTAGTTTGACAGGAAAGGAGGACATCGTCTTCATGGCAAATCGTTTAAAGGAAAAGTATGAAAAAGAGATCGTGCCGTCAATGATGGAAAAGTTCAACTACACTTCGATCATGCAGGCACCTAAGGTTGATAAAATCGTGATCAACATGGGGGTTGGTGATGCTGTAAGCAACGCCAAGAACCTGGACGAAGCGGTTGATGAATTAACCCTGATTGCTGGGCAGAAGCCAGTGATTACGCGTGCTAAGAAGTCCATTGCCGGATTCCGGCTGCGTGAAGGGATGCCGATTGGTTGCAAGGTAACCCTGCGTGGCCAGCGGATGTACGAATTCTTAGACAAGTTGGTTTCGGTTTCACTTCCGCGTGTGCGGGATTTCCATGGTGTTAGCAAGCGGGCCTTTGACGGCCGGGGAAACTACACCCTAGGGATTCGGGAACAGCTGATCTTCCCAGAAATTGATTTTGATAAGGTTAACAAGGTTCGTGGGATGGACATTGTTATTGTTACGACGGCCAACACCGACGAAGAATCAAAGGAACTGTTAACCCAGCTCGGAATGCCATTCGCTAAATAAGAGGAGGTTTAAACATTGGCTAAAAAGTCACAAATTGCTAAGAACAAGCGGCCAGCAAAGTTCTCGACGCAGGAATACACCCGTTGCCAACGTTGTGGCCGGCCACATTCTGTTTACCGGAAGTTTAAGTTATGCCGTGTTTGCCTGCGCGAACTTGCTCATAAGGGACAAATTCCTGGCATGAAGAAGGCTAGCTGGTAATTCAGCGACTACAAGGACGAAGGAGGCAAAAATAACATGGCTATGAGTGATCCAATTGCAGATTTCTTAACCCGGATTCGGAACGCTAACATGGCGCACCACGAATCAGTTGAAATTCCTGCATCAAAAATCAAGCATGCCATCGCTGATATCCTGAAGGATGAAGGATTTATCCGCGATGTTGAATACATTGATGATGACAAGCAGGGTATCATCCGTGTATTCCTGAAGTATGGTAAGAACAAGGAACGCGTTATTTCTGGTATTAAGCGAATTTCAAAGCCAGGATTACGGTCATACGTTAAGGCTGACGCTGTGCCGAAGGTGTTAAACGGGTTAGGGATTGCCATCCTGTCAACCTCAGAAGGGGTTATGACTGATAAGGAAGCCCGGGCAAAGAACATCGGTGGCGAAGTATTGGCCTACGTTTGGTAAGATCTAACAACGACAGGAGGTGGCATACTCGTGAGTCGGATTGGTTATAAAGTAGTTGAGTTACCGGAAGGCGTTGAAGTAAAACGCGATGGTAATACGGTAACCGTAAAGGGACCAAAGGGTGAATTAACCCGGGAATTTCCTGAGAAGATTACGATGAAGATTGATGGTTCAACGGTGTCCTTCGACCGGCCATCAGATGATAATAAGATGAAGTCGCTGCACGGGACAACCCGGGCGAACTTCAATAACATGGTTGAAGGAGTTACTAAGGGCTTTAAGAAAGAGCTCGAATTACGCGGGGTTGGGTACCGTGCCCAGATGAAGGGAAAGACCCTTGTACTGAGCGTTGGGTACTCCCATCCAGTAAACTTCGAGGAAGAAGAGGGTATCAAGTTTGAATGCCCGTCTCAAACCCAGATTACCATTTCCGGAATCGATAAGGAAAAGGTTGGCGATTGCGCTGCCCGGATTCGTGAAACCCGGAAGCCGGAACCATATAAAGGAAAGGGAATTCGTTACGTTGGCGAGTACGTACGGCGTAAGGAAGGTAAGACTGGTAAGTAATAAATATGCAGCATAACCGCTGTAACTAAATTAAGAGGTGAAAATTGTGATTTCGAAACCAGACAAGAACAAGACGCGGCAACGGCGTCACGCCCGTGTTCGGGGGAAAATTTCTGGTACTGCTGAGTGCCCACGCTTAAATGTTTATCGTTCAAACAAAAACATCTACGCTCAAGTAATTGATGACGTAGCGGGTGTGACGCTGGTTAGTGCCTCTACATTAGATAGTGAAGTTAGCGCTGGCACCAAGACTGAGCAGGCAAGTGCGGTTGGTGCGCTGGTTGCTAAGCGTGCTGCAGACAAGGGTATCAAGGAAGTTGTATTTGACCGTGGTGGATACCTGTATCATGGACGCGTTCAGGCTTTAGCAGAAGCTGCACGTGAAAATGGCTTAGACTTTTAGGAAAAGGAGGAATACCGTTTATGACTTTTATCGATCCAGCACAATTAGATTTAGAAGATCGCGTTGTAGCAATCAACCGGATTACGAAGGTTGTTAAGGGTGGTCGGCGTTTACGGTTTGCTGCGCTGGTAATCGTTGGCGACCACAATGGTCACGTTGGTTTCGGGACCGGTAAGGCGCAGGAAGTTCCTGAAGCCATCCGGAAAGCCGTTGATGCTGCACGGAAGAACTTAATTGAAGTGCCAATCGTTGGAACAACGCTTCCTCACGAAATCATTGGTCAATACAGCGGAAGCCGGATTATGCTGAAGCCAGCAACGGCCGGTTCTGGAGTTGCTGCTGGTGGTGCCGTTCGTGCCGTTATGGAACTTGCTGGGGTTGACGATGTGACAAGTAAGTCGATTGGCTCAAACACGCCGGTCAATGTTGTCCGGGCAACTTTTGATGGATTGACCCGGATGAAGAGTGCTGAACACGTTGCTGAATTACGGGGCGTTTCAGTTCAGCACCTGGCTGAATAAGAAGGAGGACTGAATTATGGCTCAGATTAAAGTTACATTAAAGCACTCTGTCATTGGACGTCCTCAGTCTCAACGGAAAATCGTTAAGGGACTTGGGTTAGGCCGGATTAACAGTTCAGCCATCGTTCCGGATAACGCTGCAATGCGTGGGGCTATTCGGAAGATTAACCACTTAGTCGACGTCGAACTGGTTAAGTAATTACCATAATGATATAAGGAGGTGCCAACCCAATGAAATTAAATGAATTAAAGCCGAGTGAAGGTTCACGGAAAGCACGGATGCGTGTTGGTCGTGGGACTTCAGCAGGTAAGGGGAAGACCGCTGGCCGTGGTCAAAAGGGGCAAAAGGCCCGTTACAAGATCCGGCTTGGTTTCGAAGGAGGGCAGATGCCACTCTTTCGGCGGATGCCAAAACGGGGCTTCAACAACATTAACCGGAAGGAATACGCGATTGTTAACTTATCAACGTTGAACGACCGCTTTGAAGACGGTGCTGAAGTTTCACCAGTTATTTTGGTTGAAAAAGGCATTGTTAAGAACGAAAAGGATGGAATTAAGATTCTTGGTAATGGCGAATTGAACAAGAAGCTGACCGTTAAGGCGCACAAGTTCTCCGCTTCAGCCAAGGAAGCTATTGAAGCCGCTGGTGGAAACGCTGAGGTGATTTAATGCTTAAAACAATGAAGAATGCCCTAAAGGTGAAGGAAATTCGTAAGAAGTTGCTCTTCACTCTGGGTATCTTGATTGTCTTTCGTCTAGGCACTTATATCACCGTCCCCGGGATTAACGCTAAGGCACTGGAAAGCGTCGCGTCGACGGGGTTAGTCAGTATTCTGAATACTTTCAGTGGCGGTGGGCTGACGAACTACTCCATCCTTGCGATGGGGGTTTCCCCGTACATTACCGCCCAAATCGTGGTGCAATTACTTCAGATGGATATTGTGCCGCGGTTTGTGGAGTGGAGTAAACAGGGGGAAGTCGGTCGGCGAAAATTAAATCAGGTAACGCGTTACCTGACGATTGTGCTTGCGTTTGTACAATCAATTGGAATTACCGCTGGGTTTAACGCACTGAGTGGGTTGCACTTAATTGAGCGGCCAAGCCTCTCAACGTACCTGATGATTGGAATTATCCTGACTGCCGGAACGATGTTTACGACGTGGTTGGGGGACATGATTACCGATCGAGGAATCGGGAATGGGGTGTCCATCATTATTATGGCCGGGATTCTTGCCCGGACCCCAAGTGCGATTCATGAAGTTGTCAAGGAATGGTTCGGTTCGGCCCCGGGTAATATCTGGGTGCCAGTGGCCGAGGTAGTCGCCTTAGTTATTGCAGTTTTGATTATCGTAGTCTTTGTGACCTACGTTGAGGAAGCCAAGTACCGGGTGCCGATTCAGTATACTCGGCGAATGGCGGGAACGAGTGATAATTCGTTTCTGCCGTTAAAGGTGAACGTGGCTGGAGTGATCCCCGTGATCTTTGCTAGTTCGTTTATCGCGACGCCCCAGACGATTCTAATGGCCTTTACGTCGAAATTCCAAGGAGCTACGTGGTTTAAGGTGGCAACGGATATCTTTAACATGCAGACGATTCCGGGAATGACGTTATACACCATTTTAATCATTGTCTTCACGTTCTTCTATGCGTTTGTTCAGGTAAATCCTGAAAAACTTGCGGAGAATCTGCAAAAGCAGGGAAGTTACATTCCGTCAGTTTGGCCGGGGAAGGAAACGCAAAAGTATGTTTCCCGGTTATTGATGCGGTTGAGTTCGGTCGGATCCCTCTTTTTAGGGTTTGTTTCGTTAATCCCATTAATCGCATCCGCAATCTTTGGGTTGAATCAATCCATTGGATTGGGAGGAACGAGTCTGTTAATCGTTGTTGGGGTTACACTTGACACGGTTCGGCAGATGGAAGGTATGATGATGAAGCGTAAGTATGTTGGCTTTATCCGATAAATAATTAATTTTATGAGACCAGTTAATGCTAAGTTGTTGCGTTGACTGGTTTTATTGATGGAAAGAAAACGTCGCCTATTTTTAGGCGGCGTTTTTTGTGCCCTACATTAAATCCTGGCGGCATGGTTAAACATTTGTGTCAGTGACGTTTTGGTACTTTGAACGGCAAAAAAGCTTGATATACATCAATGTAAAAGGTTAGTTGCGATAAATGTTATTAACGGTTATTTTCAGTTTGCTCTTAATATATTGGGGATAATATTTTTATTGATTGTTAAGTAGAACTATGCTGTGTTTAGAACGTAATTACTACTTTAATGATGCATTAAAAGAAAGGACACTGTGCATAAAATTAAATGGCTTTAGCGGGTGGTTTGTAATTATAGTTAATTTATTCGCTGAATTGTGTTGCTTAGAAATGGGAAGGTACCGGAACATGCGGTTTATTTTCTTCATCAATGGAATTTGGCAAAGCGCTTTTAGAAATAGAGTAAAACATTATTTAAAGCTAATTAAGAAACAGATAATCAGCTAAAGATAGCTTATCATTTAACATTTTCATCATACTTTCTTATTACGATTGCAAAGGATTTTTTAATAGGAGCGTGTTGAAAATGAAACGATTTAGGAAAATAGGAGCGTTGTTTGCTGCAGTTATCCTTTGTTTGGCGACGTTTGTCACCACCTGGGGAGGAGCTAAGGCTAGTTCTGTTAGCGTTGGTGGATTAGGGGCCGCGAATGCCACTGTGTATGATGCAAGCGGAAAAGACGTAACGGGTCAGACTACTCTTAGTCGTTACCAGGCATATACCGTTAAGTATCATGGCAGCATTGCGGATTCCGCGCAGATTAATGATGGTGATACGACGACGTTTACTTTGCCGGATAATGTCCAGGTTGCAAATGCACAGAACTGTAATATTTATGACCAAAATGGTAATGTGGCAGGGACAGCCACAATTGCTGCGGGGGCGAAGACCGGGACAATTACGTTTAATAATGATCTTCATGGAAAATTAAACCGTTCAATTACGTTGAGTGTGGGAGTAGTTGGAACCACTACGGAGACGACGAATAATTCAAATGCACCGTCTCCTAGTACTGTAGCGAATGGTAGTGATACCAACCCAGCAACATTAGCTGCAGCAATTAACAAGGTTGGTTGGTTTGACAAGGATGATAGCAGCATCATTCATTGGGATGTTGTTGCTAACTTGCATAACGCTGATTTAAAGGATCCGGTAATTACCGACAATATGGGGCCCGGAATGGAATTAGTACCAGGTTCGGTGAAGGTTCAAGAGGGGTACTATGATAACGGAACCTTTACCGGGGCTATTTCTGCGCCAAATGCGAAGGTTACGACAAATGGATCGCAAATTACTATCAACGTGCCAAGCACGAACCTCGCTATTCATGTTTCGTATGAGGCAAAAATTACCAGTAAAAGTGAGACCAATTATAAAAATAATGCTACTATTTCGGCCGCAAACTTGAGCCAGACCGGAACGGATTCAGCGATGCTTCCAGGAGAGCTACGGGGGAATGTCGTCTTTGATGAAGGAGAGCTAACCGTACAAAAAGTAGATGCGACTACCAAGAAACCGCTAGCTGGTGCTAAGTTTGCCTTGTTTACGAAGGATCATCAGATCATTGATGAAGAAACGACTGGAGCGGATGGATTAGCCCACTTTACTAAGCTTGATTCCGGAGATTACTTGGTAAAGGAAGTTACGGCGCCATCTGGATACACGATTAATAATAAGTTGTACCCGGTCAACATTTCGGATACGACTAAGAGTGGTACGGTAACCGTAACGGATACTCCGGATAATTCAGCGCAGTCTTCGAGCTTAAGTTCCGCTAAGGCAGAAAAAGCTTCTAGTTCAAGTGTGAGCGGGCACTTTAGTAATAAGAAAGTAAGTAGCTCAGCACAGACCTTTGCTCCGGTAAAGTCGGCCCATAGTTCAGCTTCAAGCGTGGCTAGTTCAGCAAATGCCAAAGCTCATACTGGCCGTGTTATAGCCAAACAACCGGCAAAACAGAGCAGTAAACAGGCTTCGTGGTTGAAACAATTACCGGACACTGGTGACATGATTGCGGGTGGTTTAGTAGTTATTGGTGTTATTGTGCTGGCAGGAGCTGGGTTCCTTCTTTTGCGGAAACGTCACTAAGAAATAAAGTAACAGTTTAAAGGCTTTATAAAAACTTTTATACAGGCAAGGGCGTCCTTGATTATGTCGTTTTTGTAGTGGAAATCTCGGAAATACTGAGCAGGGACTCACGCTAGAGTTTTTGAAGTTAGATAAAGCAGAAAAATAAAAAGAAGCCAGGTTTGACCACTTAATTGTGCTTAAACCTGGCTTGAGTGTTTGGTGATCCTTGGCGGATATTAATCCACTAAATTATAAATCGGGTGTTTGTTAACAGGAGCACTTAATTTCAAAACATAATTTCTACCTGTAATTGGAATTGACATTGTTAAGTGGAATTATGCTGGGAGTGAAACTAAATTGAAATCAACGGAGGATGTTCTTGTTTCTATCTGGATGGCAAAATCTGCTCGGCATATTGAATTTTTGGGAAAACATATATTTTGAAAAATGATTAACATTAGACTCAGCCGTTTGACAAATAAAGAGGTCTGTTCCAAAGAACTCAAGTTGTGAGACATATTCGAAGTAGTGATGATTAATTTACTTGTTGAATGATGGCATTTGAAGAAGTGGAATTGCAATAAAGAATCGTCGCTTAAAATAGGTATCTTTGTTATTAACAGAATTTATAAAGACTATAAAAGATTTAAAAAAAA
The DNA here is from genome assembly GCF_045033025.1 of Ligilactobacillus sp. LYQ139. Taxonomy (NCBI): domain Bacteria; kingdom Bacillati; phylum Bacillota; class Bacilli; order Lactobacillales; family Lactobacillaceae; genus Ligilactobacillus; species Ligilactobacillus sp. LYQ139. Next base: position 29,972 of record NZ_JBJFZW010000003.1, read on the forward strand.
TCGAAGATAGCTGAGAAAAATGAATGTGTATTAGAAGTATAGTACCATGTAACATGGTAATATAGTTAGTAAAATAACAGTACAGGGATTAATGATGTTTTTAGAAAAATAGTAATTGTATAACTAAGAGGAACATTAAAATGAGAAATAAAACCTACCTTGGAGATAAAATTCGGAGAGTTAAATTATATAAAAAAGGTAAGATGTGGGTTGCTGCTGCGATTACTTTTTTAACTGTTGGTGTTGGACGGTTAGTGCAAGTCAATGCTGATCAAGCGAATTCAGTAAGTGAATCTGATGAACAGGTTACAACTGTAAGTAAGTCCAGTTCATCTGAATCTGATGAGCAGGCTACAACCGTAAGCAAATCCAGTTCATCTGAATCTGTGGAGAATGGTAATAGTCAGGTAAGTTCTAATTCTACAAGTGTAGAAACGGGGAAACAAACAACAGAAGGTGTGCGGTCAACTGTGCGTCCCGTATCAGAGAATGTTACTTCCGTTTCTGCAAATAGTTCGTCTGTTACGACGACACAATCGTCTCAGGATTCACAGGAAGCATCTACGCCAGTTGAACATCAGGCGAACAATGAGAATACAAAGGAGGCTCAAAGTAATGTAGCATCTTCAATGTTGCCAGTGGCGAAGGCTATGCCGTTAACATTGGCATCGACTTCGTCTACGGATGATCCGTATGACGATCCTTATTACGGTACGTGGACTTTTTTCTTCTCAGATGATAAGGGAAATACACTGTACTATCCTGTTGGTTGTACTAATAAAACGTCTGACCAGGCGGAAACGTTTGTTACGCCGTACGTTAAAATGATTGAGGCAAGAGGATATACGTATGTGGGCGACCAGGGGTTTACCTATAATGCTGGATCGGGATATGCGTATAACTATAATACCTTAATTTTCAAGAAAAACCCTCTAGTTCAAGGGGGCGCAGTTACCGTTAAGTATGTGGATGCGTCAACCGGAGAAGTGTTACAGACTGGGACTGCAACGTATACGGATGATAGCGGTAATACCAGTAGTACGCCGTATGTTGGTTATACTTACACGACTAAACCCGTAACAATTACTGGGTATACGTTAAGTAAGACCCCAAGTAATGCAACGGGGAAAGTAACAAGCAGTGCGCAAACGGTAACGTATGAGTATACACCTAACCAAGAAACGGCTAAGATTCAAATTATCGATGAAACAGATGGTGGAAAGGTTTTAACAACTATTAATGTTAACGGGACGTACGGAAAAACGTCGTCCTACGATATTAATAGTTACTTGAATAGTAACTACCCTAATTATGATGTCGCATCGAATAATTGGCCGGGTTCAATTACGTGGGACAGTACAAATGATGGAACTGTTCCAGAATATCAGGTTAAACTGACGCATAAAACCCAGACTGGGACACAAACTAAGGTTGTCACGCAAACGATTAAATACCAGTATGCAGATGGGACGCAAGCTGAGCCGACAAAGACCACCACAATTACTTTTACGCGACCGGAAACGACGGATCTAGTTACAGGAAACGTGACGTATGGTTCGTGGACAAATGAAACCGGAACTGACGAGTTTCCTGCGGTTCAATCGCCACAGATTCCGGGATATACGGCTAGTTACAGTGAATCTTCACCGGTGACGGGAGTTACTGCTGATAGTCCTGATAATACCCAAACAATTGTTTATGTTGCCAATAAAGAAGAAATGACGATTGTTTATTACGATATGGACGAACACAAAATCTTACAGGAGAAGATTTTGCAGGGGGATTATAATACTTCACCTGACTATGACTATCAGAGTGTTTTGAAGTCATTTGAGGATGCCGGGTATAACGTTGCGAAGAATACAATTCCAGCAAGTGGACTGAAATTCGATAATACGGGTGATCAGCACTATGAGATAGACTTAACGCATACAACAACTAAACTACCCGCCGACTCAGAAGGGTTGACAAAGGTAATTACCCATACAATTCATTACGTTGATTCATCCGGAAAAACGGTTGCGCCAGATGTAGTGCAGTCGATCACGTACACGCGGGGAGCTACAAAGGATAACGTTACGGGAGCAATTACCTATACCGATTGGACTACGACGACGGATCCAGCGGAATTTCCGTCAGTTACATCCCCAACCGTTGCGGGGTACACGCCTAGTCAAACTGATAGTGGGGTTGTTCCGGTAGACAGTAATTCATCTGATTCAAACGAAACCATTGTTTATAGCAAAAACGGTGGGACACAGACTCCTACTGGGGATACTTCGACGGTTACTGAAACTATTAACTATATAAATAGTAGTGGAGTTGTGTTACATGCCCCAACGACGGAAACGATCACCTTTGAGAAGGGAACTGATGGGACGTATACGGCAGTTGGTAGTGATGATTTTCCGGCAATTACGGTTCCAACGATTGAGGGATATACGCCCAATGTAACGACGATTCCGGCAGTTGATGGGGTTAAGGCAACTGATGCCAATATTGAAAAGACGGTGGTTTATAGTCCGGTTCAATCGTCAATTACTATTACTTATTATGATGAAACTAGTAAGAAGACGTTACGGACGGATACGTTGAGCGGCAATTACAACGCAAGTCCGGATTATGATGCGACCACGTTAATTGATGGATTCGAGAAAAATGGTTATGCAGAGGTAAGCAGTAACGTTCCATCAAGTTTAATTTATACGAATAGTCCGCAATCGTATACGGTGGTGCTGAAGCACACATATACGACAAGTACGCAGACGGCTACCGTCACGCAAACGATTAACTACAACTATGCGAATGGGCAACAGGCAGCACCGTCAGTTAATAAACAGTTAAGCTTCTCACGGACGCAAACGAAGGATAACGTAACCGGGGATATCCAAAACAGTACTTGGACACCATCGGCGGGTGAGTTTCCTGCCGTAACGTCACCTACCATTACGGGTTACACCCCTTCAAAGGCGCAGAGTGAGGTAATCTCTAATGTGGACGGGTCAACAACAAACAATGTCCAAAATATTGTTTATACTGCTAACCAGGAAAAGATTACCGTTAATTATATTGATCAAACGACGGGTAAAACAATTACTACGGATACGTTGACAGGGGCGTACGATACGACATCCTCTTATACCACTGCTAGTGAAATTGCTAAGTTGGAAAGTCAAGGATATGTCCTGGTACAGGATAACTATCCTTCTTCGGGTGCAAAGTTCGATGAGGATGGCGTAGTAAAATCGTATGACGTTGTCTTAAAAGAAAATGTAACTACGTCCACGGAGTCAAAAACAATTAATCAGGTTATTCATTACGTTGATCAAAATGGGAAAACAATTGCACCTGATAAGGATAGTTCAGTAACCTTTACACGCACAGTTTCGACGAATAAGGTTACTGGAGTACAGACAGATGGGGCATGGACTCCAACAACGGAAGAATTTCCAGCTGTGACATCACCAACAATTACAGGTTATACGGTAATTCCTGGGGAAGAAACGAGTCAGGCTGTAAGTGTTGACCCAACGACGGGGGATAATACGCAAACGATTACGTATACGGCCAACCAGGAACGTGCACAGGTGGAGTATATTGATGGTACTGATAATAGCGTTATGTCATCGGTTACTCTTAGCGGAGCGTATGGGACTACTGATAGCTACAACCCTGCTGCAACAATTCAACAGTACATTGATAAGGGGTATAAATTATCAAGTGATGAATTTCCGGCGAGTGGCGTTGTGTACAATTACGACGGTACGGTTCCTGTTTATAAGATTGTTTTTGAACATAATACACGGACTGACAGTGTGGGGAATAACCCTGACAATGTATCAGCAGACGAATTAACACATACGGTGCATCAGACGATCCATTACGTCTACAGTGATGGGAGTCAGGCGGCATCGGATGCAACGAATTCTTTGACATTTAATCGCAGTGTAACGGTTGACCAAGTGACACATGAGGTGATTGCTGAAGGAGATTGGACGCCGTCAACGCAGACGTTCCCGGCCGTGACATCACCGACGATCACGGGGTACACGCCGAGTGCCGCGCAAAGTAGCGCAGTGGACGTGACGGAAAGCAGTGCAGATGACACGCAGACGATCACGTACACGGCCAACAAAGAGCATGCGGTGGTGAACTATGTGGATGACGCCACTGGGAAGACGGTTGCCAGTGAAACGGTTGATGGCACCTTCGGTGGCACGACAACGTATGATCCAACGAGTGAGGAGAATACGTTGAAGAATGAAGGTTACACGATTGGAAGTAACGACTTGCCGAGTGGGGACAAGATTACGTTCACGCAGGACGGGCAAGTGCCGACGTATACCGTGCACCTGAATGAAGGGACAACGACGTATACGCCAAGCAACAACCCGGACGGGTTGGAGTTAACGCACACGGTGCACCAGACGATCCATTACGTCTACAGTGATGGGAGTCAGGCGGCGCCGGACGCCACGCGGGATGTGACGTTCCAACGGAACGCGACGAAGAATAACGTGACGGGGGCCATCACGTACACGGATTGGACGCCGTCAACGCAGACGTTTCCGGCCGTGACATCACCGACGATCACGGGGTACACGCCGAGTGCCGCGCAAAGTAGTGCAGTGGACGTGACGGAAAGCAGTGCGGATGACACGCAGACGATCACGTACACGGCCAACAAAGAGCATGCAGCTGCTAATACGGATCACTCGCATAGTGATACAAACGGGACAACCGCTCACACAACAACGGATAGTTCTGAAAAGCATAATGCGTCAAATAATACTGTTAGTCATCTTCATAAGACTTCGGCTTCAACTGAAAAGACTTTAGGCCAAGAACAAGTTAAACAGAAGAACGCTAATAATAGCAGTTCAATTGTGACAAAGGCTGCTTTAAATAATATTCAAGGTCAGTCAAGCAGTGATCATGGTCAGACGGAAAACCGTTCGGGCGTAGGAAAGTTACCGGATACAGGAAATGCTGCTAATCATGGCGGTATATTAGGAGCCTTGTTAATCGTATTTGCTAATCTATTAGCCTTCTTGGGATGGGGGGATCGAAAGAAGAAAAAGGAATAAGATAGTACAAGAATGAGCGCTGGCAATAAATTTTGCCGGCGTTTATTTTTATGCAATAGTCAAAAAGAAACCAAATAGTAGACTTAAATTTAAGGGCTAATTGCAGTACACTGAAGAAGTGATTTTTTGAAAGAAGGGATAACATGGGTTTAGATTTAATGTTAATGGGCTTGCCCGGCGCTGGCAAAGGCACCCAGGCTGAACGGATTGTTGATGAATATAAAATTCCCCATATTTCAACGGGAGATATTTTTCGCGCTGCCATAAAAAATGGAACGGAAATGGGCAAGGAAGCTAAGAAGTACATCGATAAGGGCGAACTTGTGCCGGATGAAGTTACTAACGGTATCGTAAAGGAGCGGTTGGCTGAAGACGATGTGAACGATGGGTACATGTTGGACGGTTTTCCACGGAACATGGTCCAAGCTAAGGCTCTCGATCAGTTTGGGGCGGAGTTAGGTAAGCCGTTAAACTGCGTGATTAACATTGACGTTGACCCGCAATCTTTAATGGAGCGGTTGACTGGCCGGTTTGTTTGCCGTGACTGTGGTGCAACGTACCATAAGGTCTTTAACCCGACTAAGGTAGCGGGAACGTGTGACCGGTGTGGCGGGCATAACTTCTTCCAGCGGGATGATGATAAGCCGGAAACGGTCAAGAACCGGTTGGACGTTAACATGAAGATGAACACGCCGCTGCTAGACTTTTACAAGCAGAAGGGAATTCTTCACAACGTGGACGGGAATCAGGAGATTGATGCCGTTTTTGCGGCCATCAAGCAAGTTTTAGCTACTATCAAGTAGTTGTAGAGTAAGTTACCGTAATTAACGGTGAATTGCCTGAATTATTATGGCGCGAATGCTTGTCGAAAGCTGTCTCGTGTGCTATGATAATTCAGGTTTACTTTTTCAATGGGCTTAGTTTGCACTTTTTTGCACCGGCCCGCAGAAAATGGTGGGACTCTCCCGGATGGGAAACTACTCACGTGTTGACGACGGGTAAAGTTTCACAACCAATTTAAGGAGGTACTTTTACGTGGCGAAAGATGATGTGATTGAGATTCAAGGGACAATCAAAGAAACGTTGCCTAATGCGATGTTTAAAGTTGAACTTGAGAACGGGCACGAGATTCTTGCCCACGTTTCCGGGAAGATTCGGATGCATTACATTCGGATTTTGCCGGGTGACCGGGTAACGGTTGAGATGTCCCCTTACGATTTGACTAAGGGTCGCATTACCTATCGCTTTAAATAGATTGTCCTTCGAAAAAATTTTTTAGGAGGTATGATTCATGAAAGTAAGACCATCAGTTAAACCAATGTGCGAACACTGCAAAGTAATCAAGCGCAAGGGTCGCGTTATGGTTATTTGCGATAACCCGAAGCACAAGCAACGTCAAGGATCATAAGATAAGGAGGTGTAATTGTAATGGCTCGTATTGCAGGGATTGACTTACCAAGTGACAAGCGGATTGTCATTGGGTTGACCTACATTTATGGAATCGGTAACTCACGCGCTAAGAAGATCTTAGCAGACGCTGGCGTTTCAGAAGACGTTCGCGTTCGTGACCTGACAGCCGAACAGGAAGACAAGATCCGGGTGGAAGTTAACAAGTATGACGTCGAAGGGGACCTTCGGCGGGAAGTTTCCATGAACATCAAACGTCTTTCTGAAATTGGCTCTTACCGAGGCCTTCGTCACCGGCGGCACTTACCAGTTCGTGGTCAAAACACCAAGAACAACGCCCGCACGCGGAAAGGCCCAGCGGTTTCAATTGCAGGGAAGAAGAAATAATAAATTAAAATAAAAGGAGGTTAGATCGTTCATGGCAGTTAAGAAGTCACGGAAGCGCCGGGCAAAGAAGCACATTGAGTCCGGTGTGGCACACATTCACTCAACCTTTAACAACACCCTCGTGATGATTACGGATGTTCACGGGAACGCCGTTGCATGGTCATCAGCCGGTGCACTTGGCTTTAAGGGTAGCCGGAAGTCGACGCCGTTTGCTGCACAGATGGCTGCGGAAGCCGCTGCAAAGAGTGCAATGGATCACGGAATGAAGACCGTTGAAGTATCCGTTAAGGGACCTGGTTCAGGGCGTGAAGCTGCTATTCGGGCACTTCAGGCCGCAGGGCTTGAGGTTACATCCATCAAGGACGTAACGCCGGTTCCGCATAACGGATGCCGTCCGCCAAAGCGTCGTCGTGTTTAATAGCGACATTACCGTTGGGGCGGGTTCGCAACGGTTTTGTTGGCTGACACGATGCGTTTTGAAAGGGGTATGCATTACTAATGATCGAATTTGAAAAACCAAAAATTCATAAGATTGAAGAGACGAAGGACTATGGCCGGTTTATCGTTGAACCGCTTGAACGGGGCTACGGTACGACGCTCGGGAATTCGTTACGCCGGATTCTGCTTTCTTCGTTACCGGGTGCAGCGATCACTGACGTTCAGATTGATGGTGTTCTGCACGAATTTTCAACCGTTGACGGAGTGTTAGAGGATGTCACCAAGATAATCCTGAACCTCAAGAAGGTTGCCTTAAAAATCAACGGTGAAGACAAGCAGGACCTTGAAATTGACGTGACCGGGCCGCTTGAAGTAACGGCTGGTGACATCCAGGGGTCAAGTGATGTTGAAATTTTGAACCCCGATCAGTATATTTGTACGGTTGCTGATGGTGCCACATTCCACGCCCGGCTGTCTGCCAACACGGGGCGGGGATATGTTTCGGCTGATGAAAACAAGGCCAAGGCAGATGATATGCCAATTGGTGTTTTACCGATTGACTCACTTTATACCCCAATCGAGCGCGTCAATTATCAGGTTGAAAAGACGCGTGTTGGTCAAAAGGATGACTATGACAAATTAACCCTTGACGTGTGGACAAATGGTTCACTAACGCCAAGTGAGGCAATTAGCTTATCCGCTAAGATTTTAACGGAACACTTGACCCTGTTCGTCGACCTGACTGATGAAGCAAAGAATGCTGAAATCATGGTTGAAAAGGAAGAGACGGCCAAGGAGAAGATGCTGGAAATGACCATCGAAGAGCTTGATCTTTCCGTGCGGTCATACAACTGCTTAAAGCGGGCCGGCATCAACACGGTGCAGGAACTGACTGATAAGTCAGAAGCTGACATGATGAAGGTGCGGAACCTCGGACGAAAGTCCCTCGATGAGGTTGAAGGTAAGTTAGCTGAACTTGGGTTAAGTCTTCGTCAAGACGACTAATAACAACATAAAGGAGGGACTATTGATGGCTTATCGTAAATTGGGACGGACCAGCGAACACCGGAAAGCAATGCTTCGGAACTTGACAACCGATTTGATCGTAAACGGCAAGATCGTGACGACGGTTCAGAAGGCCAAGGAAGTTCGGAAAATGGCTGAAAAGATGATTACTCTTGGTAAGAAGGGTGATTTATCTGCTCGCAGGAAAGCCGCTGGTTACATCATGGATGTTGTTGTTGATAACGACAATGACGAAGATGCAAGCATTAAGACGGCACTCCAGATGCTATTTGATGATGTTGCTCCCCGTTACGCTGAACGGAACGGCGGGTATACGCGGATTTTGAAGATGGACCGGCGGCGCGGTGATGCTGCTCAGATGGCAATCATCGAACTGGTTTAATTAAATCTGCTAGTTAAATACGTAAAGGGTCACTTTTACGATGATGGAAGGATGTTATGATGATGGCGAATGCCAAGTCTAGTCCTAAGTAGTCTGTGAGGATGAAAATTCACCGTAAAAAGTGATTTTTTATTTTATGGCGGATTCCAAGGAAATCATGGTACTGGTTCCGTGTTCTCTGATATAATGTGGGGGAATTACACGGTCAGGAGGAATTAATATGCCGGTCATTGATGTTCAGGACATAACAGTCCAGTACCGCGATGAGGATCATCCTGCACTGCAGCACGTTTCACTGCAGGTTGAGCAGGGAGAGTGGGTTGCCTTAATTGGCCATAACGGTAGTGGGAAGAGCACCCTTGCCCGGACACTTGACGGCCTGGTTCCCTTGATGGCAGGGACCATTCACGTTGCGGGGATTCCGGTTGATGAAGAGCATATTTGGGCGGTTCGGCGGCGGATCGGAATGGTTTTTCAAAATCCAGATAATCAGTTTGTCGGAGCGGATGTTGCGGGGGACGTGGCGTTTAGCCTCGAGAATCAGGAAATTCCCCGTGAAGAGATGCACCGGCGCGTAGCTGCTGCACTGAAAGTAGTGGGAATGACAGAGTATGCTACCCATGCTCCTAGCCGCCTTTCGGGAGGGCAAAAGCAGCGGGTCGCGATTGCTGGGGTGTTAGCGTTGCGCCCGGAGATTGTCATTTTTGATGAGGCGACTAGTATGCTTGATCCGGCTGGCCGGGATGATATCGTAACACTCATGCGCACCCTTCACGAACAAGGGCTAACGATTATTACCATCACGCATGATATTGATGAGGCCGGGCTGGCTGACCGGGTGATTATGTTGGATAATGGTCAGGTAGTAACTGCTGCTTCGCCGGCAACCGTTTTTGCACAAGAAGATGCGTTAGTTGCTCGGGGATTAGACGTACCGTATTCTGCTCGTTTAAAGCGGGCACTTGCTGCCCGGGGAATCCGGGTGCCTAAGGAATACCTCACAAACGAAGGGATGGTGAACTGGTTATCGCAATTGAAGTCAACCATTTAAGTTACACTTACCAGGCGGGCACACCCATGGCAACCCCGGCTTTGCAGGATGTTTCCCTTCGGATTGAAGATGAAAGTTATACGGCAATCATCGGGCATACGGGGAGCGGAAAATCAACGCTCCTCCAGCATTTCAACGGGTTACTTAAGCCGACAGCTGGTCAAGTGACGGTGAACGGGGTTACGATTACCCCCGCAACGAAGAATAAGGAATTGAGTGATCTCCGCCAGCAGGTAGGGTTTGTATTTCAGTTTCCGGAGGCGCAATTATTTGAGGAAACGGTGCTCAAGGATATCGCCTTTGCACCGCGTAATTTTGGCAAGAGCGCAGCCGAAGCGGAGCAAATTGCTCGTAAGGTGGCAGCCATGGTAGGGTTGAGTGAAGCAACGCTTACCCAGTCACCGTTTGACCTTTCTGGCGGCCAAATGCGACGAGCGGCCATTGCTGGAATCTTAGCAATGGAGCCGCATACACTGATTTTGGATGAACCTACGGCAGGATTGGATCCGCAGGGGCGGCGGAGCATGATGAAGCTGTTCGACCGGTTACACCGGGAGCACCACCTCACAATTATTCTGGTTACTCACCAGATGGATGACGTGGCGGATTATGCTGATCACGTGGTTGTAATGGAACACGGTCAGGTGCTGCTGACGGGAACGCCGCGGCAGGTATTTGCGGATGCAAAATGGCTCCGTGCGCATCACCTACGGTTGCCGCAAACGGCAGCAATGGCGGAAAAGCTGGTAGCGCGGGGCTTTACGTTTGCTCCGTTACCGTTGACCGAACACGAACTTGCTGACCAGCTTGTTCCACAGCTTCAAGGGGAGGCTCACCATGACTAAGCTATTATTAGGCCGGTACGTCTCTGGCAATTCAATACTTCATCGGATGGATGCTCGGGCTAAACTAGCCCTTAGTTTTGCGTTTATTGCCATTATTTTCTTGGCAAATAATTGGGCAACGTACCTGGTATTAAGTGCGTTTACGTTGGGGTGCGTCGTGCTTTCGCGGGTGTCTGTCCGTTTCTTTATCGCTGGGGTGAAACCCCTTGTTTGGTTGATCCTTTTAACGGTGACGCTTCAGGTTTTCTTTGCCCGGGGAGGGACCGTTTACTGGCACTGGGGGGTTCTCTTTCTGACGGCGGGGGGGATTACCAACGGGATTTTCGTGTTTTGCCGGTTTATGCTAATTATTTGTATGTCAACTCTGTTGACTCTTACTACACCGCCACTAGCAATTGCGGATGCCATGGAGTCGCTGATGACTCCCCTGAAACTTATGCGGGTACCGGTTGCAGAAATCGCGTTAATGTTATCAATCGCGTTGCGGTTTGTGCCAACGTTGATGGATGAAACCCAAAAAATCATGAATGCGCAACGGGCGCGCGGGGTTAGCTTTAGTACCGGAAAGGTTCGTGATCGGATTAAGGCCATAATTCCGCTCTTAGTACCACTTTTTGTTAGCTCGTTTGACCGGGCGGAGGACCTCGCCACTGCAATGGAGGCACGGGGTTACCGGGACGGCGCACACCGGACAAAGTACCGCATCCAGCAGTGGCACCTGATGGATACCGTTGCGGTAGTGGCATTTGTACTGCTAACGGGCGCGCTCGTATGGCTCCGTGCTTAGGATGAATTTAATGCAGAAGGGATGATGGCGGATGCCGCGGTACAAGGTAACGCTAGCCTATGATGGAACTAATTTTGCGGGCTACCAGGTACAACCCTATAAGCGAACGGTACAAGGGGTTCTAGAGCGGGCCCTTAATAAGATGAGTAAACGGGATGATTTCATCCATGTGGTGGGGTCAGGCCGGACCGATGCGGGGGTGCACGCTCTCGGCCAGGTAATCCACTTTGATTTTCCCCACGATATTCCGGCACGGGGGATGCTCCGCGGGCTAAACAGCATGCTGCCTTTGGACTGTGAGGTGGTGGCCTGCGAAGTAGTGCCCCCAAGCTTTCACGCCCGCTATACGGCCCACGCGAAGACGTACGTTTACCGGGTCAGTCGCGGAGAGTTTGTTAATCCGTTTAAGCGAAATTACACCGGGCACTATAAGTTTAAGGTGGATCTTGCTAAAATCAGGGCGGCCCTCCCGGACGTGGAAGGAACCCACGATTACTCGAGTTTTGTGGCCGCGGGAAGTCAAGCAACCAACCATGTTCGGACGGTGTATAAGGCAACCGTTCGGGAGGACCAGGCAAACGACGAGGTTATCTTCTCGTTTACCGGGAATGGTTTTTTGTATAACCAGGTGCGGATTATGGTTGCTGCACTGCTCGAAATTGGTGCGGGGCGGCGGCCGGTGCATGATTTCCGGCGGCTTTATAAAGTTAAGGACCGTAACGAATGCCGTGAAACAGCCCCAGCAAGCGGGTTATACCTAAAGGCCGTTTATTATGATCAGTCTGGACTTGAATTAACCCGAAAAAGCGGGGAAGGTAATTGACGCGTGCGGGGCAAAAGAGTATCATATTAGCTGGTATTGTTTGCCCCACAGTAAGCCCCGTTAACCTTATTGTTTGTCAAACATACAGAAATTGGAGGATATAATCGTGCGTACAACATATATTGCAAAGCCAGGCGAAGTTGAGCGGAAATGGTATGTCGTTGACGCCACTGATGTTCCTTTGGGACGATTATCAGCGGTTGTTGCATCTGTTCTGCGTGGTAAGAATAAGCCAACGTTTACTCCGCACGTTGATACTGGTGATTTTGTCATTGTTATCAACGCTGAGAAGGTTGCGCTGACCGGAAAAAAGGCTAAGAATAAGGTCTACTACCACCACTCCAACCATCCGGGTGGATTAAAGGAACGGACAGCCGGTGATTACCGTGAAAAGGATCCCGAGAAGCTCATTGCCCTTTCAGTTAAGGGAATGCTGCCGAAGGGTACTCTTGGTCGCCAGCAGCTGAAGAAGCTCCATGTATACCGTGGTGCTGACCATAAGCATGCTGCACAGCAGCCAGAAGTATTAGATATTACGAACTTAATCTAGATCTAGGAGGAAATCGAATTGGCTCAAGTACAATACTACGGTACAGGTCGCCGGAAGAACTCAGTTGCCCGGGTCCGGTTAGTTCCGGGGACTGGTAAGATTACGATGAACGGCAAGCCTGCAGAAGAATACATTCCATTTGCAAACTTACGTGAAGTCATGGTTCAGCCGTTTGACGTTACGGAAACAAAGGACTCATACGATGTGCTCGTCAACGTTAACGGTGGTGGCTTCTCAGGACAAGCTGGTGCTACGCGGCACGGAATTGCCCGCGCACTCCTTGAAGTTGACCCGGACTTCCGGGGCGCATTAAAGCGTGCGGGTCTCTTAACGCGGGATCCACGGATGAAGGAACGGAAGAAGCCAGGTCTCAAGAAGGCCCGGAAAGCTTCACAGTTCTCCAAGCGTTAATCGGTTATCGGTTAATGATAATGAAAAAGAACCCAGGTTTTTCTGGGTTCTTTTTTGTTTGTGAAAATAACACTCATCTAATAAAACGGTTATACTTTTGATGTAATAGTGATGAAGCATTTATTCCAGTTATTTTTTTAGGGGGCGATATTATGAATTGGGTAAAGCAATTATTAGCGCCGCCACCCGCGCAACCGCTTCGTGATAATGCGGAGGTACAACGGCGCTACCCGCGGTACCGTGTACGCGTTTTTATCGGTATTTTTGTTGGGTACATGGGGTATTACTTTGTGCGGAATACCACGGCGGTTCTTTCCGGAATCTTGCAGATGTCAGCCACCCAAATTGGAATTATTTCGTGTGCGTCGTACGTGGCGTATGGGATTTCCAAGTTTGTGTCCGGCCACATTGCTGACAGTTCAAACGCCAAGATTTTTTTGCCGTTAGGACTAATTTTATCGGGAATTGTTAACATCCTGATTGGGGTGATCCCAGGAATTATTTCCACCGTTTGGATTTTTACCGTGATGTACCTGATTAACGGCTGGTTACAGGGCATGGGGTACGGACCATGTTCGCGGTCGCTGGTGTATTGGTTTGATGACGAGGAACGGACGTTATGGGGGTCAATTTGGAACCTTGCCCACAACTTTGGGGGAGCCCTCGCCCCGGCTTTGGCTGGATTAGGATTAGCGGTTGCGGGAAATAACGCCATGGCCCGAGCGCATGCGGCGTACTGGCTTCCCGGAATTGTGGTTATTATTATCGCGGTGTTCGTGTACTTTATTCAGGAGGACACCCCAGAATCGGTAGGGATGCCGTCCGTGGAACAGTACCACCACTTGCTAGCCAAGAAGCAACCGGCAGCGGTACCACCGATGAAAGTGGTTATCCGCGAGTACATTTTACCGAACACGAAACTGCTGTGGACGTGCATGTACGGGGCATTTGTCTATGTTCTTCGGTACGGGATTGTTGTGTGGGCCCCGCGTTTTTTGGCAGCCCCGCAGAGCGTTGGCGGGAAGGCCGTGAACGCTGCCGCTGGGATGGGCGGCTTCTCGTTCTTTGAAATCGGGGGCGTGCTGGGAATGCTGTGCGCTATGGTAATTTGCCGGAAAGTCTTTAATAACTCGATGCCGTTAACTAACGTTGCTTTTCTGGGATTAACCATGATTCTGGTTGTACTTTACTGGTTTATCCCGGCAGGGAATCGCTACCTGCTTGCCGATTATGCGGTCTTAATTGGCCTTGGATTTGGTATTTATGGACCGGTAATGACGATTGGTTTGTACGCCATGGGAATTGTGCCGAAGATTGCGGCCGGAGCGGCGGCCGGCTTATCAGGTACTTTTAGTTACGTGTTAGGGGCGGTTGTCGCTACCCTAGTAATCGGAATAATTGCCGATCATATGGGGTGGCTTGCTGTCTTTGGGTTGTTCATCATTGCGGCCATTGGGGCAATTATTTGTACGTTATTATCCCGGAATAAGAAGCTGGAAGGGTTTCATCAGTCCCAGGAAAATGAAATTTAGCACCTAATTTGATTGAAAAAACGTGGTGGAAGTAACAACTTCCACCACGTTTTTTATGTGGTTTAACGGGCCGGTTAAATTACTTTTGAGTGGTTTCTTTGGTAAGCCGGCCGTCTTCTAAGTGATAGATTTCATCGGCAAAGTCACGGAGCCGCAGGTCGTGGGTTACAACAACAACGGCCTTGTGGTAGTTCCGGGCGAGCGTGGCAAGGAGTTGGCCTACCTTAACCACTCGCGGACTATCCAGGGCAGCGGTAGGTTCGTCGGCGAGGATGATTGCGGGATCGGGATACAGGGCCCGGGCGATGGCAACCCGTTGCTGTTGACCACCGGAAAGTTCTGCCGGGTACTTGTGTTGTAATTGGGCAATGCCTAAATCCGTTAGTAGCTGGGTAAGTTGGGAGGGATTGAGATTACCGGTACGTTTAACGCGATCCACCAGGGCAAACTGTTCGGTTACTGTTAGATAGGGAACCAGGTTGTATGCTTGAAGGATAAAACCAATCTGGGTGAGCCGCAGTTGGTCGCGCTGCTTTTTGTCCATTGTTGTTAGGGCGTTACCGGCCACGGTAACGGTTCCGCTTGTGGGGGTTTGTAAGCCCCCCGCAATGGTGAGGAGTGTGCTTTTTCCCGAACCGGACGGGCCAAGAATAAGGACCATTTTCCCCGCTGAAGCCGTGAAGTTGATGTCTGAAAGGACGTGGACGCGGGCAGCATCGTGGCCAAAGAATTTGTTAACGTTTGTAAGTTGAATTGCTGGCATGAAATTAACCTCCAATCACTGTTATGGGATCAAC
Source organism: Ligilactobacillus sp. LYQ139 (assembly GCF_045033025.1). Classification (NCBI taxonomy): domain Bacteria; kingdom Bacillati; phylum Bacillota; class Bacilli; order Lactobacillales; family Lactobacillaceae; genus Ligilactobacillus; species Ligilactobacillus sp. LYQ139. The sequence continues at coordinate 45,495 of NZ_JBJFZW010000003.1, forward strand.
TTTAAGGATGGTGCGGATCGGAATTAGGGTTCCGAGGAGCGCCATTCCAATGAGGCCAACGCTTACCCCGCCGAGAAGTGGTAGGTTAACGGCCAATGGAACAGCGGCAGGAACGACTAGGAACGTCCCGGCCGTTAGTATGGCGCCAAGGGCTAACCCGATGACCGTCAGGAGAACCGCTTGGATGAGAACGGCGTTCACTAAAACGCGCGCGGGGATTCCCTGGGCCCGCAGGACGGCGTATTGGGAAAGCTTTTGCATGGTAATGATGTACAAGAAGACTGCAATGACGATCAGTGAAATTACCATCAAAAAGCCAATCATAAATTCAAAGGTCATGTTTTGAGCAGTGTATCCGGGCAGTTGTTGGATAAACTTAGCGACCGGAACCGTCGTGAGATTGCCTACCGTGCTTTTAAAGCTTGCCTGTTTTGATACTACGGCACTTGCTTTAAATCCAGCGGGAATGTTTTTGAGCTGCGGCCAACTTGCCAACCGGCCATAAATAACCGGGGCAATACTAAGCTTGGCGTTTTTGGTAAACCCAACGACGGTAAAGCGCTGGGCCACCGTGTTTAACCGGACGTGATCACCGAGCTGATAGCCGGCGTTTTTTAGTGAAGTGTCCAGGATGATTTCATGGTTTGTTTTGGGCATGCGACCTGCCACTAGTTGTAAGTGCTGTGCGATGTATTGGTGGGGCGCCAAGCCGATGAACTGGGCAGATTGCTTGGTTCGGTGAGTTCCCTTTAAAACAACCGGCGCTTGCCCTACGTACGCCTCGTTCGCCCCTAAGTGAAGTTTACCGGCGTCTTTAGTGGTAATCAACGACTGGGCCAGGTTGGTATTCGCGTCCTTGGTAAGGACAATTTGGCGGGTGTGCCACGAGTTAATGGCAGCCGTGTTTTGGTTGGAAAGTCCCTGGGCGAGGCTGGTTAAGATGAAGATTAAAAAGCTTACCAGGGTTACCAGGGCGACGATGAGCCCGTACCGGAGCTTTTCGTGGGTGATTTCTTTAAGTGCGAGAAACATGATGGTCCTCCTTTAGGTGATTAATTGCGGTAGCATAGCGATGAAGTAAGTCCTGCTGGTTAGCGGGCGTAACCAGAACGGCCCGAACCGTTTCGTGGGCAAGGACGGTAGCCGCCCATTCAACCGGGGCGAGGTTGGTTAAAGCGGGATGGGCATTGATGACCCCTTCGTTGACCGTAAAGTACAGGCGCAAAAACGCGGCATAGGGGGAGGCGAGAATAGCCGTTACGAACTGGGCAAGCTCGCTTGGACTGGTTATTGCGTGTTTAATGGGGGCATGAACGGTGGTCATAGCCGCCTGAAACACGGTGTGGTAGGCGTCTTTAAGGTCGGTAAAATACTTATAAAATGCACCCCGCGAAATTTGGGCATCCTTGATAATTCGGGCGACCTGTGCCTCAGCAAGGCTATAACGAGAAAATTCGGTGCGCGCCGCTTCGAGAATCCGTTCTTGTTTGGCAGCGGGCAAATGGGCAAACGTTGGTGTTGCCATAAAAACACTCCTTTCAGTGACACGGTGTCACCGGATGATGCTTGTAGCTTATCACATAAAGTGACACCGTGTCAACATTAATGCGTTGACGAAGGAATGATGAACCAGGCAGTGATTAGCTTGCGTTTGGCTTGGGATTAATGGTTGGCGGGGTTCATCAGCAAAAAGAAACCGGACTATCTTGAAGGCGGACCGTTGCTTTTATGAAATTACAGCGGTTTAATGATGGTAAACAGATAACTGTTTAGTTTATTAGTGAGGTGAGGGCGATGTTATACGGAAAAGAAGACCGGGAAACCGGCGACCTTGAGCCGATTTTTGGCTCAATTGGTGAGGGGCATGATCTCCCTAAGTATCGGTTAGCAAGAAAACCAATTGAGCCGCGGGTGGCTTACCAGTTGGTTCATGATGAGTTACTAGACGAGGGAAACGCCCGGTTAAACTTAGCAACGTTTTGCCAAACATACATGGAACCAGAAGCAGTTAAGTTAATGACTGAAACGCTTGAAAAGAATGCCATTGATAAGTCTGAGTATCCTCGTACCACGGAGATTGAAAACCGCTGTGTTAATATGATTGCTGCTTTGTGGCATGCTGATGAGGAGCACGAAAGGTTCATGGGGACCTCCACGGTAGGCTCATCAGAAGCCTGCATGTTGGGGGGCATGGCGTTGAAGTTCGCGTGGCGTAAGCGGGCTGAAGAAAAGGGTCTCGATTTAACCGCGAAAAAGCCCAACCTGGTTATTTCAGCCGGGTATCAAGTATGCTGGGAGAAATTTTGCAAGTATTGGGATGTGGAACTCCGCGCGGTTCCGCTTGATGAAGGGCACTTGCGATTGGATATTGATCACGTAATGGATTATGTTGATGAGTACACAATTGGGATTGTAGGAATTATGGGAATTACCTATACCGGCCAGTATGATGATATTAAACGGTTAGATGAAAAGGTGGCGGAGTATAATAAGCATTCCGAATACCCAGTCTACATTCACGTAGATGGAGCGTCGGGGGGATTGTTTGCGCCGTTTACAGAACCAGAATTAGAATGGGATTTTCGGTTAAAGAACGTTGTGTCAATTAACGCTTCAGGTCATAAGTACGGTTTAGTTTATCCGGGAGTTGGCTGGGTTGTTTGGCGCGACCAACGCTTCTTGCCAAGGGATTTGATCTTTAACGTGAGTTATTTGGGCGGTGAGTTGCCAACGATGGCAATTAACTTCTCTCATAGCGCTGCTCAAATTATTGGCCAGTATTATAACTTTATCCGGTTTGGTTTTGAAGGGTACCGTGATATCCACCGGCGAACGAATAACGTGGCGACATACTTGGCCCGTGCACTGAAGAAGACCGGTTTCTTTGAAATATTAAATGATGGTAGTCACCTCCCAATTGTGTGTTATAAGGAAAATCCGGCGAAGCAGCATGAGTGGACGCTGTATGATTTGGCGGATCGGCTGCTGATGAAGGGGTGGCAAGTCCCGGCTTATCCGCTCCCAGAAGACCTACAACAAACCGTTATCCAACGGCTAGTTGTGCGGGCGGACTTTGGGATGAATATGGCACACGCTTTTGTGCAGGACCTTCATGCCGCTTTGAATGAACTGGAACATAGCCACCTGGTCTTTCATGAAAAGGAAACGCCTAAGACGTATGGATTTACCCATTAATCAACAAGCGGTAATTAACCCTGGTTTATTGCGAAAAACGGGGGAATTGCCGCTTTTGCTGTTATGTTGGAACGGAAGGATTTTAAGGTTAGCCGTTAATGGACTTGGCAGAAAATGGTAGGATAATGGTACTAATTACTGGAGGAGGAAAACGATGAGCCAGGTTGAAATTAGCAATGCAGAATGGGAGGTTATGCGTCTGTTATGGTCGTTAGGCGAAGCTTCCAGTAAGCAGTTAGCGGATTTATTAGTCAGAAAGCAGGGGTGGAAGGCGGCAACCGTTAAAACCTTGTTAGGCCGACTGGTGAATAAGGAATACGTTGTGGCAAGGAAAAGTGGTCGGCGGTACCTGTACCGGGCAGTGGTAGGAGAGCAGGCAACAATTGATGCTCAGTTGAAGATGAGCTTCGATAAGATTTGCCAACGGCATGCTGGCCGGGCACTAATCCATGTAATTCAGAACATCCCCCTAACGACGGCGGACATTGAGCGCCTCATCGGGTTGTTAACCAAGCGGCGAAAGACCGCTCCGGATACATTATCGTGTAATTGCCTCTTCCCGCCGCAGGAGTGTCAGCAGGAGAAACCAAAAGCGATAAAATAGTTTTGTAGATAGAACTAAAATGTAATATACTAAGAAATAATTAAGAGGTTATTGGAGGTTATTGATAATGGCAACGTTTGAAAAGCTAATGTTGGATTTAAGTCAGCAGCTCCATCTGCATCAGGTGATTAGCGGCAACGACGACAGTGAAATGGAGCGTTTGGGAGCATTTGATATTTGTTACCTGGAAGCGATTAATCAACTGGGAAAGCCAACGATTGGAACGGTTTCTCACCTGTTGGATCAGTCAACACCCAACACTAACTACCATGTTAAAAAGTTGGTTAGTTTAGGGTTAATTGACCGGGTGATGGATAAAAAAGACCGGCGAGTTGCGCACCTGTTTGTCACGGATAAGTACCGTTCAATGATGCGGGCTGGTGGTGATGACTTCTGGAAGAGGTTACAAGAAGACCTGGGGGGAAAGGTTTCCGCTGATGACATCGCAACCTTCCAGCGGGTATTAAAGGAGACGGTGACGTTGTTACGGCAATCCGGGCTTGATAAAAGAATTGAGGAAAATAAGAAGCGGAAAGATTAATTTGTGCTTCTAGCTAAGCGGTGATCCGAATAATTGAGGGTCACCGTTTTTTTAGAGAATGAATTCAAAAAAATAAATGTATAGTTTCACAAATTCAGGAAAGGAGCACGGTAATTTAAGCTTAAACACGGCGATAAATATCAATTAGAACACCTATATTAAGCCAATGTAAGGGTTGACATAAAACTGGTCATTCTGTATTATTTTTGATGTAGGATAGGTAACAATTAACTCACTTTAAGGAGGAAGTACAATGACTGAATATCGCATTGAAGAGGACACACTAGGTCCAGTTAAAATTCCCGCCGAGGCATTGTGGGGGCCACAGACCGAGCGGAGTCGGAACAATTTCCCAACGGGCGAGTTGATGCCGATTGTGATTATTCGGGCAATGTTAAACATCAAGAAGGCCGCTGCTGAATCCAACCTGGAATTAAAGAATATTGACCAGGCAAAGGGTGAACTCATTATTCAAGCGGTCGACAGTCTGCTTGCCCTTAGTGATGATGAACTGCGGGCGGATTTTCCGTTGCACGTTTACCAGACGGGTTCGGGAACACAAACAAACATGAATGTTAACGAAGTTGTGGCTAACAAGGCGATGCAACTGGATCCGTCCATCGAGATTCTGCCCAACGATGACGTTAACCGGGGGCAAAGTTCAAACGATACCTTCCCGACGGCAATGAACGTGGCAGCAGTTGAGGCGGTTGCTCAACTTGAGAAGGCCGCTCAGCACCTAATTGACGAGTTAGCCAAGAAGCAAAAGCAGTACTGGAAGACCGTTAAGATTGGGCGGACCCACCTGCAGGATGCCACGCCGTTGACGTTTGGTCAGGAAGTAAGCGGTTGGGTCAGCATGGTTCAGCATGACCTGGACTATTTAAAGGAATTGGATGATACCTTACTTGAATTGGCGATTGGGGGAACCGCCGTTGGAACGGGCTTAAATGCTGTGCCGGGTTTTGCCGACATGATTGCTGCTAAGTTTAAGGAGTACTACGGCTTTGACTTTACTGCTAAGAGCAATAAGTTCTACGGGTTAGCGGCTCACTCTGGAATTAACGTGGTCCACGGGGCCATTAAATCGCTGGCAGCCGATCTGATGAAGATTGCTAACGACGTGCGATTCTTAGCTTCTGGTCCGCGGGCGGCGTACAACGAATTAAATATTCCGGCTAACGAACCAGGATCTTCCATTATGCCGGGGAAGGTGAACCCAACGCAGGCGGAAGCCATTACCATGGCGGCTACCCGCGTAATGGGGAACGACGTGACGATTGACGTGGCTTGCTCCCAGGGGAACTTTGAGATGAACGTTTACAAGCCAGTGATGATTGCGGCTTTCTTGGAATCCGCGGACCTGTTACGGGGCACGATGATGGGCTTTGCCGACAAGATGATTGCCGGAATGACGGTTAACGAGGAGCGGATGAAAGAGCTCGTTGATAACTCCCTGATGACCGTTACGGCCTTGTCGCCGCATATCGGCTATCACGACAGTGCAAAGATTGCGCAGCAGGCCGATAAGGAAGGAACAACCCTGCGGGAAGCAGCGCTGAAGTCCGGAAAGCTAACGGCTGAACAGTTTGACGAGTGGGTTGACCCATTGAAAATGACAAACATTGATCAGGATGACTAACGGAGGTAAGTGAAATGGCGAAGTTTTGGTACCAACCATGGGGCGCAAACATGCTGAAGAATCAGTATGACGTGGTAATTGTCGGGTCTGGAGCGACCGGGCTGGTGGCCGCAATTCAGGCTAAGGAACTTGGCTTGAAACCGGCAGTTTTTGAGAAGATGGAGAAGCTGGGGGGGAATTCCAACCGAGCATCTTCAGGGATGAATGCGGCGGAAACAAACGTGCAACTGCGGCATGGAATTGTCGACAGCATTGATGACTTTTACACCGAGACGTACCAGGGCGGTGGGAAGCTTAATGATCAGGATCTGTTGCGCTACTTCACGTCCCATGCTGCCCTTGCGGTTGATTGGCTCTTTGACCATGGGATTAAGCTTGAGGACGTGACGATTACCGGGGGGATGAGCCGGAAACGGGCCCACCGGCCTGCCAGCACGGCGCCAATTGGAGCGTTTCTTATCAAGCACCTGCTACAGGTGGTTCAGGAAGACAACGTTCCGGTCTTTAATAACACAAAAGTCACGCAGCTGTTACACGATGATGCTAATCGGGTCACCGGCGTAAAGCTGACCGATGAAAACGGGCAGGAACGAACCGTGAAGGCACCGGCGGTTCTTCTTGCTACTGGTGGGTTTGGGGCCGCTAAGGATCTCATCAAGAAGTACCGGCCGGATCTGGTAAACTACAAAACAACCAACCAAGAAGGGGCCACTGGTGATGGCTTGAAACTGGCGGAAGAGGTTGACGGCCAGCTCGTTGACATGAACTTTATTCAGATTCACCCAACCGTCCAGCAGGATAACCCACATGTATACCTGATTGGAGAAGCTGTGCGGGGGGAAGGCGCCATTCTGGTTAACGGCCAGGGGGAGCGGTTTATTAATGAATTGGATACGCGGAAGGTGGTTTCTGCGGCAATTACGGCCCTGCCAGAAAAGAGTGCTTACCTGATTTTTAATCAAGATGTTCGTGACCACGCTAAGGCCATCGATTTTTATGACAGCGTTGGGTTAGTCGAGCATGGCGAAACGCTTGACGCCCTTGCCAAGAAGATTGGTGTTCCGGCGGACAAATTAACGGCCACGATTGACCGGTGGAACACGGTGGTTGCTGATCAAAACGACGCAGACTTTGGGCGGACGACTGGTTTGAACCACCAGTTTACGGGTGGACCGTTCTTCGCCATCCACATTGCGCCGGCCATTCATTACTCGATGGGGGGCTTGCACATCGACCCGCAAACCCGCGTGTACGACACGAACGGGCGGGTTATTTCAGGATTGTACGCTGCCGGGGAAGTTGCCGGGGGCTTGCACGGAAACAACCGGATCGGGGGGAACTCCATTGCTGATACTGTAATCTTTGGGCAGCAGGCCGGCAAGCAAATTACCCGGTTTGTCCGGGAACACCAGAATAAGTAGGCGCTAACCAGCAAAAAATTAGTAGTCATCAACGGGGATGACCGCACCGGGTTTCAGGGACCCTAGCGGTGATCCCCGTTTTGAGGTATAAATGTAGTACAATAAGGGCCAATGAGGAGGGAAAACTGATGAATACAAAGAAACGGTTGCGCAAAATGGTCGCGCTGACGCTGTTGGTGGCGATCATTGTTGTCCAAAACATTGTGCCGTTTTTAGGGTATATTCCAATTGGCCCCTTAAGTATTACGGTGATCCCCGTTACGGTTGCCGTGGCGGCGGTAATTTTTGGCCCCCGGGCTGGTGCTTTAATTGGGGGGATTTGGGGGGTAATCGACTGGCTCCGAGCGTTTTGCTGGCCGACAAGTCCGCTGGCAGCCTTGGTGATGGTTAATCCGGTTGTTTCCGTGCTCCCCCGGGTTTTGGTTGGCGTGGTTGCGGGAATGGTGTTTAAGCGGTTGGGCCGACAGCACCGGCAACTTGGTGCCGCCGTGGCGGCGGGGAGTGGCGCCCTTACTAATACTGTATTAGTACTGGGCTTCATCTACCTACTGTATCGGGGACATGCGCATGCATTATACGGGGTGGCCGTCCATGCGTTATTGCCGTATTTGTTGACGGTGGTGGCGACTAACGGAATTCCTGAGGTGGTTTTAGCAATGATGGTAGTTCCTCCAATTACGTGGGCGTTGGCTCAGCGGGGATTTGGCGACAGGAGTGATTAAATGCGCCGGTGGTGGCGAAAATTAAAGCGAATAATCCGGCGCCACCGGCGAGGTGTGAGCGTAATTGTGGTAATGTTCTTTATCATTTGTGGCTTAACAGATTGGGGCGTTCGCCGCGCGCTACCACCCACTCCAGTGACGCCTGCCGCCCAGCAGCGGCAAACGTTTATTAAACAGGTGGCTCCTATTGCCCAGCGCGCCCAACGAGTTACCGGTGTCCCTGCTAGCATTACCCTGGCTCAGGCGGCGTTGGAGTCGGACTGGGGGCAAAGCGAACTTGCGCGTAAGTACAATAACTTATTCGGGGTCAAGGGAACCGGAACCAACTCGGCAATGATGCTGACCAAGGAATACGTTAACGGGCAGTGGATTACGGTGCGGGCTAGTTTTGTGGTGTATCCCACGTGGCAGGCAGCTGTGATGGCCCACGATGAGTTGCTTGCAGGTAATCAGCGGTATGCGGGAGTACTGCAAGCTTCCAATTACGTTGCGGCGGCCCGTGCCTTACAGAACGGGGGATATGCAAGTGATCCAGACTACGCGGCGAAGTTGATCCGGTTAATTAGGCAGTATCACCTTGACCAGTATGATTAATGATATGAACACTCTTTTGTAGTATGTTTGTGGTAAAATAACGTGAAACAAGCGCGTTTTGCGGATGAAAGGATCGTTGTTGGGATGGCGGATGATGTTTTATTTCCGGGCAGCACGGTCGGGATTATTGGTGATAGCCCGAACGGAATCATGTTGGCCCGGGCAGCAAAGAAACTAGGCTTTAAGGTTGTTGTGTACTGCACGCAGGAGGGGAATCCCGCCCTTGCAGAAGCGGACGTTCCAATGGTCGGACGAATGGACGACCACCAACGCCTCCAGGACTTTGCCCAGCGGTGTGATGCGGTGACTTACGAATCAGAAGAAGTTCCGCTGGAAGCCGTTGAGGTAGTTAGCAAGTACACGCAGGTACCTCAGGGAACGGAATTACTGGAGATCGCCCAGGATCGGCTGCTTGAGCGGGCCTTTTACGATCAGTTAAACGTTAACATTGCGCCGTACGCAACGATTATCACGCTGGATGATGTCTACCAGGCGGTTACTTCGATTGGGTATCCGTGTGTGTTAAAACCCGTTCAAAAGCAGCCGGGGGATGACCGGTTTATGATAATTAAGCGGCAGACGGACATCGCAAAGTGTGCGGGCCTGTTGGAACAGGGCGGAACGTTTATCCTGGAAACCTGGGTACCGTTTGTGAAGGAACTCTCCGTTATCGTGACCCGGGACGGGAAAAAGGCTCAGAATTATTTTCCAATTATTGAGAATATTTACCATGACGGGCGGTTACACGAAACACTCGTGCCCGCGCAGATTAGCCATGACGTTGAAAGGGAAATTCAGCGGCTATCGATGCAAATTGTTCAGCAGTTTAAGGCGCGCGGAACGTTTGAAGTTAGTTACTTTATGACGGCGGAAGGAATGCTGTATGTCAAGCGGATTGTGCCGGCTTTATCCATGCCAGGGTATGTCTTTGACGCGGCGATAAACATCAATATGTTTGCCCAGCACATCCGGGCGATTGCTAATATGCCGCTGGCGCGGACGGAGATTCTCGAACCAACAGCCATGGTAATTGTTGAGCAGGAGGATATGCCAGCATTGCGGACACAGTGGGTGCTAAAAAGCAATTGGCGGTATAACTTCTTTCGTTACCCGCAATCGCTGCAAGCCCACCGGCCTTTAGGCTACCTATTAGCAATGGCACCAACCATCAAGGAGGCCCGGGACCAGATTGATTCAACGGCAATTTGGGATACGGTGACGGAACCAGACGAATAATTGGGGGGGTGACAGAAGCCATCAAGGGATGATGGCGGCTGCCGCCCCGCTTTTTTTTGTTATAATGAAGATTAGCTAATTAAGGAGAAAGAAGTGGAACTTGTGGCAGTAAACGACCTGTTAGCGGGATTGAACCCGCAGCAACGCCAAGCGGTACAGACAACGGAAGGCCCGCTCCTAGTAATTGCCGGGGCGGGAAGCGGGAAGACCCGGGTACTAACTCACCGGGTAGCGTACCTGATTGCTGAAAAAAACGTTAATCCATGGAATATTTTAGCCATTACGTTTACCAATAAGGCCGCAACGGAAATGCGGACGCGGGTGAACCAAATTGTTGGGGACGGTGCTGCCGAGATTTGGGTGTCAACGTTTCATGCCCTGTGTATGCGTATTTTGCGGCGGAATGCTGGGGAAATTGGGTATGATCGTTCCTTTACGGTAGCGGGGACCAGCGAGCAACGCACCCTCATTAAGCACGTAATGAGTGACTTAAACATTGACCCTAAACGGTATGATCCGCGGGGGGTTCTTGGCGCCATTTCAAACGCTAAGAATGATATGTTAACGCCGGCGGACTACGCTGCTAAGGCGGTCGGCCCGTTTCAAGACGTGGTTGCAAAGGTTTACCGTGAATACCAAGAAGGGCTGCATGCTAATCAAGCGATGGACTTTGATGACCTGATTATGAAAACCATCCAGTTATTTAGACAGGCACCTGATACCCTGGCTTACTACCAGCGTAAGTTCCAGTACATTCACGTTGATGAATACCAGGATACCAACCAAGCCCAGTATGAGTTGGTTGCAATGTTAGCGAAGGCCAACCGCAACCTGTGCGTGGTGGGGGATGCCGACCAGAGTATTTATGGCTGGCGGGGGGCTAACATGCAAAACATTCTGGACTTTGAAGCCGATTACCCGGACGCCACGACCATTAAGCTGGAGCAAAATTACCGGTCAACGAAGACGATTCTTGCAGCTGCCAACGCGGTGATTAAGAATAATACCAACCGGAAGGAGAAGGCGCTGTGGACTGATAATGCTGCCGGAGACAAAATTAAGTACTACCGGGCGGATAATGCTAACGATGAAGCGTACTACGTGATTAAAAACATTAACCGCGAACGGCAGACTTCCAGACGCCATTACCGTGATTTTGCCGTGTTGTACCGGACTAACGCTCAGTCCCGAACGATGGAAGAAGCACTAATAAAAGCTAACGTACCGTATAAGATTGTCGGGGCGCATAAGTTTTACGAACGCAAGGAAATTGCGGATGTTTTGGCGTACCTGCGGTTAGCGACAAATCCGGATGATTCGCTTAGCTTCGAGCGGGTGGTCAACGAGCCCAAGCGGGGAATTGGGACCGGAACACTCGATAAATTACAGGCCTTTGCGGAAACCAACCAGTTATCGTTGTTAGCAGCAGCAGAAAGCGCCTCGTTAATTGAGGGGGTTACACCGCGGATTGCTAACCGTTTGTTGGCCTTTGCCCGGATGATGCGGACGTTTAAGGGTGCGGAAAAGGATACTACCGTCACGGAATTAACAAAGCAAATCCTCGATGAGACGGGGTACATGGACGCGTTGCGGGCGAATAAGGAACTAAATGAAAGCCGGATTGAAAACGTAAATGAATTTCTGACCGTAACGCAGGACTTTGACCGCCAGTGGCAACCGGAGGATGAGGAAGCGGACCGGTTTGTGGACTTTTTGGCTGACTTGGCGCTGGTTTCGGCTCAGGACGAAATTGAGGATGCCGACGAGGTCACACTGATGACGCTGCATGCGGCGAAGGGGTTGGAGTATCCGGTGGTTTTCATGGTTGGAATGGAAGAAGGGCTCTTTCCGCTATCCCGGGCGACCGAGGACCATGATGAGTTAGAAGAAGAACGTCGGCTAGCCTACGTGGGAATTACTCGGGCTCAGGAGGAGCTTTTCTTGACTAACGCCTTTTCCCGGACGTTATATGGGCGGCGGCAGGCTAACGTGCCGTCGCGCTTTATTGAAGAGATTAACGATGAGTTATTACAACCGGCCAATAATACCCTTACTCAGCGAAGTCAGCAACTGGATGAAGCTCATTTGCCGTTTGGAAACCAATCGCACCCAACACCGTATAAGCAACCGGCATATAAGCAACCGGCCGGAACGGTGGAACGCCCTCAAGGAACGGGTGCAGACAAGCAGACCTGGAAGGTTGGCGACCTTGTTATGCATAAGAAATGGGGGCAGGGAGCCGTCGTGAAGGTTAACGGAAATGGTGAAGACCTTGAACTTGACATTGCGTTTAAGGAGCAGGGGATCAAGCGGTTGTTAGCCGCGTTTGCCCCGATTACCAAGCTTTAGGAGGAATTGAAATGACAGTTCCAGTAAAAATTCAACAACACGCCGCTCATCTCCGGGCGCAGTTGAACCAGTGGGGACGGGAATACTACGGGGCTGATCGGCCAAGCGTTTCGGATCACGTTTACGATGCGGCGTACCGGGAATTACAAGACATTGAAAAGCAGTATCCGGAATTAGTAGTGCCCACTTCACCAACGCAACGAGTGGGGGGCGCAGTACTTGACCAATTTACTAAAGTGACCCACACCATTCCGATGTTATCCTTGGGAGACGTGTTTTCAAAGGATGAATTAGCCACCTTCATTACGAACCTAAACGAGACGGTAGGCCGCAACCTGGCGTATAACTGTGAGTTAAAGATCGATGGGTTGGCCATTTCCGTAACGTATGAAAACGGGCATTTCGTAAAGGGATCAACCCGGGGAAACGGGATAATCGGTGAAGATATTACTGCCAACTTAAAGACAATTAAGGCCATTCCGATGGTGTTGACCGAGCCGGTCTCAATCGAGGTGCGTGGGGAGTGTTATATGCCCAAAGCGGCGTTTGTAGCCCTTAATAAAGAACGGGAAGCCGCCGGGGAACCGGTATTTGCGAACCCACGAAACGCCGCGGCGGGTTCGCTTCGTCAACTTGATTCACGGGTTACGGCTGCCCGGCAACTGAGCACGTTTATGTACTACCTAATGGAACCAGAGAAACTGGGAGTAACTACCCAAAGTGGGGCGCTTGCCAAGTTGCAAGCGCTGGGCTTTAAGGTTAACCCGGATTACCGGACCGTAACAACCCGGGCGGAATTTGATGAGTACATTGATGAGTACACCGCCAAACGGGCGGACCTGGCGTATGAAATTGATGGCATTGTTCTGAAGGCCAATCAGTTGGCGGTACACGCTCAGGTAGGGAATACGGTGAAGGTGCCTAAGTGGGCGATTGCCTACAAGTTTCCGCCGGATGAACAAGAAACCGTGGTGCGGGCAATCGAGTGGACGGTAGGGCGCACCGGGGTGGTCACCCCGACGGCCATAATGAACCCCGTACAGCTTGCTGGAACCACCGTTTCCCGGGCGTCCTTGCATAATCCGGATTATCTTCAAGCTAAGGGCATCAGGGTGGGTGATACCGTTACGGTACACAAAGCTGGCGATATTATTCCCGAGGTAAACCGGGTTATAGTTGCCAAACGCTCAGCGGGCAGCCAACCCTACGTTATTCCAACCACTTGCCCTGAGTGTGGGGCACCGTTGGTTCACCTCGATGACGAAGTGGCGTTACGGTGCGTTAACCCGGCGTGCCCGGCACTTGTTAAGGAAAGCTTGACTCACTTTTGTTCCCGGAACGCAATGGATATTACGGGGGTCGGCCCCCGGATTATTAACCAGCTCTTTGCGCGCGGATTGGTTCACGATGTGGCAGATTTATACGCCTTGACATTCGATCAGCTGGTTCAATTGGATAAAATTAAGGACAAATCAGCAACAAACCTATTGACAGCAATTGATAAAAGCCGCAATAATTCTATTGAGCGTCTATTATTTGGTCTGGGAATTCGGCACGTGGGGGCAAAGGCGGCCCAGTTGATTGTGGCGCATTTTAAGACAATGACGGCCATTCAGAATGCCCAGGCAGATACGATTGCGGCCATCCCGACAATTGGGCAAACCATTGCGGATAGCGTGGTGAAGTACTTCGCCAATCCAACGGTGGTAACGTTGATTAGTAAGCTTGCTGCTGCGGGAGTCAATATGACGTACCATAAACCCCAGCAAACACCAGTAACGTCCGGTTTCTTTAGTGGAAAGCGGGTCGTGTTAACCGGCACACTTACGGCAATGAAACGGGCGGACGCTAAGAAGTGGCTTGAAGCTCACGGTGCAACCGTAACGGGCAGTGTTTCCGGGAAGACGGACCTGTTAATTGCAGGGACGGCTGCTGGAAGTAAGCTGGCCCGAGCCCAGCAATTGGGGGTCACTGTAATGGACGAAGGCGCGTTTTGCGCACAAATGGAGGAAGAACGGTGAAGAAGAGAGTAGTAGTCGTGGGAACGATTCTTGCGAGTGCGTTGTTGTTTGCCGCTTGCGGGCGGGACAGCAATTCGCGGGGTTCAAACGATAAGATTCAGGTCACTGGTCAAGCAAGTGATCACCAGTATCAGGGGGTCATTCAAAACGGGCGGTATAAGACTGCTAAGGCCCGGGGCGTTGACCTTAATCAGGATTCCGGAAACCAGCTAAATCTTAAGAGCTTTGAGGATGGAATGACGGAATTGTCACAGCAGCAGTTTTCGCCGAAGAGCTACGTTTTCCAGGAAGGCCAGTATTTGACTAAGAAGACCGTAACGAAGTGGCTAGAACGGGAATCTAAGGATAATCCAACCGGGTTGAACCCGCCGGATAACGGCCAGAAGGATGCCAACAAGCGGGCGCCGATGTATGTTCAGCAGATTGGTGAGCAGGACTATATGAAACAGGACGGCGATAAACTTACCCTGCGGGGGATGACGATTGGAATTGGCATGAACCAGAAGGACTACTACGAAAAGGAGCAGTACGGGCCAACGTTTACGACGGACATCCCAACGGCAACGATGGAAGAAAAGGGCCGGGAAGCGGCGCAGACCGTTCTTGCCCGCATACGGAAGTTGCCGGGGGTTGGGAACGATGTGCCAATTTTGATAGGAATGTACAAGCAAGCGCCTAACGATAGCCTAGTTGGCGGGGTGTTTTACGAGTACGCGGTTAGTTACCACGGGACGGATCTCGGTAACTGGAAGCAAACTGATTTTCAAAACGTAGTTTTCCCGGCAACCGCCGATCATTCGGTGCCTAACGCTAACGACGAGCAATCGTTTGAAAACTTTAAGAATAAGATCCAGAACTTCTTCCCAAACTTAGCGGGGGTTACCGCCCAGGCTCGGTATAAGGGAAAGCAGATTCAGGGAATGAAGGTTACCATTACAACCCAGTTTTACAGTGAAACGGAAATCACCCACTTTAGTCAGTACGTTGCGCAAGCGGCCAAGACGTACTTGCCGTCACAGATTCCGGTTGACATTACAGTTAACGGCGCCAACGGGCAAACGCAGAGCGTGATTACCCGGCCGGCTGATGGGGGAAAGTTTACTGCACAGGTGTTGAATAGTTACTAAGATTACAAAACGGGGAGACGATAATATGGCAATTTCGGCAGAAGAAGTCCGGCGCATTGCAGCACTAGCAAAGATGGCCGTAACTGACGAGGAATTAGCAACATTTACCGCCCAGATGGATGATATTCTGGAAATGGTTGAACAGTTACAAGAAGTTGATACGACTGATGTTCCGATGACGTACAGCGTCACGGACGCCCGCAACGTAATGCGGCCGGATGAAGCGGTACCAGGAACGGACCGGACGGAACTCATGAAAAACGTACCGGAAAGCGAAGATGGCTACATTAAGGTGCCAGCAATTATTGATGAAAGCGAGGAAGGCTAGATGGACTACTTAAAAAACGACCTGACAGCCCTTCACGCGGGACTGGTTAACAAGCAGTTTAGCGTGGTTGAGCTGGTCAAAGAAACGTTTGCGACGATTAAGCAGCGCGAACCTCAGCTTGAGGCCTTCTTGGCCCTTAATGAGGAGGCGGCCTTAAAGCAGGCGGCGGCTTTAGATGAGCGGGGAATTGATCAGAACCAACTTCTTGCGGGGATTCCCGTAGGAATTAAGGACAATATCGTGACGAAGGGACTAACGACCACGGCCGCCAGCAAGATTCTGGAGAACTTCAACCCAATTTATGATGCGACGGTAATGGAAAAACTGGCGGAAGCCGGCATGATTAACGTTGGAAAGTTAAACCTGGACGAGTTCGCGATGGGAAGTTCCTCGGAAACTTCTGCGTTTAAGCAGACCAAGAATGCTTGGGATCAAACAAAGGTGCCGGGCGGATCGTCCGGGGGCCCGGCGGTTGCGGTTGCCGCTGGTGAAGTCCCGGTTGCCCTTGGGTCTGATACCGGTGGTTCGGTGCGGCAGCCATCCACGTTTAACGGTGTTGTGGGAACCAAACCGACGTATGGCCGGGTTTCCCGGTACGGGTTGATTGCCTTTTCTTCTAGCTTGGATGAAGTCGGGCCGATTACCCGGACGGTGAAGGATAATGCGCTGGTTCTAGGGGCAATTGCTGGCCATGATGATCATGACCTGACGACCTCTAGTAAGGCCGTACCGGACTTTACGGCCGGAATCGAAGATGGCGTTAAGGGCCTCCGGATTGCGGTGCCGAAAGAATACTTCGCTGCGGGGATCGCTGATGGGGTAAAGGATGCGATTAAGCAGGCGCTGGCTGAAATGGAAAAGTTGGGGGCAGTTGTGGACGAAGTTTCCCTGCCGTACAGCAAGTACGGGGTGCCAATTTACTACGTTCAAGCGTGTGCTGAGGCATCATCTAACCTTCAGCGATACGACGGAATCCGGTACGGTTTCCGGGCGAAGGACGTAAAGAACCTGGAGGATGTCTACATGCGGACGCGGGCGGAAGGCTTCGGACCGGAAGTTAAACGCCGGATTATGCTTGGGACCTACGTCCTTGCAGCGGGCTCTTACGATAAGTTCTTTAAGAAA
Organism: Ligilactobacillus sp. LYQ139; assembly: GCF_045033025.1. Lineage (NCBI taxonomy): Bacteria > Bacillati > Bacillota > Bacilli > Lactobacillales > Lactobacillaceae > Ligilactobacillus > Ligilactobacillus sp. LYQ139. The sequence continues at coordinate 62,400 of NZ_JBJFZW010000003.1, forward strand.
GCTGCTCAGGTTCGGACCTTGGTATGCCGCGACTTTGCGCGTGTCTTTAAGGATCATGATGTTATCATGGCGCCAACGACGGCTACTCCGGCCTTCTCATTCGGATCAAAGGTCGATGATCCGGTTGCAATGTACATGAACGATGTGTTGACGATTCCAAGTAACTTGGCTGGGTTACCGGGAATGTCGGTTCCGGCTGGGTTCGTGGATGGCATGCCAGTCGGACTCCACATTATTGCTAACTCCTTTGATGAACAGACCATGTACCGGGCGGCATACGCCTACGAACAGGCGACCCGGTTCTTTGAGAACGTACCAGCGATTGGGGGGCAGAACTAATGAACTTTGAAACAACGATTGGGCTTGAAGTCCACATTGAAATGAAGACGAAGTCAAAGGCCTTTTCACCGGCCCCAGTACGGTTTGGCCAGCCCCAGAATACGGATACTAACGTTATTGATTGGGGATATCCGGGGGTTCTTCCCCAGCTAAACCGGGGTATTCTTGAGTATGGAATGCGGGCTGCGTTGGCCCTCAACTGTGAGATTACCAAGGATATTCACTTTGACCGGAAGAACTACTTCTATCCGGATAACCCGAAGGCGTACCAGATTACCCAGTCAGACACGCCGCTAGGGCGGAATGGTTGGTTAGAAATCACCGCTGAAGACGGTAGTAAGAAGCGGATTGGAATCCGGGAAATGCACGTGGAAGAAGATGCCGGGAAAAACACTCATAACCCAAACGGGTACTCGTACGTTGATTTAAACCGGCAGGGAACGCCGCTGATTGAAATCGTGTCAGCGCCAGATATTGCCTCACCAGAGGAGGCTTACCGTTATCTTACGCGGTTACGGCAGATTATCATGTTCTCTGGGGTTTCTGACGTGAAGCTCGAACAAGGATCCATGCGGACGGACGTAAACATCTCAATCCGGCCGTTTGGGGCCACTGAGTATGGTACTAAGACCGAAATGAAAAACCTGAACTCGTTTGACCATGTTCGGAAGGGACTGGAGTACGAGGCCAACCGGCAGGCGCAGGTTCTAATGAGCGGGGGCACTATTCAGTCCGAAACACGGCGGTATGATGTGCCGACCGGCAAGACAATTCTAATGCGGGTGAAGGAGGGAAAGGACGATTACCGGTACTTCCCGGAACCGGATATTCCGCCAGTGCATATTTCTGATGAGTGGATTGAAGCGGTTCGCAATTCAATCCCAGAAATGCCCGACGAGCGGCGGAAGCGCTATGAAAACGAATTTGGCTTGTCTGAGTACGACACGGATGTTCTGACACAAACGAAGGAAATGTCCGACTTCTTCGATGCGACGGTTGCCCACGGGGCGGACCCGAAGTTAGCGGCAAACTGGCTGATGGTGGAAGTTAACTCCTACTTAAACGCCCACCAGGTCGAATTAGCTGATACGGCATTGACCCCGGCGCACCTAGCAACGATGATTAAGATGATTCAGGACGAAACGATTTCGGGGAAGATTGGGAAGAAAGTCTTCAAGGAAATCATCAAGAACGATACGGAACCCCGGGCTTGGGTTGAGCAAAAAGGGATGGTTCAGTTATCCGACCCGGCGAAGTTACAACCAATTATTGATGACGTGCTTGATAATAACGAACAATCCATCACTGACTTTAAGAACGGAAAGGACCGGGCTGTTGGTTTCTTAGTGGGCCAAATCATGAAGCAGACGCGTGGTCAAGCGAACCCGAAGGTGGTTAATAAGCTGTTAATGAAGAGCTTAAACGCGCGGTAAGAGTATTAGGAAGGACCAAGGAAGATGCAAAAACGGTGTCGCATTATCTATAACCCCACATCTGGACGGGAAGCAATGAGGAACGACCTTGTTGATATCCTGACCATCATGGAACGGGCGGGATATGAGACGAGCGCGTACGCAACGACCCCGGAGCCCGATTCGGCAAAGAACGAAGCAGTTCGGGCGGCGAAGAACGGGTTTGCGTTGATTATTGCGGCCGGCGGGGACGGCACAATTAATGAGGTTGTCAACGGCTTGGCCCCCCTGAAAAAACGGCCGAAGCTAGGAATTATCCCTGCTGGGACAACGAACGACTATGCCCGGGCCCTTCACATCCCGCTGGAAAGTCCGGTTGAAGCAGCGCGGGTAATTGCCCGGGGGCAAACAATCAAGATTGACATTGGACAAGCGGGTGACCGCTACTTCGCTAATATTGCGGCGGGGGGGCTGTTAACCGAGCTAACGTACAGTGTTCCGTCAGAATTAAAGTCGATGTTTGGGTACATGGCGTACTTGGTTAAGGGAGCTGAACTTCTTCCTAAAATTAAGCCGGTCGACATGCACTTGGAGTATGACGGTGGTACGTATGATGGTAAGGCGTCAATGTTCTTTCTGGCACTGACTAATTCCGTTGGCGGGTTTGAGCAGATTGCGCCAGACGCGTCCCTTGATGACGGGAAGTTTACCCTGATTGTGGTGAAGACGGGTAACTTGCTTGACCTGATGAAGCTAGCGGTGAAGGTTTTTGCCGGTGGCAATCACATTGATGATCCGTCCATTCTGTACGTGAAGACGGCGAAGCTAGTCGCTAAAACTGCGAGTGAACGGATGATGATCAATATCGATGGCGAGTACGGCGGTGATGCGCCGATGACGTTTAGAAACCTCAAGCAGCACCTGGAAATCTGTGCGAATACGGATCAGTTGCCGGAGACGGCGGTGACGGCGCGGACGGAGGTTGAACAGGCGACCCGGGACGAGTTGATGCATGAGATTGCTGATCTTGATCAGGATGAAGCAACCCGGTTGCAGCAGGAACTCGATGCTAAGGAGCAGGCGCAAGAAAAGAAGAATTAAGTAGGGATGACTAACCCTAACAAACGAGCTAGAAGTCTGCCAGCTGCCTTATCAATGCTTCGCGTAATTGGTTCGGCCTGGTACTTCCACGATGCTCGTTTTCTTTGTTTTGTCACACCTTTATTTTTAGGAGGAAAAAACGGTGAAGCAGCACGCGCCAGTAAAGAAAAACGATGAACTTACCGTGACCATTACCGATTTGACGTATCAGGGATTAGGAGTTGCTAAGGTGACGGGGTACCCGCTCTTTGTGATGGGGGCGCTTCCCGCAGAGCGGGTGGTCATCCACGTTACGAAGGTGCAAAAAAACTTCGGGTATGCGCGGGTAGTCCGGTGGGAAACCACCAGCCCAGACCGGATAGCTGCGCCCAATAAGGTCCTCACGCAGACCGGAATTGCTCCGTTAGCCCACCTTTGTTATGCCGCGCAGCTCCGGTTTAAACGCAAACTCATCACGGACCTGCTACAAAAAGCGCACCTAAAGATTGAAGTTGCGCCCGTGATGGGGATGGACGATCCGTGGCACTACCGCAATAAGGCCCAGGTTCCGGTCCGAGCGGTGCACAGACACTTACAAACGGGTTTTTACCGTCAACGGAGTCACCAGTTTGTGCCGGTCACGGACTACGGGATCCAAGATGAACGGATTGACGCGGTTTTGCAGGTGGTGTGTACGGTATGTGATTTGTACGGGGTCACAGCATATGATGAGGAGCATCATCGCGGGGAATTGCGGCATATTATGGTGCGCCGGGGGTACTATTCGCACGAAGTAATGGTAGTGCTGGTAACCCGTTCCCGGAAACTACCCCACGCCCAGGAGATTGCCGCCCAGATTATGCAGCGATGTTCGGACGTTGTGGGGGTTATGCACAACGTTAACCCAAAGCGCACAAACGTCATTATGGGCGAAACGACGACGGTGTTAGCCGGGCAACCAACGATTACCGATGAGTTAAACGGGGTCCGGTTTGCGGTGTCCGCCCAATCGTTTTACCAGGTTAATCCGCAACAAACCGAACGCCTTTACGCAACGGCCGTTGAACGGGCGCACCTTACGCCGGAAATGACGGCGGTCGATGCCTACTGCGGTATCGGGACGATTACTTTGACGGTGGCCCGTCACGTCAAGCACGTCTACGGGGTGGAGGTTGTCCCGGAAGCGATTAAGGATGCCCGGCAGAATGCAGCGTTAAACGGAGTTACCAACGCGACGTTTGCGGTGGGAACCGCCCAGGAATGGATGGCCAAGTGGGCGGACCAGGGAATTCGCCCGGACGTGGTCTTTGTTGACCCGCCGCGGAAAGGCCTGACGCCGGACTTGATCGCAAGCATTGCTCAAATGGCACCGCAGCGGGTAGTGTACGTTAGCTGTAACCCGGCGACGCTGGTGCGTGACTTACAGCAGTTCATGCAGGCAGGATACCGGGTGAGTGCGCCAATTCAGCCGGTCGACCAGTTCCCGCAGACGGTCCACGTGGAAAGTGTGACGGTGCTAGAACGAAATTAAAATTGATATTAGAGAAATCCCCCTAAGTCTGAGATGAGGTCCGAGACTTAGGGGGATTATTATCGGCTGTATTGGTTTATTTCCTTATCCGTTTGACGCTTTCCCTGGGAGTAACTACCGTTGGAATATTAGTTACTGCGGTGTGGTTGAGCACCCGGTCTACGGCGGCCGCCCCAATCTGCGCAAAGTTTTGGGTTACGCTCGTGAGTTGGGGGGTAGTTAGCTCGCAAATGTAGGTCCCGTCGATGCAAATGATGGATAGGTCGTCAGGGAGGTGCAAGCCTTCGTGATGGGCTGCCTGGATGATTCCCGCACCAACCATGTCACTCCCGGCTACAACGGCGGAAACACTATGGCTTTTAAGGGCGGGGAGGGCGGTAATGCCCACCTTTCGCCCATAATCACCATTTATGATTACCGGAGGGATATCAATTTTTGCATTAGTAAGGGCACTTTGGAAACCAGCCTGACGTTGCGTTCCCGTTGGCCCCTGGTCAATTCCTACAAGGGCGAGGCGCCGGTGACCATGCTCAATGAGATAGTTGGCTGCCTGGTAGGCAATCCAGTAATCATCGGAACTAACGAAGGGGTATGCGGGTAGCCTGGTGGCCGCAAAACAAAACGGAACGTGGGCGGCTGTAAGTAGGGCCGTACTCTGATCATCCGGGAATACACCGACTAGGATAATGGCGGTAACGGTGCGTTGTAGTGCGGTTTGAATTGCCTGGTGCTGCAGGTGTGTGTTGTTATCGCCAGCTGAAAGCATAATGACCCGCTTTTCAGCGGCATTCGCCTGGTGCTGGATGCCATGAATGACTTGGGCTGCAAACGGCGTAGGGGTGTTATTAATGATGACCGCAATTACGTTGGATTGCTGGCGTACTAAGGTTGCAGCGGTTTCATTTCGCTGGTAACCCATTTCCTGGGCAATTTGCCGGACACGTTCGCCTGTTTTGACGTTAAACGAACCGGTTTTGTTAGCAAGAATGCGGGACACTGACGCAATGGAAACGCCGGCTCGGGCAGCGATGTCTTTAATTGTCGGTTTCATAACCATGTTCCTCCGTGGTAGATCTAAAAGTTATTATAACGCGAAAAGCGGAGATCTGATTCCCTTATACGTAAACGTTTACCTTTTTGTAAAAACAGTGTTGTAAACGTTTACGATAAGAGTTATATTAAGGGCGAAGCGAATGCAGTTAGTAGGAGGGTGATTAACATGTTAGATTGGCAACAACAGCAGACCTTTTCTATTAGTGGGATGATCATTACGGTGATTTCGCCCGGAATAATTCACGTCTTTCAGGATCGGGGATACCCCTCCCATTCTAAGGCAATTACGACTGTGCCGTGGGAGAAAACAACGGTGAGCGTAACCCGTGACAAAGAAGTAACGGAATTACGGACGGCTAAGTTGGTGCTTAAAGTTGACGAATCGGGGCACGTTGATGTGTATGACGTTACGGGGAATGCCCTTGCCGTTGATTACCGGGGGAAGCGGGCCCCGCAAGGGTTGGATGAAGTTGATCGGGAACACCGAAAACTTATCGCCGGTGAGGGTCATTCGCTTGGTGCTCAGGCTCCGCAAGAAGCAGCAATCACCGTTATTAAACAATTATCGCCCACGGCGCATTTCTACGGGCTTGGTGATAAAACGGGCTACCTGGATAAGCGGGGGTATGCATACGATAACTGGAACGTAGATTTTTCTGCCCCCCAATTGGAAATTCAACCTAATTTGTATAAGTCAATCCCGGTGATGTTTAGTTTGGATCACGGCTGTCCGGTGGGCCTTTTCTTTGATAATCCAAACCGAAGCCACTTTGACTTTGGCCGGGAAAACCCAGCGTATTATTACTACTCTGCGGATGAAGGCAACCTCGATTATTACCTCTTAGGGGGAGCAACACTAAAGGAAGTTGTCGCGAACTATACCCGGTTAACCGGGCATACCCCGCTTCCTCAGAAGTGGACGTTAGGATACCAGCAATCCCGGTGGGGATACAGCAGAAGTGCAGCGGAAGTGATGGCGGTCGCGGACGGGTTAACCAAGCATAAGATCCCGTGTGACGCCATTCACCTTGATATTGATTACATGGACGGGTACAGGGATTTCACGTGGAATCAAAGGAAGTACCCTGAGGGTCCCCGGGCGTTTGTGGCAGCTATGAAACGGAAGGGTTACCGGCTTGTTACGATTATTGATGCGGGCGTTAAGAAGGATGAACGGTATTCGGTCTATAAGGAAGGAAAAGAACGTCATTACTTTATTCGGGATCATGACGGGAGCCCGTACGTAAATACTGTTTGGCCGGGAGATGCGGTCTTTCCGGACTTCGGGAACCCTGGTGTGCGCCGGTGGTGGGGACAAAAGCAGCGGTTTCTTACAGACTTAGGGGTTGCTGGAACGTGGAACGACATGAACGAACCCGCATCGTTCAACGGTCCGTTGCCGCTTGACTTGGAATGTACGGATGAGGATACGACCGTCCCCCAACGACAGGTTCATAACGTGTACGGGCATAACATGTCACGGGCAACTTATGAAGGAATAAAGGACGCCACCGGGAAGCGACCGTTTGTTATTACCCGGGCGGCCTATGCCGGAACTCAGAAGTATTCGACCGTGTGGACCGGTGATAACCGGAGTATTTGGCCGCACCTGCAGTGGGCAATTCCGCAATTATGTAACCTAGGGCTCAGTGGGTTCCCGTTTTGTGGAACGGATATTGGGGGCTTTGCCTCTGATACAACGCCTGAACTTTTGGTTCGGTGGGTTGAGGCTGCATTATTTAGTCCGTTATACCGTAATCACAGTGAATTAGGAACGCGGCATCAGGAGCCGTGGGCGTTTGATGACCAGACGCTTCGAATATACCGGCAGTACGTTCGGTTACGGTACCGGTTTATCCCGTACCTGTATGACCTTTTTGCATACCACCAGGAAACTGGGTTGCCGGTAATGCGGCCGGTAATTTTAAATTACCCGGATGATGAACGGGCGGCAAACGTTAACGATGAGTACATGGTTGGTGATGACATCTTGGTTGCACCGGTTGTAGTTAAGGCGCAACGCCGGCGCTTAGTTTATTTGCCGGCGGGGGTATGGATTGATTTTTGGAACAACCGGGAATATGCCGGCAACCAGGATATTGTGGTGGATGCGCCGTTGGATTGCCTACCACTATTTGTTCGGAAAAACGCCATTATTCCGTGGGGGTGCGTCACGATGCACGTTGCTGCTGCTCCTGATAAGCAAATGAAGTTCCGGGTTTTTGGAAATGATGGGGCAACGACCCATTACCAGGATAATGGGTGTGATTTCCAGTATCAGAAAGGTGAATATAATCTGTATCGGGTTACGGTAACGGCTGGCCAGGCCACGGTTAAACTCAAACACCACGGGTATAGACCGTGTTACCAGAAGATTACTGTCGAAACGATGATGGGAATTCAGCGGTTCCGGTATGCCGGTCAGGACCAGTACGTTGTTGTGAAGGAGGAAGCCGAAGATGAAGAATAACCATTGGTGGAAAAACGCAGTTGTTTACCAAATTTATCCGAAGAGTTTTCAGGATAGTAATGGGGATGGAATTGGTGACCTTCAGGGAATTATCCAACGGTTAGATTACCTCCAAAAGTTGGGAGTGGATATCCTGTGGCTTAATCCAATATACCCGTCACCGCAGGTTGACAATGGGTACGATATTAGTGATTATCAGGCAATTAACCCTGATTTTGGGACGATGACTGATTTTAAAGAACTAGTGACGGCACTCCATGCGCGGGGAATGAAACTGGTAATGGATTTGGTGGTGAATCACACGTCCGACCAGCACGAATGGTTTAAGCAGGCCCGTCAAAGTAAAACAAATAAATACCGGGATTACTACGTGTGGCGGCCCGGAAAGAATGGACACGCCCCGAACAACTGGGGATCGTACTTCTCTGGACCAGCATGGAAGTACGACCAGCAAACCGATGAATACTACTTGCATTTATTTGCTCCTGAACAGCCGGATTTGAACTGGGAAAATCCAGCCGTGCGTCATTCAGTTTATGACATGATGAACTGGTGGGTTGCTAAGGGGGTTGATGGGTTCCGAATGGATGTAATTAACCTTATTTCTAAACCCGCCGGACTTCCAAACGGTCCGCAAAGTATGAATGCGCTGTACGGGAATGCCAACGTGGCAAACGGTCCGCGGGTGCACGAATTTCTCCAGGAAATGCACGCAAACGTGATGGGAAAGCACCGGATGGTTACGGTCGGCGAAACCCCTGACGTAACGCCGACCGATGCGCGCGCATACGCCAACCTTGATGAGCGGGAACTTAACATGGTGTTTCAGTTTGAACACATGGAGTTGGATAAGAGTGAGGATCCTGCCCTAGGAAAATGGAGTCTCAAAAAGGTTCCGCTCAGAGCGCTACGGGCTAATCTGAGTAAATGGCAAACAGCGTTGATGGGAACGGCGTGGAACTCACTGTACTGGAATAATCATGACCAGCCGCGGGTGGTTTCGCGGTTTGGAAACGACCAGACCGAAGAGTTTCGGTTACGGTCGGCGAAGATGCTGGCAACCATGCTTCACATGATGCAGGGGACCCCGTACATTTTTGAAGGCGAAGAACTGGGCATGACAAATGTTCGTTTTAATAGGTTGGCGGAGTATAACGACCTTGAGTCGATTAATGCCTATCATCAATTAGTTGATGAACAACACCTCGTTGATGGCACCACGATGATGCGTTACTTGCAAGAACACTCGCGGGATAACGCCCGAACGCCGATGCAGTGGAATGATGGGCCAAACGCCGGGTTTAGTTCACATACACCGTGGTTAGCGGTTAACCCTAATTATTTACAGATTAATGCGGCGGCAGCGCTTGCTGATCGGAATTCAGTTTTCTACTACTATCAGCGACTAATTGAGCTGCGGCATACCCTTCCAGTCATTACGGATGGTGATTATGCACTGGTTACGGGAAACGAAACGGATGATGCGGTCTTTGCTTATACCCGTGATGACGGGCACACGCGGTTACTTGTAGTTACGAATTATACGGCAAGGGAGGTGACCCGCGATTATGCTGGGCCGCAGGGAGCTGAACTGTTGATCAGCAATTATAACGATGATCAAGGCGAAGTATTGCGGCCGTATGAAGCAAAGGTTTACCGGTTATAAAAAAGGAGGTTGAGGATAATGAGCAATAAGGACACAAAAACGGTCAATGTTGATACAAACATGCCAGATTTACCGAAGCGAACAATTTTAGCGATGACGTTTGGCTTTATGGGAATTAATATGGCGTTTTCCCTGCAAAGCTCTCAAATGAGTCGGATTTGCCAAACGATCGGGGCAAACCCCAATAACTTAGGCTTTTTCTTCATTTTTCCACCCCTAATGGGGATGATTGTGCAGCCGTTACTGGGGAAGTATTCTGACCGGACGTGGAACCGGTTTGGACGGCGGATGCCATACTTACTGTTTGGAGCACCATTGGCTGCACTGGTACTAATCATGTTGCCGTTTTCGGGATCATTTGGCTTTGGTTATGGTTCATTACTGGCAATGATTTACGCAATGTTTGCGATTTGCTTTATGGATTTATTTTCAAATGTTTGCATGCAACCATTCCGGATGATTGTCGGTGATATGGTTAACAATAAGCAGAAGAACTTTGCGTGGTCATGGCAACAGGTATTTTCAAATGCTGGGGGAATTTTAGCAACGTTGCTGCCATTTGTCTTTACGATGTTTGGAATGTCGAACACGGCTAAAAAGGGGGTTGTTCCTAATTCGGTTATTTGGGCGTATCTGGTATCGGCGGCACTTTTACTGGTAACGTGCTTTGCGACGGTCTTTAGCGTACATGAGTATGATCCAGCTACGTACGCCAAGTACCACGGAATTGATATTCAGAAGAAGCAAAACAGTGTTAGTCTGTGGCATCTGGTAAAGACAGCCCCGAAGGCCTTTTGGACGATTAATTTGGTTCAATTATTTTCGTGGTTTGCGACGATGTATACTTGGACTTACACGACGGGAACAATTGCCCGGCGGGTATGGCATACGGCAAACCCCGTGACGGCTTCTTACCAGGCTGCAGGGAACTGGTACGGAGTAATGACGGCGGTGTCCAGTATTGCTGGTGTAATTTACGGCATTTTTTATGCAAAGACCAAGCCAAGTCACCGGAAACAGTGGTATGCGTTTGGAACGATCTTAGGGGCAATTGCTTTGATTGCTGAAGCGGTGGTCACTAACAAGTGGCTTGACATTGGAGCGGCGGTTTTGTCGGGAATATGGAGCTTTACGTTAAGTACCGTTCCGTTTACGCTTTTAACGTCATCTTTAAACGGTGAAAATGAAGGGGCGTACCTAGGATTATTTAACGTTGGAATCTGCGTACCGCAAATCTTGGCTTCGGTATTGAGCTTTGCTATTTTCCCGTTAGTGCGGCACTACCAGCCAGCAATGTTGATGATCGGGGGAATTGCCTTGATTGTTGGGGCTGCCTGTGTGTTCTTAATTCACGAAGGGGTCGCCGTCCAGAAAGCGGACAGCAATTCAGTTAAAGTGACTAAGTAGGATAACGTGACCTTAATGATAGAAATAATTTAATTACAAAAAGAGGCCTAGGTGTGATTACACTTAGGCCTCTTTTTGTAATTGAAATAGTGGTTATTGTTTTTCCGTCCCGTCTAAATTAAACAGTGGGAGCGGGGATAAAAAGTGAATGTCTGTACGTTGAGCAGCCGCTCCTTCTGCTAAAATAGCGACCCGGCCGACAACTTGAGCGCCTACTCGGGTCATCAGTTCTTCTACCGCCCGTAATGAATTTCCGGTGCTAATGACGTCGTCAGCGATAACTACTCGTTTTCCCCGTAGTTGGTTAGCAATGGTGCCGTCCAGGACAAGCTGTTGGGGATGCTGCGTCGTAATTGAATTAACGCTTGTTACGACGGGTGAATCCATGTACGCTTTAACGGATTTGCGGATAACAATGGACGGGGTGTGCTTAGAATAGAGGGCAAGGTCGTGCGCAAACGGAATCCCCTTACTTTCAACCGTGACGATAAAATCAAACTGCTGGGGCAGCTGGGGAAGAATGGCCTTAGCAGCCGCAGCTGATAATTCATCATCACCGAGTAAAACAAAAGAAGCAATCGCAGTGGTCGCGTTAATTTTAATAATGGGAAGGTCGCGGGTTAAACCAGCAACGTTTAGTTTGTATTCCATAAGATAGTCTCCTTATTATAAGATTCCAAGAATAGCCTGAAGTGCCGCGCTTGAAACTAAACCAGCAAACGGATCCACTAAACCAGTAACGATGATTGCAGTCGCGGCGACGAGGCAGTTTCCCCCGTGTAAGGCTGTGATGGCGTTACTTGGGAAAGTGACGAAGAGTCCTAAAACCAGGAGGAAGCCAGCGATTGAAGAACTGGGAACGTACCGGCCAATTTTAGGAAGAAGACCGATAAGCAGGATGACGGCCATGATTAACATCATTAGGCAACCAGCAATCACTGGTTCGGGAGCATTAGCCGTTGCTGAAATGATTGTTTCAACGGGAGCACCACCAAGAAGGCTAGTCCCCATGTCGGCGAAAGCCTGCGAGCTGGTTAACAGGTTGAGGTTAACGGGGTTAGGCTTAATGCCCGTCATCTGGCCAGTAATAAGGCCGTACGATAGGTTAGCGCCAATGTTAAGGCAAGCAAGGCTTAGGGCGCCCCGAATTGTTCGTTGGTTGAAAATGGGTTTGGTGAACATAAATTTACGCCGGGTAACACTAGCAGGGAGGTCAGCATGATAGTGTTCAATAAAAATGGCGTAGAGACTGGAAAGAATTACGGATAAACAAATCGTCCAAACTAAATCTTTGGAAATAAGGTATGTAATGATGGCGACAATAATCGAGATCCAGGGGGTAAAGCTTCTAGCGTCGTCTTCTGTTGGCTTGGCCATTTCAAGTGCAATTTTAACGAGCATAAGTCCTACCCCAGCCATCATACCGGTTACGATGTGTGTGCCAAGGAAATGAACAATTTTGGTTAGTGTTCCTGTGAGCCCAATAATTAGCATGATGACGGATCCACCAAAAATAATTGATGTAAATTCGCGGGGATTGCGGCCAACATCACTTGTTAGGGCAAGGGACTCTGCCTGAAACGAAACGGGAGCAACGGACTTGCAGAAAAAGTTGATCCCGGCCACTAAAACAAACGAAAACGTGGTTGGGAAAACAGCAAATCCTAATCCCATCGCCATAATTCCCTGGGGAATTCCGTTAAGGACGACCCCGATTGCGGCCATTAAATCAGTTAACCAGTGCATGAATAGTCCTCCATAAATTATAAATTTACAACGAACATTCTAGCTGTTAACAAAAAAATTATCAACAATAATCCGCATAATAATGTGATAAATACCCTTTTAATTGGGAATCGTTCGGGTGAATTGCGAACTTTATCCGGTAACCATTGAATTTAACTGGTATTAGGTGTTAAATTTAGGCGACGTTAAATGATGAATTCTAAAGAGGACGCTAACTTAATGGCGTTTTCCATGTCATTAGGAAAGGAGTAACTAACTCATGACAAAGGCACTGTTAATTATTGATTATACAAACGATTTTGTAGCGGCCAACGGGGCGCTGACGTGTGGGGAACCTGCGCAGAAAATTGAGCCAACAATTATTCAACTGGCGGATCAGTTCTTAGAAGCAGGTGACTACGTTTTGCTTCCAACAGATACGCACCAACCAAACGATCAGTTTCACCCTGAACATCAGTTGTTTCCCGAGCATAACCTGGCGGGAAGTTGGGGACATGAGTTGTACGGAAAATTGGCATCATGGTACACAACGCATCAAGAAAGTAGTCGGGTGTGGCAGTTTGCGAAGAACCGGTATTCGGCCTTTCAAAACACAAACCTCGACAATTACCTGCGGGAACGCAGTATCACGGAATTATGGTTGACGGGTGTTTGTACGGATATTTGTGTGCTTCACACTGCAATTTATGCGTACAACCTGAATTACCGGTTGACTGTTCCGGAAGCAGGCGTAGCAACCTTTACGCCGCATGGTCAGGAGTGGGCGCTGGCACATTTTAAGGATTGTTTGGGAGCAACGGTGATTCCGGCAAACTAGGTGGAAATGGGGTGGTCTCCATTTTGGCTGGTAGAGTTCAGGTTTCAAGGATTTCATTCACTGCAGCCTTAACTTCATTAACAATGGTGGGTTTTAACCGACCAAGCCGTTTTAAGCCGACGTTAAAAATTGCTCGGGGCCTGAACTTTAATCGCTTTATTTAAATTGCTCCCAGTAGGCGTCATCGGCCGCAATAATTGGATCATCAGGTAAAACATGACGCTGAATTAGCTGGTTCCGCGCTACTGCATAGTCCAACTAATCCTCCTTTGCTTGAAGGGCCTTTTCCACCCAGTACATTTTTTCCTGGGAGATTACCGCAACGCCGCGGCTATTTGCTCGTGCAATATATATGGTTTTGTCCTCATCGTTAACTCGGTCTAAATGTTTTTTTATGTGCGCTTTAAAATCGCTTTGGGTCAATGCCACTACCATGTTATTCACCCCCGTGTACTTTATTTTGTTATTGTCAGCAATTACTGCACAGGAACTTTGCTGATGTTCCATGGTTGATTTCTTGGGTTTTACCTGTTCAAACGATAAGGATTACTCATAATTAACAAATTAGCGTTTGTAAACATCACTCCGTTTCCCTGCTTTGACTACGACGACGGTAAAGATGTTATCTCGAATATCCGCAATGACCCGGTAGCTTCCGACCCGATAACACCACAGTGTTCCGAGTTTGCCTTCTAACGCTTTTCCCCAGGGGCGGGGATTATCGCTTCCTTCAATGTGTGAATCAAGCCACGCAATAATTCGCCGTTGAACAGGTTTATCCAGTTCCTTCTGGAAGTCTTTAAAGGCTTTTCGGTCAAATTCCCATGTAAATTTCATTATTGCAGTCCTAATTGTTTTTTCACGTCATCCCGTGAAACGGTTTCTCCGTGGGAGGCCTGCATATTACGAACAGCGTCCTGATAATCCAAACTATCTGCAAGTTTTTCTAAAACTGCATCCCGCATGTATTCGGTGGGTGATTCACCGTCTAAAGCGGCTTGTTTATGGATTAGATTCAAAACGCTTTTATCAAAGCGGATGGTCGTGGATTTGGTAGAAGTTGTCATTTTAGCGCCTCCTTAAAATTACTAACAGTACTTTATCACATTAGAATGCAAGTGCGTTCTTTTATCGTGTTCCCCATGTAAACGGCAAGGGGGATGTTGACACGTTCTAAGAGCTGTTGGTGAATAGTAGGCATTATTCGTATGAAGCTAGTGTATTGTTCCTTATCAATAATAACTAATATGTATTAACAGCAAATATTATATTGGTAAATCTATTTCTTAAGAGTACAATGAGCATAACTATCGTTGGTTGGAAGGGCTATCCTATGAAAAAGAAATACAAATGGATTTTCATCGCATTAATTATCGTGTGTAGCGCGTTAATAGTCGGTGATTTGGGGGTTAAACATATGGAACGAATAAATGAACAAGCGAATTTAGAAGATAATCCACCGGTGACTCACGAAAATATGGTGCGGATTGTTAAGGCACATGAGGATGTGGTTGATAAATGGCTATTAAAGGACGATAAAAAGAAGCAAGTAAAAATAATTACTATTGAATACGATAAGTTAGACCATAATCCAATGGGAGGGATTGATATTTACGGTTATGTTAATGGCGACAAAAAATTAGAATTTAATGCGACTCTAGATAAAGAAGGCTCGAAATATGTTATTGATGGTGGCGGAATAACGAAGCCCTTAGGAATTTTAATGGGGAGTTATTAATGAAAAATTGGAAGAGATTAACTGATAAGGAACGAGTACACTTCGCCATGGGAGAATATAGAAAATATCATGTTGGCGAGACGTATAAGGTTGGCAGTGATAAGTTGGGCTACGTCCAATAGCGGATTGGGTTTAACAAAGACGGTTCACCCAATACTAGCCATGCAGGAGAGCAGGCCTACGTTGTAACGAATACAAGGAATCCGCACAAAGCAACGGCGGTCGCAATGACCGGACGAGCAAAGGTTGAAGCCCGGGTTAACGCACTTTGCGGGAAAATGAAGCAGCAGGCAAGTCACTTGGGTGGAAGGGTTGAAAGTGTTGGCGAGCAGATCAGTGCTGTTAGTTTAGGCAACTAGGCGGACGCTCTCACCGAAAAGCTTCATACTGAGGCATCCCGGTTAAAATAAGAAAACAACGCAGCGAACCATCTCGTCCGCTGCGTTGTTTAATATCCTATTTAACTATGCTGTTATGCCAGTGATCCCATTGGATCCCATGGCTTCAGCATCGTTGGTTCTTCGTTGAGAACCTGCTTGAGTTCGTCTGGCAAGTACTTCTTGTTAACAACCACCTGGTAGCAGTATTCTTCCATCCAGTCGTTGCTCATGACAAAGAAGCCCTTTGTGCCGACCTTGTCACCCCAGGAATTTTCAACCTTCCACTTGGTTGGCTCGCCGTCGACCAGGTCCACACCGGTGAGTACCATGGCGTGGGTCATAAGGCTCTGACAGTAGTCCAACCGGTCTGCTTTGGACATGGAGAAGTCCACGTCAAAGAGTTCGTCCTGGTGGTAGAGGTTGGTATCCATGATTCCCTTCTTGCGGTCGGATTCCTTGCCGACGTCGCAACCAAACCAAACACTTTCGCCAGCTTCGAGCTGCTTGATGGCGATCTTCCGGAACTCGTGCATGTCCACGTTCAAGTGCCGCACTTCCCGGCCACCGACTACGTTCCCGAGCATTTCGACCGTGTACATGTGGTTATACGGCTTGTCCTTGGTTGGCCCGTTAATAATGGAAACGTAGTCGCTCAGGTTCCAACCAACGTACTTGTCGAAGAACTTCTTTGGCGTCAGGTTGGTGTCGCGGTGGAAGTTGTTGTCCTTGTCGCGGTACTCGAAGTCAAAGGTTGTTGGTGGCTCACCGAAACTGTAGGCCAGCATCCGGTAAACTTCCGTCAGCATCTTTTCCTTGCGGGTCGCAATGTCGTCATCCGTAGCGTTGGCGGCAACCATTTCCCGCAGTTCAACGGCGTCCTTGCGCAGCTTCAGGTTTAACATGTCGTTGATTTCCGTTGAGTTGGATGAATTAACCGTTTCCGGCATTACGCTCTGCGGCACAACCCCGTACTTTTCGATGATGGCCATGATCATGTCCCACTGGCCGCCGTCCTGCTGGGGCGTAGTCATCAGCCAGGCTACTTTCCGGTCGCTGGTCGACAGGTCCGCTGTTTTCAGCACGTTTTCGTAGAAGTAGTTGGCTTTCTCCAGCTTGTCCCAGAAGAACGTGTAATTCTGGGAAAGTTCAAAGTTATCGGCCACCTTGTATTCTTCCCGGATAGCGTGCCGCATCGTGTTGAGGCAGGCAAACATCCAGCACCGGCCCGACCGTTTTTGGTCGGCCACTTTTCCGGTATCCAGGTCAATGGAGAAGACCGGCTCCATCTTAGTTGCAGCCTTGTAGTCCGTTGCGGAGGCAAGAATTCCGTTCTTCGCCACGCTGCGGGCAATGACCGCGGCGTCTTTCCGGTTTTGGAGGTTATCCCGGAACCGCCCTAGTTCATCAGTACTAATTGATTTACTCATGAAAATTCTATCCTTTCTCTAATAATACTTTCATTGTACTCCTTTTATTTCCGGGCGTGAATAATTTCCGGTCCGGCCGGATGGCCTACGATGATTGTATTTACGACGTCCAAGAAGAGACCTTGTTCAACAACCCCGACCTGGTTGATCAGGTAGTCTTGCAGGCCGTACGGATCGGTGATTGGATTAACGTGCAGGTCGATGATCCAGTTATTTGAATCCGTTCGGGCAAAGTCACCGGTCTCATCCCGTCGAAATACTGGGTTTAATCCCCGGGCGCTAAACTTGTTAAAGAGCTGTTGGCTCCCGTATGGGATCACCTCAACTGCTAGTGGGAAGCTGCCCAGCTGCTGGCGCATCTTACCCTCGTCAACAATCCAGATGTTTCGGTCTGAATTGGTGGCCACAATCTTTTCAAAGAGGAGGGAAGCGCCCCCGCCCTTGATCCCCTGGAAGTCCTTATCAATCTCATCAGCGCCATCAATGGTGAGGTCAATGTGGTCGACGTCATTAATAGATTTTAGCGGAATTCCAAGCTGTTTAGCCTGGTTTGCCGTTCGCTTTGATGTTGTTACTCCCGTGATGTGGAGGTCTTCGTTGGCGATTCGCTTTCCAAGAGCGGCCACCATGTATGTAGAGGTACTTCCGGTTCCAAGGCCGACAATCATACCGTCCTCAATGAATTCAACGGACTTTTGCCCCACCATCTGCTTTAACTCATCCTGCGTCATCTAAAATTCCTCCTCGTCGTGTGGATAGTAGGCCGCCTTGCGGTACTGCGGTTCCTTATCCAAGAAGTGCTCCGTAAAACTGCACAACGGAATGAATTTCTTATGTTCCGCGGCGATCTTGTCGAGTAGCTTCTTAGTCATCTTAGCTGCGATAGTTGATCCGCGGTGGTTGGGATCAACCCACGTGCGCTCAATTACATAGGTTTGGTCATCATCAATCATGTGCCAGCCGATTTCACCGACGCGCCGTCCTTGATCATCCAGGCACCGCACCCGCGTGCTTCGCCATTCATACTTCAAATTTACCGCCTCCATTCCATGCGCTATTATACCATTTTTTATGGGGGATTCCCCTACAAGGAATACTACTCGGAACCAGGACTTAGTGGTAAGATGAATGTACTTATATAAAATGGAGGAAAACGATGAAACGAGGATTTGAACGGGTTAGTTCGTACGACCCACAAGACGTCCATTTACCGGTCCGGGCAACGCAGCACGCAGCGGGTTATGACTTGTTTGCGGCGCGGGACTTTACGCTTCCGAGTATTTGGCGGCGTCCCTTTTTGAAGGTGTTGGCTGCTTTGCGCCGGGAGAACACCGTTACGGACGCTGCGCTGGATGATGCGTGGGCGGTCTTAAAACCATACCTGGTGCCAACCGGCGTAAAGGCGTATATGCAGGATGATGAGTTTGTCCTCATTGCCGACCGATCAAGTGGCCCGTTGAAGCGGGGATTGATCCTCCCTAACGGCATTGGGGTGGTGGATGCGGACTACTACAACAACCCCAACAATGAGGGTGAGTTGTTTGTTCAGTTGTTAAATTTTGGCGTTCGTGACTACCACGTTAAGCAGGGGGAACGGATTGCCCAGGCAATTTTCATGCCGTACCTGCGGGCGGATGACGAACAAACACCGTTAGCCAAGCGCACGGGTGGGTTCGGAAGTAGTGGTAAGTAACTAAAACACAAAGCGGAGAAGGGAGGCGGTCTGGTGGCCAAGGCAAAGACGAAGTACGTTTGCCAAAAGTGCGGGTACGTGTCGCCGCGGTATCTCGGACGGTGTCCGAACTGTGGTGAATGGAATACCCTCGTTGAAGAGGTGGATCACCCGGAATCCCACCAGGCAGCGGTGGCGCACCGTACAATGGCAGGACGCACCATTAAGCCAGAACTAATCGAACAGGTTACAACGACGGAAACCCCACGAATTAAAACGCAGCTTGCTGAGTTGAACCGTGTTCTGGGCGGGGGCATCGTTCCGGGATCACTCGTCCTCATTGGGGGTGATCCTGGTATCGGAAAATCCACGCTTTTGCTACAGGTATCTGGCCAGCTCGCAGAAACGAAGCAGAAGGTGCTGTACGTTTCCGGGGAAGAAAGTGCCGTTCAGATTAAAATGCGGGCTGACCGGTTAGGAGTTGGCGGCGACCAGTTTTACCTGTACCCTGAGACGGACATGGGGGCAATTAAGGAAAATATTGCCAGCCTTCACCCGGATTTTGTAGTGATTGATTCCGTGCAAACGATGCAGGAACCGGATATGACCGCGGCGGTCGGCAGCGTTTCCCAGATCCGGGAGGTGACCGCCGACCTGATGCGGATTGCGAAGGAAAACGGAATCACGATTTTTATTGTCGGCCACGTAACTAAGGAAGGGGCGCTTGCCGGGCCGAAGATTCTGGAACACATGGTTGATACCGTGCTGTACTTTGAAGGGGACCTTCATCGGAGTTACCGGATTCTTCGGGCGGTCAAAAACCGGTTTGGCTCGACCAATGAGATTGGGATTTTTGAGATGCGAACTGGTGGGCTCCGTGAAGTGGCCAACCCCTCCGAGATTTTCTTGGAAGAGCGGCTTCGCGGGGCCACTGGCTCGGCCGTGGTCGTCTCCTTAGAGGGAACCCGCCCAATCTTGGTTGAACTTCAGGCGTTGGTAACCCCAACAGCCTTTGGAAATGCCAAGCGAACCACGACGGGGCTTAACCATAACCGGGTAGCCCTTATCATGGCCGTTCTGGAAAAACGGGCGGGGATGTTGCTTCAAAACCAGGACGCTTACCTGAAAGCAGCCGGTGGGGTGAAGCTGGACGAGCCAGCAATTGATCTGGCCCTGGCGGTTAGCATCGCGTCAAGTTACCGGGACGTCGAGACGGCGGCGACCGATTGCTTTATCGGCGAAGTCGGGTTGACCGGAGAAATCCGCCGGGTTAACCGGATTGAAGAGCGGGTTAACGAGGCGGCTAAACTCGGGTTTAAGCGGGTGATTCTCCCGCAAAATAACCTGCGGGATTGGACGCCGCCCGCTAGAATTAAATGTGTTGGGGTGGCAACAATTAACGATGCGCTCCGGATAGTTTTCAATAAGTAGGAATTGAGGTGCATTAATGTGCGCAAGAAAATCATTATGATTGTATTTGCCCTCCTTGGTTTGGGGGGCGGGTACACGTTTTTACCATATCTGTGGCAACTCGGCGGTATTTATCAGCCTGTGATTAACAACCCCCTAACAGACATGCTGATTGGGCTGGTTGTGATGGGGTTAATGATGGTGGTGTTTGGTAACCTGGTTGACCGGATGCTGGCCCGGGTTGAGAAGCGGCTTACCCAGCAGAATCCAGCGGCCATTGCAGCCATCTCCCTATCGGTGATTGTAGGAATGTTGATTGCGGCGCTGGTTTCTAGCTTGTTTTCTCACTCCCACTTATTCTTTATGAACACGGTGTTACCGGTGATTTTGATGCTGTTGTTTGGGTATGCCGGGTACGTGTTTGGGCGCAACAAGTTTGGTGACCTTGATCCGGCCTTCTTTAAGCGGCTGATGCACCGGGATCGGCCGGCGGGGGACGTCCTTGAACGGAAGGTGGACGATCATTTCCATAAGTATAAGCTTTTGGACACCAACATTCTGATTGACGGGCGAATTTATGACCTCGTAAAGACTGGCTTTATTGAAGGGGTCTTAGTGGTCCCTAACTTTGTATTGTATGAGTTGCAATACATTGCGGATGCGGGCGATAGTATCAAACGGGTTCGGGGCCGGCGCGGACTGGATATTTTAAACAAACTCCGGAAGGAAAATGACGTGCCGGTAAAAATGTATGAGGGTGATTTCCCGGACATCCAAGAAGTTGACAGCAAGTTAATTAAGTTAGCAAAGATGATGGATGCAGTGATCGTCACAAACGACTATAATCTCAATAAGGTCTGTGAGTTCCAGAACGTTGAGGTTCTTAACATTAACGCATTGGCGAAAGCACTTAAGCCGCGGGTGATTCCGGGGGAGAAGCTGACTGTCATGGTGATTAAGAACGGAACCGAACGCCACCAGGGGGTTGCGTACCTGGATGATGGAACGATGATTGTGGTTGAAGACGGGCGGTATTACATGAATAAGACCATTGAAGTGGAGGTCACAAGCGCCTTACAGACCGATGCCGGCCGGATGATTTTTGCCAAACCAACGCACTCGAAGCGGGAGCTCCGGGAAAAGAATTAGGAGGATAAACATGAAGTTAAACAAGTTAATGACAGCAAGTATGGTGGGGTTAGCACTCTTAGCCGCAACACCGGTGGCGTGTGCTGATGACGTAACGGGGGATAACGCTAATTCTTTGACCACGACACAGCAGTCAAACCAGAGTGCACCCACTTTTAATAATGGGGGCCAATCCGTTCAAACCAAGCAGCTCAGCAAGCCATACATGGTCTTTGGGGCGGGCTTATCTGATAGTGAGCGGCAACAGGTTGCCCAGGTTCTGGCAGGGAATAGTAGCGCCGCTAACTTCACGAACCTGACGGCGACGGGGCAGGACTATGGCCAGTACGTGGGTAATGGGCAGGCAACGACGGACTCAGCCATGATTAGTTCAGTGGCCCTTCAGCCGGCTGATCCGGGAACGGGCATTAACGTCTCCATCAAGGACTTTGACGGTAAGGACAACATTACCCAGGTAACCCCCCAGCAGTACGCCATGGCAGCGGCTTGTGCCGGAGTAAAGGATATGAACATTGTAGTAACGGCAAACACGTCGGTTTCTGGGACGTCTGCTTTAACTGGGGTGTACAAGGCCCTCGCGGTTGACGGCATTCAGCTGAACAGTAAGAACACAACGGCAGCAAACGGCTTGTTGCAGGCCACCCAACCCGCTGTTCAGGCTAACCAGGGTGATTCCCAGTACTCCGGAAAACTAGTCCAGGCGGTCTTGGCCGTTGCCCAGCAGGTGGCGCAGGACCGGCAGAATGGCAAGATGGATTCCGCCGCTGAGATTCAGAGTATGTTAATGAAGCAGCTGCAAAAGCAGGGAATTGCCGGGGAAACTCCGCAGTCGGCGATCGCTCAGATTGTCCAGGCCCTGGTTAACTTTGAGCATGCCCCGGTTGCGAAGACCAGCACGGTTGTTAATACGATTAAAAACGTCCAACACAACGTGGCTAACAACCAAAACGGAAACATGATTAACGCCAATGACTGGAAGAACGCCCACATGAATTTCTTTGAACGGCTCTGGAAGATGATCGTGCACGCCGTTAACGTTTATATCTTACGGCACAATCCGACAAAGGATGCTTCTACCGAAAAGAGTCAGGAGGATCAAAATAGTGGGGTAAGTGCGGCTAGTTCAACGGCAAGTTCATCCGAAGTGCAAAGTTCATCCGCGGCTCAGGATCAGTCAACGGCCGGTGATGAGCAGTCCAGTGGGGTCATCCAAAAACAGTCGACCCAAAAACAGGATGAAAAGGCACCTGCATCCCAGGATAATGACCAACAGGCCAGTGGAGCTGTTAACCAGCAGTAGTTGCGGAACGTAGGGGAGCATTGTAGAATTGAGAAGACTGGTAGGCGGGGGTGCCCCGCCTACTGTGAGATTATTACGAAGAAAGAGGCGCTCATTTTGGCAGAAGCGGAACAACCACAAAAAATTCGTGTGCGGTACGCACCGAGCCCGACAGGACATCTTCACATCGGGAATGCCCGGACAGCCCTGTTCAATTACTTATTTGCCCGGCATAATAACGGAACGTTTGTAATTCGGATTGAGGATACTGATACGAAGCGAAACGTTCAAGACGGGGAAAAAAGCCAGCTTAATAACCTGAAGTGGCTGGGGATTGATTGGGACGAAGGCCCGGATAAGCCGGGTGACTTTGGCCCGTACCGGCAGTCTGAACGGCGGGAAATTTACCAACCGTTAATTCAAGAACTGCTTGACAAGGGAATTGCCTACAAGTCATACATGACTGAAGAGGAGTTGCAGGCTCAGCGGGAGCAGCAAAAGGCCAACGGCGAAGCTCCGCGCTACGTATACGAATACGCGGGGATGAGCGCCGCTGAAATTAAAGCTAAGCAGGAAGCGTGTGCGGCCAAGGGACTGAAACCGGTTATTCGGATTCATGTTCCGGCTAATAAAGTTTACGAGTGGGATGACATGGTTAAGGGTCACGTTAGCTTTAAGTCTGAGACTATCGGGGGCGACTTTGTCATTCAGAAACGGGATGGGATGCCGACATACAACTTTGCTGTTGTTGTTGATGACCACATGATGGAGATTACCCACGTACTGCGGGGTGACGACCACGTTGCCAATACCCCCAAGCAGCTAGTGGTTTATGAGGCTTTCGGGTGGCAGCCGCCCCAGTTTGGTCACATGTCCTTAATCATTAACGCTGAAACAGGCAAGAAGCTCAGTAAGCGGGACGAGACGGTGCTCCAGTTTATCGAACAGTACCGGTCTCTGGGATACATGCCGGATGCGATGTTTAACTTCATCACGCTGCTTGGCTGGTCACCCAAGGGTGAATCAGAAATCTTTACGCGCAAGCAGTTTATCAAGATGTTTGATTACAAACGGCTGAGCAAGTCGCCAGCGGCCTTTGACGTTAAAAAGCTTGAGTGGGTCAATAACCGTTACGTCAAGTTAGGAAACGAGGATACAGTGGTTGATCTGGCCCTCAAGCAGCTGATTAAAGCCGGCTTAATTAAGGAGGATCCGGACGTTGCGACGATTGAGTGGGCCCGGAAGCTCATTAACCTGTATAAGCGGCAGATGTCTTACATGGGACAAATTGTTGAAATGGCGGATATCTTCTTCAACATTCCTGCTAAATTAAGTGCTGCTGACCAAGCGGAACTGGCTGATGAAAACGCCACTTTAGTAATTGAAGCGTTTAAGAAGCGTGTTGAGACAATGCCGTTGTTTGATGCAACGGAGATTCAAAATGCTATTTGGGACGTTCAGCATGAGACGGGTGTGCGGGGGCGGAAGCTCTACATGCCAATTCGGATTGCGGCCACCCGCTCCATGCATGGTCCGGAGATTGGGCCGACCATCGAGTTGTTTGGGCGGGACAATGTCTTGAAGTACATCGACCAAACGCTTGCCGAAATTAACTAGGCGGGGCGCGGGACCACGGAGAGGGGATAACAAAGGTTCTGGTTAACTTAATAACCGGATTCCCAATTAAACGAGCTGAATGGGAGTTCGAAAGCCGCCAAATCGCTGCTACGTGATTCGTTCGCTTTCTTGCTTTCATCACGCTCGTTTTCTTTGTTTTGCCATACCTGCTTTTTGTTAGGGGGAATTCCAGTGATTCAGATTTATAACACGCTCACAAATCGAAAAGAACAATTTACACCGCGGGATCCAAATGAGGTCTTGATGTACGTTTGTGGTCCAACAGTATATAACTATATTCATATTGGAAACGCCCGGAGTGTTGTGGCGTTTGATACGATTCGCCGCTACCTGGAATACCGCGGGTATACCGTTAGGTTTGTTTCCAATTTTACCGATGTTGACGATAAGATTATTAAGGCCAGTCGGGAAACGGGAATGACTGTTAATGAATTGACGGATAAGTACATCAGTGCGTTTTATGAGGACACGGCTGCCCTCAACGTTAAGCGGGCAACGGGAAACCCGCGGGTTCGCGAAAATATTCCCGCAATCATTGACTTTATCCACCAGCTCATTGATAAGGGATACGCTTATGTCAGCGCGGGGGACGTTTATTACCGCACCCGTAAGTTCGCCCACTACGGGGAACTTTCCGGGCAAACGATCGACGACCTTGAGCAGGGCGCAAGTGCCCGAACGGATGCGCGCGACCAGGACAAGAAGGAGGATCCACTCGACTTTGCTCTTTGGAAAGCGGGAACGCCCGGCGAGATCAGCTGGGATGCACCGTGGGGTAATGGACGCCCGGGTTGGCACATCGAATGTTCGGTGATGGCTACCAAGTACTTAGGGGCCACGGTGGACATTCATGGTGGTGGCCAGGACCTTGAGTTTCCGCACCACGAAAATGAAATTGCGCAAAGCGAAGCGGTTACCGGTAAGCCGTTTGCCCGTTATTGGATGCACAACGGTTTTGTAACGGTGGGTACGGAAAACGAGAAGATGAGTAAGTCGGCCGGCAACTTTGTGACGGTCCACGAACTGCTTAAGCAGGTCGACCCGCAGGTACTCCGGTTTTTGATTGCTACTGTTCAATACCGCCATCCAATTCAGTATAGTGAAGTTAGCCTGCATGAAGCAGAAGCTAACCTGACAAAGCTGCGAACGGCGGTGGCAAACGCTCGTTTCCGGTTAGCAACTGCCCACCCAGGCCACGACGCGGGCGTTGAGGAACAGTTTGTTACCCTGGAAACGCAATTTAAGGAAGCGATGGATGACGATTTCAACGCGCAAAACGGAATTGCAGTCGCGTACGAAATGGCTAAGGTGCTTAACACGTACAGTGCTCGGAATAACGTTTTCCGTGAGACGCTTACGTTGTTATTGGATCACTTCACCACGGTAATGGCAATTTTTGGAATTACTTTCCCAGCTGAAACGACGCGGACGGATGACGACGCCCAAATTGAAGCGTTGATTGCCAAACGGGAAGCGGCTAGAAAGCAGCGTGATTTTGCGACGAGTGACCAAATTCGCGCTGAATTGAAGGAACAGGGGATTATTCTTGAAGATACTCCCCAGGGAACGAGGTGGAAACGCGCATGAGTGACGTTGACTATCAACAGTTAAACGGGATTGCTCTGGCCTACATCGGGGATGCCATCTATGAAGTGTATATTCGGCGGCACCTACTAGCTAGCGGAATTAGCAAACCGACAAAGCTCCACCACCGGGCGACCCACTACGTTTCGGCCAAGGCACAGGCGTTTTTAATCGATAAGATGGAAGCAGAAAATGTGATGACAACGACCGAACGGGAATTTTACCGGCGGGGACGGAATGCTAAGAGTCATACTTCCGCAAAGAACACGAACGTGGTCACTTACCGGATCTCAACCGGATTTGAAGCGTTGTTTGGGTACCTCTTTTTAAGTGGGCAACAGGAGCGGTTGACTGAGCTGGCTAACTGGTGTATCCAAACGGTTGAACGGGAGGGAAAGTAATGACAGCGGACTTTATTATGGGCAGGCACCCCGTTATGACGGCACTTAAGGCCCGCCAGGAAGCTAATAAGTTGTTTGTTCAGGCGGACTTAAAGGCGGATGCGGTGCGTACGATGATGCAACTGGCCAAGCAGCAACACATCATTGTTAGTTCCGTGCCGAAGCAGAAGCTTGATTGTCTGGTGGCGGGGCAAAACCATCAGGGCGTTGTGTTGGCAATTGCGGCGTACGAATACGCAACGGTCGATGACCTGTTCGCCCGGGCAGAAGCGCGGGGTGAGGCGCCGTACCTGTTGATGCTGGATGGGATTGTTGATCCACACAACCTCGGTTCAATTTTGCGGACGGCTGATGCAACCGGGGTTCATGGGATTATTATCCCTAAACGCCGGGCCGTTCAACTCACAGCCACGGTCGCCAAAACGTCCACCGGGGCCATCGAACACGTTCCGGTTGCCCGCGTTACCAACATGGTGCAGACGGCGAAGATGCTGAAGGAACGCGGGTGTTGGTTGTTTGGCACCGATATGGAAGGAACTGATTTTCGGCAATGGCAAGCGAAGGGGCCAACCGTTGTGGTAATTGGAAATGAAGGGCGGGGAATTACCCCCCTTCTTAAAAAAACGTGTGATGAAATGCTGACCATTCCGATGACCGGGCACGTTCAAAGCCTCAACGCTAGTGTGGCAGCAGGACTCGTCATGTACCGGGGGTTTACGTCTCGGCGGGGGTAGCGCCGGAAATTGACACGCTTCCCGCGTTTATGATAGGGTAGCTAGGGATAACGTGTGAGGAGTGATCAGCATGGCACAAAAGCGGGTAGCACTTGCATGCTCCGTGTGTGGTTCACGGAATTATACGATTGCGGCGAACCCCCAGCGGGTTGAGCGGCTTGAAGTTAAGAAGTTTTGTCGGTACTGCGGGAAGCATACGCTGCACCGGGAAACAAAGTAACGGAGGAACGGCAGAAATGAAGTTTATTAAGGGTGTTATTCAGACCATGAAGGACACAACATGGCTGAACTTCCGGCAGACAATGCATTCAACCGACATCGTAGTGATGTCATCAATTTTGTTTATCATATTTTTTGCGCTCGTTGACTGGGCAGCCCAGATGATTGTTGGGGCGCTTTAGGCGACACTAGTTGCGGGGATTCGTGCGGTTTTGTATAATACGATTGAAGCGAAAAATCTTGTTGCGGCAAGGTTTTTTTATTTTACCCTAATGAATTTAAGAGGAGCTTACTTATGACGACAACAGAAAACGAAAAGAAGTGGTACGTTCTGCACACGTACTCTGGTTACGAAAACAAGGTTAAGAATAACCTGGAATCACGGACAACCTCAATGGGGATGCAGGACTACATCTTTCGGGTAATCGTACCGGAAGAAGAGGAACACCACCAGCTGAAGGACGGGAAGGACAAGGTTGAAATGGAAAAGACTTTCCCGGGTTACGTTCTGGTAGAAATGGTTATGACGGACCAGTCCTGGTACGTTGTTCGGAACACTCCGGGGGTCACCGGGTTTGTGGGGTCGCACGGATCCGGCAGCAAGCCGGCGCCGCTGCTGGATGATGAAATTCAATTAATTTTACGGCGGCTCGGAATGTCCACGCGCCACATTGACTTCAAGGCGGATGTGGGCGATACCGTTCGGATTATTAACGGCGCGTTTAGCGGCCTGGAAGGCAAGATTACGGCCATTGATCACGAAAAGATGAAGTTAAAGGTTAACATTGATATGTTTGGGCGGGAAACGGCAACAGAACTCGATTTCGATCAGGTTGATAAGGTCAACTAGTTTAATTTAAGGGGAAAAGAGGTGGTGGCCATGACACGACGGAAATGGGGTCAGGGACTAAGCAGTGCGGGCCTGCTTGCCGGCGGTAGTCACTGGCTCAGCCACCATGCTTCGCCCTGTGTGAAGCCGGGCAAATGGCGGGTCCCCGTTTTATTTATTCCGGGATATAGGGGTAATCGGTTTTCTTTTGGCCCGATGATTAGGCGCTTTGTGAAACACGGCTGGGGCGCTCAGGTAGCGACGGTGTGGCTTGATCAGGGGCGAATTACCCGGGTTCGGGGTGAACTGGCAACCAGCGACTTGGTTCAGGTTTTGTTTGTCCAAAACCGGGGACCCGTAGAGATTCAGGTTTCGGATTTGCGGGGATTGTTGCGGGCGCTTTATCACCTTGGGCGGAGAGAAGTGCAGGTGGTTGCCCACTCAATGGGTGGGGTTGCCCTGTTACATTACCTGGTAACTCATAATGTCCACATGGAGCCGGTGATTCAACAAGCGGTCACAATTGCCGCGCCGTTTAACGATACCGATCCGGGTAAGACGAATTGGGCCCACATTGAGGACTATGCGCTGACCTCAGCTGGTCCAACATACCAGACTCCGCGGTACCGGCATTTGCAACGAAACCACGCGGCAATCCCGGCGACCACCAGGTTTTTGAACGTTTACGGTGAGCTGCACGCCCATACTGATGGGTCCGTGGGGGTTAACTCCGCCCGGGCACTCCAGCATTTGGTGCCGGCTTCGCGGTATCAGGAGCATAAGTTTACCGGACTATTGGCCCAGCACAGTCTGTTACACCAGAACGCGATGGTTGACCGGTTAATTGCCACGTTTCTCGGCCGCAGGGGCTTGTCGGTTAAGGATTAACATGGTAGACTATTCAAGTATGCATGGCGCTTCATGCATTCAGTGGGAGGCTGAATTCGACGCAGCCATCCGACCACACACGGATTTTAAGGAGGTATTACCGTGGCTAAAAAAGTAGTTAACGTTGTTAAATTACAAATTCCTGCTGGTAAAGCAACTCCAGCTCCGCCAGTAGGTCCTGCCCTTGGACAGGCCGGAATTAACATCATGGGCTTCACTAAGGAGTTCAACGCCCGGACACAGGACCAGGCGGGCATGCTGATTCCAGTTGTTATTAGTGTTTATGAAGACCGGTCATTTGACTTCATTACTAAAACTCCGCCGGCATCCGTTTTACTCAAGAAGGCTGCTGGTGTCCAGAAGGGTTCCGGTGAACCAAACACCAAGAAGGTCGCTACGGTGACAAAGGATCAGGTGAAGGAAATCGCCGAAACAAAGATGCAAGATCTAAACGCTGCGGATGTCGAAGCCGCAATGCGCATGATTGAAGGTACTGCACGGAGCATGGGCTTCACCGTCGAAGGCTAATCCCATACTTCTCAGTCGGATTTCGGGACGAAAGCCCGAAAATCAGGTGGGAGGTATATCCGATTGACCACAGATTGCAAGGAGGATAATCACTAATGGCTAAGAAAAAGAGTAAGAAGTACTTAGAAGCTGCTAAGCAGGTCGAAGCAGGGAAGTCGTACACGGCTGCTGAAGCGATCGAACTGGTTAAGAAGATTGATTTTGCTGGCTTTGATGCCACCATGGAAGTTGCTTTCAAGCTGAACCTGGACACCAAGCAGGCTGACCAGCAGCTCCGGGGCGCCGTTGTGCTGCCAAACGGAACTGGGAAAGACCAGAAGGTTGTTGTGTTCGCCAAGGGGCCGAAGGCTAAGGAAGCTGAAGAAGCTGGGGCCGACGTTGTTGGCGACGATGACTTAGTTAAGAAAATTCAGGATGGCTGGTTGGACTTTGACGTTGCCATCGCCACACCAGACATGATGGCCCAGGTTGGTCGGCTTGGACGGGTCTTAGGACCAAAGGGCTTAATGCCAAACCCGAAGACCGGGACGGTAACGATGGACGTTAAGAAGGCCGTTGAAGAATCCAAGGCCGGGAAGGTAACGTACCGGACAGACCGCGACGGGAACGTTCATGTTCCGTTTGGAAAGGTTTCGTTTGATGCTAAGGCCCTGGAAGAAAACTTCCAGACGATTTACGACATCATTTTGAAGCTGCGGCCGGCAAGTGTTAAGGGGACGTACGTTCAGCACCTTTCAGTTGCTTCAACGTTTGGTCCAAGTGTTACGATTGACACGGCCACGATGTAAGCGGCTCTAGCACAATAAGACGAAAAAGAGTCCGGGGGACCGGGCTCTTTTTGTTGTGATTTATGTGATGTCTGTTGACGCTTTAAGCAAAACATGGTAACCTCAAGAAGGTCAATTTAATATGATTCTACCTAAGACTCAGGTGGCATGCGCCTTAATATCCTGCCGAGGAGATAATTAATTATCGGAACTCTCTATGTCTTAGTGGATGGAGGGCTTTTTTATTGCCCGTTGACACACTGACTGGGAGGTGAATCAATTGAGTAAGGAAGTTATCGCAAAGAAGGCCGCAATCGTTGACGAAGTTGCAAAGAAGTTTGAAGACTGCGTTGCTAACGTTGTTGTGGACTACCGGGGATTAACCGTTGAGGAAGTTACGGATCTGCGGAAACAGTTGCGTGAAGCTGGCGTTGAGATGCGTGTTATTAAGAATACGTACTTAAAGCGGGCCGTTAAGCAGGCTGGTATCGAAGGCTTAGACGACATTTTCGTTGGCCCAACGGCCGTTGCCTTTACTAACGACGACGTTACGGCACCAGCACGGATTTTGGCTAAGTTTGCTGAGGATCATGAGAACCTTGAATTACGGGGTGGCATGATTGAAGGGAAGGTTGCTTCACTTGAAGAAATTCAGGCGCTCTCCAAGCTGCCGAACCGCGAAGGGCTGCTTTCAATGTT
The DNA here is from genome assembly GCF_045033025.1 of Ligilactobacillus sp. LYQ139. Taxonomy (NCBI): domain Bacteria; kingdom Bacillati; phylum Bacillota; class Bacilli; order Lactobacillales; family Lactobacillaceae; genus Ligilactobacillus; species Ligilactobacillus sp. LYQ139. The sequence goes on from NZ_JBJFZW010000003.1 coordinate 93,263, forward strand.
ACTGTCTGTTCTGCAGGCACCTGTCCGGAATGTTGCATACGCCGTCAAGGCCGTTGCCGACAGCAAGGACGAAGATGCTGCATAATTGTGCGGCTTAAGCCACGACATTTCATAATAAACGGAGGTAAATAAAATGGCTTTAGATACAGATAAGATTATTGCTGACTTAAAGGAAGCCAGCATTCTTGAATTAAACGACTTAGTTAAGGCAATCGAAGACGAGTTCGGCGTTTCAGCTGCTGCTCCGGTTGCAGCTGCAGGTGCTGCAGGTGCTGACGGTGCTGCTGAGAAGTCAGAATTTGACGTTGAACTGACGGCTGCCGGCGACGCTAAGGTTAAGACAATCAAGGCGGTTAAGGAAATCACTGGTCTTGGTCTTAAGGATGCTAAGGGACTTGTTGACAACGCTCCTTCAGTTATTAAGGAAGGCGTTGCTAAGGACGAAGCCGAAGAAATCAAGAGCAAGATCGAAGAAACGGGTGCTACGGTTACGCTTAAGTAATCGGCCGGTTAAACGATTAGTTCAACCAGCGGTGGTTTTCCACCGCTGGTTTTTTTATTTCTAATCTGCAGCATGTTTGTGTTAACCTATAATCATATAATGTTGACGCAAAGGAGTGGTTTGATGGCGTTCTGCGACAAAGTGGTTACAACGGCAACAGGGGAGTGGCTTTCACCAACGGCGGTTCGCCACCGGGTGGCGGTGCGCAGTAAGGAACTCCGCTCGTCCCGTTCGGTGGTGGTGATTAATTCGGATGATGAGGCAAACGTGTGGGTGGATTGGCAGGCGACCCTGGCCAACTACCAAGTGCCGTTTGTTGGCCCGACGAGCGCCCTGCAACACTTCACGCCGGCGCCGGTTCACTCCCAGCCGCCCGTTTTCCTTGCGTTGACGTCGGGGACGACTAGCACACCCAAAGTGCTCTGGCGAACGGTGGCGTCATGGACGGCGGGTTTTGCGGCGTGTGCAACAAGTTTTGCGCTTTCCCCGCAAATGACTATCTTTTGTCCCAGTCCCCTGACAACGACGTTGGGGCTCCACTCCCTGATTTTTGCCCTGACGACCGGGCGCCCGTTTACCCGGCAACTGACGGTTATCGGGGAACAGACGGCGCTCTTTGTGGTTCCTGCCTATGTTCAACAGCACCTTGCTGACTTCCCGTGGGCAAAGATTAGGCGGGTGATCCTTTGTGGCGGAACCACTCCGAACGAGTTGGTGCGGCAAATTAAGGCCCAGGCGCCGCACTGTCGCGTGTTTGAAGCGTACGGGACAGCCGAAACGAGTTTTATTGCCACCCAGGAACGGACAGGAGATGAGCACGCGGGCCAGGTCGGACGCCTTTTCCCGCGGGTTCGCGCCACGACTACGGCAGATGGTCGGCTACAGGTGCAATCACCTTACCTCTACGCGGGAACGGCAGCCCATCCCCAGCAGGTTACTACGGTGGTGACGGACGATTACGGTACGGTTGCGGGGCAGGAGGTTACCCTGCGCGGCCGGGCCCATGACATGATCAGTCACGGGGGGAATACCTTCTTACCCCAGGTAATTGAAACCGTCGTCGCCCCGTGGTGCGGTCAGTGTGCGGTGTTTGGGGTGCCGGATCCCACCTACGAGGAGCGGGTGGTCCTGTTGGTGAGTGGGTTACAGGGAACCGTTGCTGCCCTGCGCACGCGCTTACAGCATGACCTGCCAGCGTACATGGTTCCCGCAGAGATCATTCGGGTTGCGGCCATTCCGCTCCATAATCATAAAATTGCGCGGAAGGTACTTTGTCAGCAGTATTTACGGGGAGGGTTTCATGATGAAGGTTAAGATTGTTGCGGCGTACCGGACACCGGTGGGAAAAGTAAACGGCATGTTGCGGCAGGTGGCGCCCGAAGAATTATACCGCCAGTTAATCCAGGGCCAACGGGAGAAGGGAATCCCCACCACACCTGATATGGTGGTTTTGGGAAACGCTGTTAATCAGGGCGGAAACTTGGCCCGGCGGTGCGCGTTAGCGGCCGGCATTTCTCCGGCAACTCCGGCACTGACCTTGGATTGCCAGTGTGCAAGCGGATTGCAGGCGGTGGTTACCGGAGGACGGATGATTGAAACGGGGGATGCCACGCTGGTTTTTGCGGGGGGAGTTGAAAGTAGCTCCCAAGCATACCGGGTGCAAACGGCGGCCGGGATTTCCTTGAAGCGTTTTCCGTTAGCACCGGAAGGGATGCGCGACCTTGACCCTGGGAGTGTGGCTGACCGGCTAGCAGTTCGGGCGGGGATTACGCGCGCGCAGGCTGACCGCTATGCTGTTCGTTCCCAGCAACGAACCCGCCAGGCTTGGGAAGTTGGGGTGACGGCAACGGAAATTATTCCCGTTAATGGTAGCAGTCAGGATGAGTGCCCCCGGCCGACGACCTTTGCCGGGTTGGCCCGGTTAAAACCGGCCTTTCACCTGGCGGGGGTTTGTACGGCGGGCAATAGTTGCCCAATTAACGACGGTGCCAGCTCGGTGGTGCTGGCGGCACCGACCAGCGATTATCCGGCGCAGGGTTATCTGCTGGGAAGCGCACTGGTGGGTGGGTTTCCGGATCGGTTCTTAGAAACGCCCGTGTCAGCGGTCCAAACACTGTTAGCTAAAACGCGGGTTTCCCCGGAGATGATCGCGGCTTACGAGGTTAACGAACCCTTTGCGGTAGCAGCGCTCTTTTGTCAGCGGCGGCTAGGAATTCAGGCAGCACGGTGGAACCCGTATGGTGGGGCCCTGGCTTCTGGCCATCCATACGGCGCAACGGGGGGAATTTTAATTACGCGGCTGCTTAACTACTTAAAACGCCTTGACCATCCGGCTATTGGAATAGCGGCGATGTGCGTTGCCGGGGGAATGGGCAGTGCTGTGTTGGTGGGCAACCAGCAGGTCGAAAGGTGGTTAGAAGAATGGTAAAACGCATTTTAGTTACCGGGGCAACCAGGGGGATTGGCCGGGCCACCGCCCAAGCGGCCATGAAGCAGGGTTTGGCCGTAATCTTACACGGTCGTAACCGGCACCGGCTAAACCAGGTGCGCCAAACGCTGCTGGCGCATTATCCCCATGGTGAATGCCGGGTACTTTGCTGCGATGTTGTTGACCGTTCGGCAGTTGGTAAGGCGTGTCGGCACCTGCCACCGGTTGATTATTTGGTAAACAACGCGGGGACCGTGGCGGATGCTTGGTGGACGAAGATGACTGTCAGACAGTGGGACACCGTCATTGCAACCAACCTTACCGGGGTGTTCAACATAACCCGCGCGGTTGTTCCTAAAATGCGGGCCGGGGGGGCAATTATCATGATGACTTCCCAGGGGGGACTGTTGGGGAACCCCGGGCAGGCCAACTATGCGGCAACCAAGGGTGCCCTAGTGAGTTTGACGTATACGCTTGCCCGGGAACTAACCCGGTATCATTTGCGGGTGAATGCTGTGGCGCCGGCTGCCCGAACGGACATGACCCGCCCGGTGATGGCCCACCTGCGGGAGCGGTACGGTGGGCACCTTCCTGCTGAATGGCATCTTGGATCGGCAACGGCGGTAGGGCAGTTTATTGTGACGCAAGTTCTTTCCACGCCGCAAACCGGGTGCGTGTTTGCGGTTAACGGATCCCAGGTGGGGTACTGGACCCCCCCGCAGTACCATGATGGTTTTCCCCAATAACGGATGTTCCTTGCAATCTGTCAAATTATTGGTGATAATTGAAAAGACATGATACGAGGAGGAACACGCGTGATTAAGCAAGCGTACGAACGAATTAAGAACTTTATCGGGCAAAACTTTACGGTAATTAAGGTCCTGTTTGCCTTTTCGGTTTTCACCTTTGTTGCATATGAAATTGGCCAGATCTTTAAAAAACTTGATTGGGCCCACGTTGGGGCCAGTTTGATGGCCCGAACCCCCGGAGAAATTATTATTATGCTGGTTGGGGGATTAGTTGCAGTCACCCCGATGTTGGGGTATGATTTCATGATCGTGAAATTCTTGCCAGAAAGTTATTCGGTTCCGTACGTTGTGCGGAGCGGGTGGATTACCAATACCTTCACTAACATTGCGGGGTTTGGGGGGGTGCTTGGTGCCACACTCCGGGCGAACTTCTATAATAAAAACGCGACGAAAAAGCAGGTGCTTTACGCCATCTCAAAGATCGCGCTGTTCTTACTGGCGGGGTTGTCCATCTACTGTTGGATTGCGCTTTTGATGATGTTCGGGGTGGGGATTGGCCACCATTTCCATAACTATGCCGTGTGGTTACTGGGAGGCGGGTTGTACTTCCCCGTGTTGTTCTGCGTGACGAAGTTTAAGGATAACGCCTTTTTCGGGGATTTAACCCTTAAGCGCGAGGTTGGACTAATCGCCACGTCAACGTGTGAGTGGGGGTTAGCGGCCCTGTTTTTCTTGTTGATTGGGGCCATCTTACACCCGCACGTTCACTTGGCGGCGGTTTTTCCGCTCTACATAATTGCCGAGGTCGTGGGAATTATCTCGCTAGTCCCGGGAGGCTTGGGTTCGTTTGACGTGTTTATGCTCATTGGGTTAGCAACCCTCCACGTTCCGAGTGCCGTAGCCGTGGCATGGTTGCTGCTATTTCGGCTGTTCTACTACATCGTGCCGTTCTTAGTCGGAGTGGCCTTCTTCGCTCATGATTTAGGGCACCGGGTCAACGAACACTTCAACGGGTTACCACGGGCACTGTTGCACAAGGGTGCGCATTTCTTGGTGACGGCTTTCATGTACTTCTCGGCGATTTTCATGCTGTTGGAGGCGGCGGTGCCAAACTTTACGCTGAGTAACGGGTTGCTGATGAAACTGGATACGTATACGTTTCTCTTCTTGAATCAGATTTCCAGCATTATCTTTGCGTTCATGTTGCTTGGAATGGCGCGTGGGATTCAAAATAAAGTGAAAAAGGCGTTTTGGCCGACGCTAGTGATTCTGGCAGTGGGAATTATTAACACGCTTATTCATGCGTATACGTTGAGCTTAGCGCTTTTCTTGGCGGTTGTTTTCTTGGCAGTGGTGCTTTCCCGGCATGAACTGTACCGCGAACAGTTACAGTACTCGCTCGCTGAAGTGGTTGTTGATACCGCCATTGTGGTGGGAATTGCTCTTTTGTACGTTGTCGTGGGGATTATCAACGCCCCGAGTACGCTGATTCATCATCACCATCCCCACCACGTACCGCTGCTACTACTGTTTCCGGCGCAGCGCGTGTGGTTATACGGGTTTGTCGGAATCATCATTGCCACGGTGATTTTGGTTATAATCATGAATTACCTGGCATCGGGGACTAATCCGTTCCAGCGTTTTGAGTACGACGAAGCGCGGATTAAACGCGTAATTAGCATGTACGGGGGCAACGAAGTCAGCCACCTGGCCTTCTTGCAGGATAAGCACCTGTATTACTACACGGTTGACGGGGAGGATAAGCTCTTCTTTATGTATCAGCTTAAGGCAGACAAACTCATGATTATGGGGGAGCCGGTTGGGGACCAAGAGTACTTGGAAGCCGCCATTAGTGAGTTGATTATGGCAGCGGACCGGTATGGTTACCAGCTGGTCTTTTACGAAATTAACGCCCAGCTGACGTTACTGCTGCATGAATACGGCTATGACTTCATCAAAACCGGCGAAGAGGGAGTCGTTGATCTCCCATCCTTTACGCTTGCCGGGAAAAAACAACGGGCGCAGCGGGCCCTCATGCATAAGTTTGAGCGGGAGGGGTATACGTTTACGATGGAACCCGCACCCGTTTCCGCCCAGTTAATGGCCGAACTGCGGACGGTTTCAGATAGTTGGCTAGATGGACAGGTCGAAAAGGGCTTTTCGTTGGGGTTCTTTGACCCGCATTACGTGAACGAAGCACCGGTTGCCCTCGTGCGGGCGCAAGACGGGACGCTGGTGGCCTTTGCGACGTTGATGCCAATGGATGACGGCACACTCTCCGTTGACCTAATGCGTCATAGTAAGGATGCGCCGTCCGGCATCATGGATATGATCTTTATTAGTCTGTTTCAGTACGGGCAAAAGCACGATTATCAGCGGTTTAATATGGGGATGGCGCCCTTATCAAACGTCGGGGAATCGAAGTTTAGTTTCCTCGAAGAAAAAGCAGCCCATTTCATTTACGAGTATGGCTATAAACTGTACGGGTTCCAGGGACTTCGGGCTTATAAGAATAAGTACGTCACCCGGTGGCGGCCCAAATACACGTCGTACCGGAAGCGGAGCTCGGTGGCGATTACGATGTTGCAGTTGATTGCGGTGGTTAACCGCAAACGGCTCCAACAAGGCGCGCGTGCACCGCGGACGCTTCTGGTGCCCAAGTTTTTGCAGCGTTAATCAGGTATTTAAACAACCACGTAACCGATTACATTTATCCGGTAATTCGGGCGTGGTTTTTGTTATAATCAAGGAAAGGGTTACAGCTTAATCGGGGGTGTGAAAAATGCAATCAGTTCCGTTTCGGGCGGTCGCCGTTGATATGGACGGGACCTTTCTTGATGATCATAAGCGGTTTGACGAGGACCGGTTTGCCCGGGTCCTTGCGGCACTGCAAGAACACGATATTCAGTTTATTGTTGCAAGCGGGAACCAGTATGAGCGGTTGGCGCAATACTTTGCGGCGTTTCCGGCGGTAAGCTATGTTGCGGAAAACGGGGCGCACATTACCGGCCCCGGGATGGAGCCGATCCGCTACTTTGTTCCCGAAGACGTAGTGACTACCATTGTCATCCGGTGTCTTGACCTTGGGCTTGCGCCGATGGTGTGTGGGGTGCGGCACGCCTACGTTGCCCAGAGTGCCCCGGTGGTGCTCCGAAAGCGGGCGCACTATTACTGCCCGAACCTAGTAGAGGTAGGTGCGCTTGCGCCACTTCCAGAAAAAACCATTTATCAGGTTACCGTCAATGTTGCCCTTGGGGATGAACAGCGGGTGGTTGCCACGCTTACCAGGGGATTAAAACAGTGGGTCACGGCCTGTCCCAGTGGTAACGGAAGCATTGACCTGGTTGCCCCGATAGCAACGAAGGCGCAGGGGTTGGCGACGTTGTTGGCGCATAGTGGTCGGCAACTAGCAGACCTGATCGCATTTGGTGATGGTGAAAACGACCTGGAAATGTTACGAGCGGCGGGGATTAGTTATGCGATGGCGAACGGTAGTCCGGTAGTTCGGCGGACAGCCCAGCTAATTGCGCCGAATAACAACGAGGCGGGCGTTCTCCAGGTATTGGAACGGTATTTAGGATTGGATTAATAAAAAGGGACTGCGTTAAAAATGGCAGTCCCCTTTATTATTTTTGTCTATCCTGGAAATTAATGGTCAATATTAAACATCCGTTCGTTTTGGCCGCGGTGGCACTCCGCCTGAATGGTGACGTGGTTGATATGGTACTTCCGCCGGAGGAGCGCCCCAATTTCCTGGTACAGCTGTTCGGCTTCGCTCAAGCGAATATCGTCACAGTTGACGTGTGCTGAAAAAATAATCCGGTGCTCATCGATGGACCAGGCGTGAACGTGGTGAACGGCATTGACCTGGGGTAGGGCGGTGATGTCCCGGATGATGGCGTGGTAATCAAGCCGGGGCGCGCGCTGCATGAGAATGCTGGTGGTTTTTTGAATGATTGGCAGGGCTTCGTACGCGATGTAGAGGGCCACGGCTACTGAAACCAACGGGTCTAACCAGTGAACGGGCCACACCATGAGAATTAATCCGGTGGCGGTGACCCCAATTGAACTCAGTCCGTCCGCTAAGACGTGCAGGTATGTTGCTTTGATGTTAAGACTCGTTGTGCTGCCTGCGTGCAGGAGGGCCGCTGATACTAAGTTAGCGACCGTACTAATGATTGCCACTCCCGTCATTACTTCACCGTTTACGGAAGTGGGGTGTAACAGGCGTTGCAGGGCGGCCCCGATGATAAAGAGCGCCATGACAACAAGTAACCCCGCGTTAAGGAACGCCGAGATGATCTCCGCCCGGCGGTAGCCAAAGGTTTGCTTGGCGGTACCGGGGCGGCGCGCCAAGCAATGGGCCCCGTAACTAATGACAATGGTAACCGTGTCGCTGAGGTTGTGGCCGGCGTCAGCAAGTAGCGCTAAACTTCCGGCGAACAGGCCCCCTAAGAATTCAAAAACGGTAATAAGGGCATTAAGTAGTGTTACCCCCAAAAAACGTGCGGGGTGCACGTCCTGATGGTGCATGGTAAAACCTTCTTTCGTGTAAGTCTATTCCACGGAATATGATACGGGGTGGAGGGGGAAAGTTCAATGGCGACCCGGCGGAAATGGGGATATATGTGATGATTATCATTAATTTATATAGTTGTTAAATCCCTGAATAATTGTGATTTAAGCGTTATTTATTCATAATTAATTAAAATATTCACAAATACCTCCCAGCGTGCTATACTAAGCGTATGGAAGCGGTTTTTTGCGTCCAAATTTATAAAAGGGATAGTGGTTAATATGAGTACACGCAGAAGTTTCACCGAGAAGGACATTACGAAGAAAAACCCAATTTTCTCCCGGATGCGGACGACGGTGGAAAGTGCGTTTTATGAAAACAACATGCATCATGTGACCGACGTTGCCTCGGCGTATTACTTGGCAAAAAAGGCGCCGAACACGATTGTGACGGATATTCCAATTAAACACACGGACGATCTGGGATTACCTTCTGATGCCGTGCAGCTGGTTGATAATCACGGGGGTGTGGTTGGCCGGACGGCGGCCGCCCGGCGGTTATTAAATGATCCGACGGTGGATGAGGATGAAATGATGAGCGTTTTGCGGGAGGCCATTTACGGCGGGCATGAGCATAACTTCTACAAGACCGATGTTTACGTGGGATTGGACGAAGACTTCATGGTGGGGGCCCACCTGGCCGTACCGGAAGGGTTTGAGATGAACTTGCTCTCGTACATGCTTAATTTCCAGCCGGTTACTGAGGAATACCGTAAACGCTACGCGAACTCCCGGCAGTACGATGAAGGGGACATCTACATTTACGCGAACCCGTACTGGCATGATGACCGCTTCCCACAGGGGTTAGCTTTGTTTGATCCGGAGCATAATGTTGCTGCTATCCTGGGGCTGCGGTACTTCGGTGAGCTTAAGAAATCAACCTTGACCCTGACGTGGGCCACGGCGCACCGGCATGGTTACACCGCGTGCCACGGGGGCGAAAAGGCGTTCCACTTTAAGGACAAGGATGATCGCGTCTTTGCCGTTTATGGCCTGTCTGGTTCCGGTAAGTCTACGCTGACGCACGCAAAGCACAACGGCAAGTACGACATTACCGTATTGCACGACGATGCCTTCGTCATTTCCCGGGAAAACGGCTCGTCCGTTGCCCTTGAACCGTCGTACTTCGATAAGACCAACGACTACCTGCCGGGGACGCGGGAAACGACCTACTTCACCACGGTTATGAACTGTGGGGTAACAACGGATGCGGATGGTAAGCGGGTGCTGGTTACGGAAGACCTGCGGAACGGGAACGGCCGGACAATTAAGACGCGCTATGCCTCCCTTAACCGGGTGGACAAGGAACCTGCCCCGATTGACTCCATCTTCTGGATTATGAAGGACAACAGCTTACCGCCGGTTGTACGGCTAGAGGATCCGGCGCTGGCTGCTACGTTTGGGGCTACGCTGGCAACCAAGCGGTCCACTGCTGAAAACGTGGCTGATCACAATGCCCTTGTTATCGAGCCGTTTGCGGACCCGTTCCGGGCATACCCACTGGCCGAAGATTACCACGATTTCAAGGAGTTGTTCGCTAAGCAACACGTTAACTGTTACATCATCAACACGGATAACTTCTTAGGCAATGATATTAAGAAAGAAACGACGCTGGGGATTCTCGAAACCCTGGTGGACGATAAGGATCAGTGGCAGGCGTTTGGCCCGTTACCTCATATGAGCTACATGCCACTGGACGGCTACGAGGTTAACTTTAATGATAAGGACTACGTTGAAACGCTAAAGGCCCGCTTCGAAGTGCGGTTGAACTGGCTCAAGCAGTATGAGCAGAGCCACGCCGGGGAACAATTACCAGCCGAGTTGTTGACAAGCTTGGCAACGTTAATTGATAAGTTATAATTCCCGAAAACCAGGGAGGTGCGGGGAGTTAATTTGACGATTAAAACGTTACTTGTAAAAAATAACGATTAAGTTTGTAATAAATTCGTTATAAAGTGTGCGGTTGCTTCCGGAATGGACTATAATAGAAACAGTCGATGACGGATAACGGTTTATAAAGTAAGGAGCGGTCGTATGGTAACGTTATATGTTTCGCCAAGTTGTACGTCATGTCGGAAAGCACGGGCCTGGTTACAGGAACATGAAATTCCGTTCACTGAACGGAACATCTTCTCCGAACCGCTCACTGTTGATGAGATTAAGCAGATTCTTCAGATGACTGAAGATGGGACGGAAGAGATTATTTCGACCCGTTCGAAGGCATACAAGCAGTTGCACGTTGATTTGGACGACCTACCGATGGGAGAGTTGTTCGATATGATTCAGCAGAATCCGGGGCTTCTGCGGCGGCCGATTATTATGGACGAGAAACGGCTCCAGGTTGGTTATAATGAAGATGAGATTCGGCGGTTCCTACCGCGGGAAGTGCGGGCGCTTGAATTACGGCAAGCACAGGAACTGGTCGAGTACTAATCGCTCAACGGTGACTTACCGTTCGAATGACGGGCGGACATGCATCATTGCATGTTCGCCCGTTTTTAGCCACTGAGTAGGGGACTTTCACCCCGACACAAAAACGGGTATGATGGGTACTAAGGAGATTGCGGACGGAAGGTGAGTTAGATGGAAGTCGAACGGGTCAATGAGCGCACGATTCGGGTGCTTTTAGGAATGGACGACCTCGAAGCGCATGACGTCACCGTGCTGGACCTTTTGGGAAACCAAAAGGAAGTTGAGCGGTTTTTTTACCAGATTTTGGCTGAGGTTGATACCAACCACGAGTTTCAGGATAACGATGCGGTGACGTTTCAGATCATGCCCAACCGGCACGGGCTGGAGTTATTCATCACCAAAGTGGATGTTGATGAGGATGGCAAGCCCAAGGATGAGCCGTTGTTGGGGGTACCACTGGCGGCAAATGACGCTGCCCATAAAGATTCTGGTGATGGCGATGTGCGCCGAACAACGGTGGCAGCTGACGAGGAGAAGTCAGCCACTTCTTTGACCCATGAACCCCATCATTTGGTGTATGCCTTTGCAACGTTTTCGGCGGTTCAAACGCTTGCTCAGGACATAGATGCGAGTGCAGTGGTATCGCACTTGTATGCTTTGGATGATCAGTATTACTTAGACGTGGTTGTCTACGACGACGTTTTGGGAACCACCGGGCTGGCCACCCTCCGGGGAATGCTAGCTGAGTACGGCGACCGGGCTGTCCGGCTGACTGGCGCCATGCTTCGGGAGCGGGGACGGTTACTCTTACGTGATTCGGCCCTCCAGCTGGTTCGGCACTATTTTCCTGTTGATTAATAAAAAATACGAAATTGACCGTCTCTTCGCCTATTTATGGGGTGAGGGGGCGGTTTTATGAACTGGGCATACGATAATCAGCATCGACTCATTACGGCTTCTCAAGCACAACCGAAGCAGCCGTACTGGTGCCCACGGTGCGGGGTAAGCCTGCACGTACGGCGGGGAAGGGTTAACCGGGCGTATTTTGCCCATCAGGCCCGGTCAACTGGCGTTGGTCGGGGAGAGACAACGCAACATGCGAGTGGTAAGCAGCAATTGGTCACTTTAGTGCGGCAAGCGGGGTATCCCGCCGTCCTTGAACGGTCCTTACCGGCTAGCCACCAGCGACCAGATATTCTGGTGGGGCGGTGGGCACTTGAGTACCAGTGTGCGCCGCTCTCTGTAGAGGCGTATTGTCACCGCATGCAAGGATACCAACAAGCCGGGGTCTTTGTGTTGTGGTTGTTGGGGTCCCGGTATACCCTTAGGCGGACCCTTTCCCGGCAAGTGGCCCAGTTTTTACGCTGGCGGCCCCAGTTGGGGTGGTACCTGACGTATTACGATGTTTCTCGGCAACGGTTAGGGGTAGCGTATGATTTATGGCAGGCGCCGTTTTTACCACTCCGGGTGCGGTGGTTTTGGACGAAGCGGTGGGATGAGTTCGTTACGTTTATGCGGACGCCGCGAACATTGCCGGTTCCGGTTGTTCCGGCGACCGCGATTATTCATCAACAACGGCAACTTAACTGGCGGTGTCAACAACCTGGATGGTGGCTCAGACGACTGCAGGTGCAATGTTACCAAGCGGGCGTGCCCCTGACAATGCTGGGGGCGTTTATTGGGCAGACATATGCTGCTCCGCTATACCAGCATGGTGGGTTGGAGTGGCGGGTAGCGGTGGCTCTCCAATGGCTTGGTCGGCCCCAGCTGTCAGTACGGTTGCGGGTGTGGCCGGGAATTACGGGGGCACAAGAAGCGATGGCCGCTGACTATCAGCGCCTGTTAACAGCACTTTCTCAGTGTACAAACTCCCCGCTAATCGGTAGAATAAAAGCAAAAAAGTAAGGACGTGATTTGATGGTTGTTGAGTTACCTTCACGGGCGGACGTCGCCCCGGAACTAAAGTGGGATTTAACGTTAATTTATGCAACGGACGATGCGGCCCAGCAGGCACTCGTAGCGATTAAGGAGCGAGCCGAAGCGTTTGGTCAGTATCAGGGGACCCTGCAGCAGGGCGGAGCGGCCCTGTTAAAAGCCCTTCAGGCGCTACTTGCACTTAACCGCCAGACGGAAAAACTGTACGTGTATGCTGAAATGAAAAACGATCAGGATACCACCAACGCTCAATATCAAGGGCTCTTTGCCCAGGTGGAACAGCTGATGACCACGGTGGCTCAGCAAACGGCATGGTTCCAACCAGAACTGGTCCAGCTCACGGACGCCCAGCTTAATCAGGCGTTGGCAGACGAACCGGGATTGCGGGAGTACCAGCACCTACTGGAACAATGGACGAGTGAACGGGACCATGTTTTACCGGTGGCGCAAGAGCACTTATTAGCCGGGGCCCAGTCCGTTTTTGGCGGCCCTGAACGGATTTTTGGAACGTTAAGTAATTCGGACCTTGATTTGGGAACGGTGACGGACGCTGATGGGGTTAAGCGCCACCTGTCAGACGGGGTGTATGCCCAGCTGCTAGAGGCAACCGATCCGCGGGTTCGCAAAGAAGCGTTCACACAACTGTACCGGGTGTACCAGCAGTTTGCGGCAACGTTTGCGACGACTCTTGCCACCCACGTGCAGATGCACAACTATACTGCGCAAGTGCACCGTTACCCGGATGCCCGGACGGCCGCTCTGGCAGAAAACCACATTCCGGTTAGCGTGTACGACCAGCTGGTTGATCGGGTAACGGCCCACCTGGATTTACTCCACCGGTATGTCCGGCTGCGGCAACGGGTGCTGGGCCGGCCCGTTCACATGTATGACATGTACGTGCCGTTGACGGGGGAACCATCCTTAAAGTTTACTTACGATGAGGCTAAGGAAATGGCCCTCAAGGCGTTAGCCGTTTTAGGCGATGACTACTGCCAGCACGTTCAAGAAGCGTTTGACCGGCGGTGGATTGACGTGGTGGAGAGTAAGGGAAAACGGAGCGGGGCATACTCCAGTGGAATGTATGATACCGCCCCGTACATCCTATTAAACTGGCAGGACACACTGGAAAACCTCTTTACGCTGGTGCACGAGATGGGCCACAGCATGCACAGTTACTACACAACCCATACGCAACCGTATCAGTACGGGGATTACGCTATTTTTGTGGCCGAGATTGCATCTACAACTAACGAAAACCTGCTGACCCAATACTTACTGAAAACGCAAAAGGATCCGGCGGTGCGGGCATACGTGCTCAACCACTACCTGGATGGCTTTAAGGGGACGGTCTTCCGGCAAACCCAGTTCGCCCAGTTTGAACAGTGGTTACATGAACAGGACGCCGCTGGTCAGCCCCTCACAGCGCAGCGGATGGCTGAGTACTACGACCAGCTTAATCAGAAGTACTACGGAAACGCCGTGGAAAACGATCCGCAGATTGCCTACGAGTGGACACGGATTCCCCACTTCTATTACGACTTTTACGTTTACCAGTACGCAACCGGGTTTGCGGCGGCCACCACGTTAGCCCAGAATATCTTGGATGACGACCCGCAGCACACAACGGCATACCTGAATTACCTCAAAGCTGGCAGCAGCGACTACCCGTTGAACGTGATGCGGCAAGCGGGAGTTGACATGACCCAGCCAGCCTACTTGGAGCGGGCGTTTACCGTCTTCGATGAGCGCCTCACCACCCTCGAGCAGTTACTTGGGACAGATGCCTAGTTTAGGGATGTTCTAAATTGCGCTTTTTGTTATGATTAGGATAACGGGTTTTGAGAGGAGAGATTCGTTAACTTGTAGGGGGGTAAACCAATGAATCAGGTAAGTGTTGCGGAACTTGTTGAAGCAAACAACCTCATTGTGTACTACGGCAAAAAGTTCTTAAAGGAGCGCTTTGTCACAACGAGTGATATTTCCCGGCCGGGGCTCGAGTTGACCGGCTACTTTGATTACTACCCGGAGGAGCGGATCCAGCTTCTGGGGATGAAAGAAATTTCCTATGTACAAAAAAAGCCGGCATCCGAACGGGCGCGGGACATCGAGCGGCTGTGCGGTCCGCACACGCCGTGCTTCGTCGTTTCCCGGATGCTGCCGGTACCCGCGGAGCTGGAAGATACGGCCCGGCGGCATCAGCTTCCAATCTTGCGGACTAAACTGGGCACTTCTAGGGTGTCCTCAAAAATGTCCAACTACCTCGAAGGGTGCTTGGCTGAACGAAAGTCAATGCACGGGGTATTGATGGACATTTACGGTTTAGGTGTGCTCATCACGGGGGATTCGGGGATTGGGAAGTCCGAAACCGCCCTTGAATTAATTAAGCGGGGGCACCGGTTGATTGCCGATGACCGGGTCGACGTGCACCAGCAGGACGAACAGACAATCATCGGGGAGGCGCCGAAGGTTCTTCAGCACCTCCTTGAAATTCGGGGGATCGGTATTATTGATGTGATGAACCTGTTTGGGGCCGGGGCGGTCCGCCAGTCCACGGATATTTCATTAATCGTTCACCTGGAAAACTGGTCCAAGGATCAGCAGTATGATCGGTTAGGAACCGGAGAAAAGATGGTGCCGATTTTTGAAGTGGAAATTCCTCAGATTACCATTCCGGTTAAGATTGGGCGAAACGTCGGCATTATCATTGAGGCGGCGGCGATGAATTACCGGGCTAAGATGATGGGTTACGATTCCAGCAAGGCGTTTGAGCAAAACCTTCGCGAACTAATTGCCCAAAACTCCGCGGTTGATAACCAGGATGACTAGCTTTAAAGAAGAGAGATGGAGAGAATGTTAGCTGCGTTAAACCCGAATGCCGTTCAGTTCGGGCCGTTTCGGATCCGGTGGTACGGCATTATCATCGCGTTTGCAGTGTTGTTGGCGGTGTTCTTATCAGTTCGGGAAGGCCGGCGCCGGGGAATTAAGGAAGACGACATCTACGACTGCTTGTTATGGGCCCTTCCGGTGGCGTTAGTGTGCGCCCGGGCGTATTACGTAGTCTTCCAGTGGAAGTATTATTCCCAGAACCTGGCACTGATTCCGTGTATTTGGGACGGCGGGATTGCAATCTACGGCGGGCTAATTGGGGCCCTCGTTACGTTAATGGTGTTTTGCCACCGGCGGCACATTAATTTGTGGTTATTACTGGACGTGATTGCCCCGACCGTTATTTTGGCGCAGGGGATCGGTCGCTGGGGGAACTTCATGAACCAAGAGGCCCACGGATACGCGACCACCCTGGCATTTTTACAAACCACCCTGCACCTCCCGCACTTTATTGTGAGTCAGATGTGTATTCACGGGGTGTACTACCAACCAACCTTTCTGTACGAATCGGTGTGGGATGTTTTGGGATTCATCGTGTTGATCTCCCTGCGGCACCGGAAGCACTTTTTTAAGTGCGGCGAGGTTGTTTTGAGTTACGTGATGTGGTATTCGGTTGGCCGGTTCTTCATTGAAGGAATGCGCACGGATAGTCTGATGTTAGGGCCAATCCGCGTATCCCAGTGGTTATCGGTGCTGTTTTTTGTGGGAGCTTTGGCGCTAATTATTTATCGGCGGCGCCGGCAGCCTGCTAATCCCTGGTACCTCGATCAGGGTGAGCAAAAGGCTTCCTAAAAGTAAGCTAAGCCCGTATAATGAGTAAGCAGTTTAGTAGGTAATAAGGAGGGTTTTGGAATGACAAAGGAATATGACGTTATTATTATTGGCGCTGGTCCGGGCGGGATGACCGCTGCTTTGTACGCCTCACGGGCAAACCTGAAGGTATTGATGCTTGACCGGGGGGCGTACGGTGGGCAAATGAACAACACCGCCGCCGTTGAGAACTATCCGGGCTTTAAGTCCATTTTAGGACCGGATTTGGCTGAGGAGATGTACCAGAGTGCTACCCAGTTTGGGGCGGAGTACGCGTACGGAACGGTGACGGCGGTTAAACTGGCCGGGACCGACCGGATTGTGGTGACGGATGACGGGGAATATCATGCCAAGGCCGTGATTGTTGCTACCGGGTCTGAAAACCGGAAACTAGGTGTTCCCGGTGAAGAAAAGTACAGTGGCCGGGGGGTTTCCTATTGTGCCGTTTGTGACGGGGCCTTTTTCCGGGACCGGAACGTGACTGTCATCGGGGGTGGTGATTCCGCCGTTGAAGAGGCGATCTACCTTACACAGATGGTTAAGCACGTTAACGTTGTTCACCGGCGTGACCAATTGCGGGCGCAAAAGGTGGCGCAGGAGCGCGCCTTCAAGAACGAGAAGATTGACTTTACGTGGCATTCCAACGTGATTGCCATCAACGGGGATGAGCAAAAGGTTACCAGTGTTACGGTAAAAAATAACCAGACTGGAGCAGAAGAAGAGGTCCCGACAGCGGGCGTCTTTATCTACGTTGGTAACGTGCCGATGACCGCCCCGTTTAAGGCGCTTGGCATTACCGACGAGCACGGTTGGATGGTCACCGATAACCGGATGCGGACGAAGGTTCCAGGGATCTTTGCAATCGGTGATGTTCGCCAGCACCAGCTTCAGCAGATTACCACGGCAGTTGGTGATGGGGGAATTGCCGGCCAAGAAGTCTTTAGCTACCTTCAAGAACTGGATTAGGATGAAGTTAATTAGTTAACGGCAAGGCGCTGTTAACTAATTTTTTACTAAACGATTGTGTATCCGCTTAACTGTGGTAAAATAGGGGCGGTGAATCGTACACTAGTATGATTTGAAAGCGAGGAGCTGAGATTTATGAGTTGGAAAAACACATACGAAGAATGGGATAAGCAAACGCTCGTGCCTGATTTGCGGCAGGAGTTAGATAGGATGAAGGGAAACGATGAAGCATTAGAGGATGCCTTTTATACGCCGTTGGAGTTTGGAACGGCTGGCATGCGCGGCGTTCTTGGTGTGGGAATTAACCGGGTGAACGTTTACACCGTTCGGCAGGCCACGGAGGGGTTAGCAACCTTCATGGATACCCTGGATGAAGAAACTAAGCGGCGCGGGGTGGCAATCAGCTATGATTCCCGGCACCATTCCCAGGAGTTTGCGTTTGAATCCGCCCGGGTCTTAGGGGCTCACGGAATTCCAACGTACGTGTTTGAAAGTCTCCGGCCGACCCCGGAACTGTCGTTTACCGTCCGGCACCTCCACACGTACGCCGGCATTATGATTACGGCTAGCCATAACCCGAAGCAGTACAACGGGTACAAAATCTACGGTGAGGACGGTGCCCAGATGCCGCCGAAGGAATCAGACATGATTACCAAGTACATCCGCGCGGTCACTGATTTGTTTGCCATTAAGCTGGCTGATCAGGATGCCTTAATTGAGGACGGTATCCTGCAGGTAATCGGTGATGAGGTTGACCAGGCCTACCTGGCGGAGGTTAAGCAGGTAACGATTGATTCTGAACTGGTTGCCGAGGAGGGGAAGACGATGAAACTAATCTTCACGCCCCTCCACGGAACGGGTGCCATGATCGGGGAAAAGGCACTCCGGCAAGCTGGCTTTGAAAACTTCACGATGGTGCCACAACAAGCCCAGCCGGACGGCGACTTCCCGACGGTGGTAAAACCAAACCCGGAGGACCCGGAGGCCTTTAACTTGGCGATTGAACTGGGGAAAAAGGAACAAGCCGACCTGTTAATTGGGGTTGACCCGGATGCTGACCGGCTTGGAGCGGCGGTCCGGCAGCCTAACGGCGAGTACCAGCTGCTAACGGGGAACCAGATTGCAGCGGTCATGCTGAATTACATTCTAAAAGCGCGCAAGAACGCCGGTACACTGCCGGCCAATGCGGTGGCCGTAAAGTCCGTTGTTTCTAGTGAATTTGCGACGAAGGTGGCCGCCAACTACGGTGTTGGGATGATTAACGTATTAACTGGCTTCAAGTTTATCGCCGAGCAGATTCACAACTTTGAACTGCACCATGACCACACGTTCATGTTTGGGTTTGAGGAAAGCTACGGTTACCTCGAGCGGCCGTTCGTCCGGGACAAGGACGCCATTCAGTCACTGGTTATGCTGGCGGAAGTGGCGGCGCACTACAGGAAAGAAGGCAAGAACCTCTACGACGGGCTGCAGGAGCTCTTTGCTGAATACGGCTACTTTGCTGAAAAGACGATTGCCAAGACGTTTGATGGGATTGAAGGGGCCGCTGAGATTAAGAACCTTATGACGAAGTTGCGGGAAGAAAGCCCGGTTGACTTTGCCGGCGTGAAGGTTGCGGCCGTTGAAGATATTCAGGCGGGGACCAAGAAGTACGCTGACGGGCGGGTCGAAAAGATTGACCTGCCGCAATCCAACGTGCTGAAGTACTACCTGGAAGACGAAACGTGGATTGCGGTGCGGCCGTCCGGAACGGAACCGAAGATTAAGTTCTACATCGGTACGCAGGCGGACACGCAGGCACAAGCGCTGGAGAAACGGGATGAGTTTGAGAGCGCCATTAACGCCTTTATTGCCGGGTAGGAATAACTGAATAACTGAGTTTAACACCCCCAAGGAGGGCTTTTTGGCTCCTCCTTGGGGGTTTTATGATGAGCGCAAAACACCGGTTGGGGTTACTTTACCCGGAAAAACGCGAATGTTCTGGGTAAACTACGGGGTAAATGTCAGTTCGTTTTTCATATGTAGTAGTTCCGGTGAATAACTGATATAGCAATCATTGCACATAAATATTAATGAATTTTATCAATCATATTGACATACAAACTATTGAAGAATACACTACTAGTGCAGTGTTACTTTTTTTTTTTTAGGTAGACTAAGGAGGATAAATTTATGGCATTAATTAAAATGACGCCAGAGCAGATGCAGCAGTACGCAACAAAGTACGGTCAGAGTTCCCAACAGATTTCCGACATGCTGGGACAATTAAAGTCGCTCCAGTCACAGATTTCCGCTGACTGGCAAGGGCAAGGGTTCCAGCGGTTTGACCAGGAATTCAACCAGCTGTGCCCGAAGATCCAGCAGTTCGCTCAGCTCCTACAAGAAATTGATCAGAAGCTGAAGCAGTCCGCTCAGGCAATGAGTGATACCGACCAGCAGATTGCTTCGCAGTTCAACTAAAACGCGGGGTTATCAGTTATGCTGACTGGTAGCCCTTTTTTTGGTGAGGTGGAAACATGAAAAAACAAAGACAACATAATTGGCACGTTCTAATCGGCGCGGTGGGATGCCTCGCGTTGATTTTAGGGGTCGTTTTCGTTGGCGGCCGGGCGCTGAAGCAAAATAGTAATCTCCGGACGGCCCGCGGAAGCCAGCCCATCCGGATTGCGTTCGTTAACGAGGATAACGGCGTAACGTACCGGCACGTCCACTACAACTTAGGAAAGGCCTATATCCAAGGAATTGGGCACCCGCGCGGTGAACAAGTTGTGGCGGTGCCACGGGACGTTGCTGAAAGTGGGTTGAAAAACAATAGTTTCCAGCTTGCCGTCTTTGTACCGACGAACTTTTCGGCGCGGATTATCGACGTTGATAATCCCAACCCGCATAAGGTGAAGGTACAATACATAATCAATGCCAAGTCGACGGGGGAGAAGGTGCGGTGTAAGGAAGCCGCCCAGCAGATTGTTACCGGGTTGAACCAGAAACTAGTGACAATTTATGACATGGGAATTTTAAGTAACCTGTATGATGCCCAACAACGGGTTGCCGGCATTTATGCCCGGCAAGGACGGTTAGCCCGGAATTACGATAACCAACTCGCCGCCCCGATTGCGGCGTTTAGCCAGGAGTTTCCGGACATTAGCGGGGGCCTCCGGCAGCTCGCCCAAACTAATCAGGCAACCCAATCCCAGTTTGCTCAGCTAGAACGGGCTCAGACTGCTGCGCAAGCCAACCAGATGCAGGCCATGCAGTCACAGCTGGGTAAGGTCATGCAACAGCAGCAAGCTAACCAGCAAAATGCGGCGAAACTCGCCCAGCAGGCGCTTCAGGCAAAGAACCAGCAGGGCAATCAGCAGTTATTGCCGCTGATGCAGCAGATGATTACTCAGGACCAGCACCTGCAACAGACCCTCCAGCAGCCGGCAAATGCTGGGCAGCTTCTGACAACGTTTAACCACTATACGCAGGCGTACGATCAGTTGTGCCAGCAATTAATTACCAACATTAATAACCAAAAGAAGCAGGATGATACGATGGGTAAGCAACTCCAAAACGAGGTGCAGCAGCACTACGCACCGGGGTTGACGGTTGGTACCTACCTGCAAAAGGAGGATCCGCCGCTCTACCAGCAATTAATGAAGCAGGCGCAGGATGTCAGCACGGTTCAGACGCTGGAAGACCAATTGCCGTACACGAGTCTGCCGGAGAGCGTTACCCAACACCTACCGGCTAGTGACGTTCAGCAGATGCAGACGGCCATTCAACAAATTAAGGCGGCCAATACCCGAATGAAGGATGCCGGATTGGCGGTGAAGTTTACCGGCAACTCAAGTGCCCAGCAGGCCTTCAGTCAGGCGCTGGCGGATAGTAAACACCAGCAATCCCAGCAGCAGACTGTCACAACAACCTTAGCGGTAACGGGGACAAAAAACATGAAGAACTCCGAACTGACGGTGCAAGTGCCCGCTCAGTGTCAGGTTGTGGGCACCCAGGGGCTTCAGGCACACGGGGGGAATTGTTATCAGGTGACGGACCCGCAAACCGTGCACCTGAAGTTGCGCTATAACCCGACAAAGGTGAACGGGGACGACCAGGTTAAGCTGACGTACCACCACACGCAGGACGATCCGGCGAAGGTGACGGTGCTGGACGGTACGCAGGTGACGGGGGGAACCCAGCCGGATGCGGATAACAAGCAAGCCAACCAGTCACAGGATTCCCAAAAGAACCAATCAAGCCAACAGTCCAATGGTTCAGCGCAGTCCCAGCAAAACAATAATTCTCAAAATAACAATCATGCTAATAACCAAACGGCGGCGAACGTTCAGGTGAAGACGCATACGCAAACGGTGTCAAACGACCAGGAGCGCGCCATGACGGTTAGCTTTAACCTGGCACAACTTCCGCAAGTGGCTAGCACCAAGCAGCTTGCTAAGCTGGACGGGCAGTGGTTAAGTGCCTACCAGAACGCAGCGACGGCTGCACAAAACCGGGCTAAGCAAGCGGATCAAGGGGCGATCCACAAGATGATGAACGAGAACATGGGGAAGAACCTCCAGCAGTTCTTACAAAAGGAAAGCCAACAAAACGACCAGCTCCTTGACCAGGAGCTGACAACGCTCCAGCAGCGCGACCAAACGGTTAAGAAGAACCAACAAAAGTACGAAAAGCAGCTTGGCGGCATAGGGAAGAACTCCCAGCAACTGTTAAAGCAGGTTAACCAGCAGCTCCAACAGTTACAGCAGATGCAGGATAGTCTCAATCAGAAGGCAAATGCAGCCGTGCCTGCCGCCTCCACCCAAGCCCCAGCAAGCAATGCCAATGGTGATGAAGCCACTGCGAGTGCTCCGAAGCAGGCGGCCAACCTTGCTCAGGCATCAGGCAATACCGCCAACCAGGCGGGTAATGACGCCCAGGCATTTAGCGGCGCTTATGACGGGCTCAACGGACTTAGCCAGGAAATTGCCCTTGTGCAGGCCAACGGGAAGGGGCTGAAGGGCCGGTCAATGAACCTCCAGCAAGCCTTCCGGCACGACCTTGCCCGGAGCGGCAACTTTGAGCAGGCGTTTATGCAGGTGTTAAACGCGGCCTACCAAAACGGGGTGCCGAACAGTAAGTTGATGCACTTTATTGCCAACCCCGTTGCTGGTGATGGGGACGTGGAATTATCCGGCCACACCCAGCAGTACAACATGGGGTTATGGACGATTATCATGGCCGTTGTGGCGTGGTTCATCGCGTATGCCGGGGAAACGCTCCGCTTCTTGACGGCCGGAAAGTACTTCTCGGCATGGCAAACCCGTTTGGGCGAACGCAGCCGGAAGCTAATCTTTATTGGCGGCGCTAGCCTGATTAGTGGGGGAGTGATTGCCCTTGTGGCCGGCCCCCAATTCCCGTTAGTCGCAGCTAACCGGTTACCGTGGCTACTTTCAGGCGTGATGTTAACGGTAACGCTCGCTTTGATCGCGGATGCCCTGTTACGCTATGGCGGCATGGGCGGTACGGCCCTTGGGATTGCTGCCTTGATTAACCTCATTATTAACCAGGCCCAGTTGGTTCATGGCGGCCTCTTAGCCCACCTTAACTGTCTAGCGTTAGTCGGTCACCAGCTGCTGAACGTTGTGTTGATGAATACCAGTGACGTGGTGCTTGGGTTGTTATGCATGGCCATGGTCAGCATCGGCTTGGGCTGTGTACTCCTGTGGGGACCAGAAAGCGGGTGGCACCGGCGTGCGGTTATTAAATAAACAATTAGTTGTGGTCCTTTGTGGCCTGGGGGTACTCGGAAGTGGGGTGCCGGCCGTTCAGGCCGCTCCCTCCAACCAGCAACTCAACTTACCCCTAAACCAGGTGGGACAAAACCACCAGCGCCAACAGACCCGGAATGAAAACACCCAGTTATTCCAGACGGACCGGGTGGGGGATTTGGCTCAAACCAGGCATCAGTTACTACGCCAGGGCCGCCGGACGGTCTTCACTAAAAACGGGCGGCTGCCCAACCCGGTCAACCAGGCGAACCTGTTTCGCCGGCCGGGCAAGAAGACAACTCCCCCGCACTATGCCCCAACAAGTAACCAAGTGACGATTACGCACCGGGGGCAACTGCCGTGGTTGTGGCTGGTGGCCGGAGGGGTCGTGTGTGGCGCCGCCGGAATTTCGGGACACATGATATGGAGGGAACAGCGTGAACAACACAGTCGCAATTAGCGTTGAATTACCAGACCAGCGCCGGGTGGACGTGCAGGTGAACCCGCACATTCCGCTCAGCCAGCTGGTGGATCAGTTGGTCGCCATTTACCAACTACCCCCCCGGCCCTATACCGTGCAGGTCACAACCCAGCAACGGTGGCTGCGCGGCTCCCGCACGCTGCAGGAGGCCCAAATTACGACGGGGGATGCCTTACGATTACGGGAGGACGAACATGCAAGCAATTAAGTACCACTTTGATCACCAGGAATACGGGTATGAGTATGATGACCACCAGATTATTCAAAGCATTAGCCGGGCCGAGGTGACGGCCAAGGATGCCGATGAACTCTTAGCCGTCGCTCCCGCCCACGACCTCTTCTTACCGGTCGCGATTGGCTGGGAGAGTGACCGGGTAACGCTGACCAGTGACCGCATGCCGGGGCGTTTTATTCAGGACGTGCCGGCGTGGACGACTGCCATGAAGTTGCGCTTACTGGTCAACTTGTTACCGGTGCGGGATCTCTTATTAACCGGTGAACTGACCACCAACCTCCACCCGCATAATATTTATTTGGATGCAAATAACGTGCCGCACCTGCTGTACCGCGGGATTCCGGAGAAGATGCCGGGTGCGGCCTTAACGGATGCTGAACTAGTGCGCCAGTTCCAGTGCCTAGCTGGATCCCTCTTTACTGGGCGGTCGTTTGACGACTTGTACAACGGCCTGTTAGCGGAAGGGGCCAAGCAAAGCCAGTTCATGTTGGACCTCCTCCAGATGACGACGATGACGGACATGGCCACCTTCTTAAAAAAGCAGGCTGCCCAGGCCGCAACGACTGAAGAGCAGACGATGGTCCGGGTTCCACGGAAACGGTACATGGTGGCACGCCAGCTGGCTTTGTGGTTAGGAGTGGCGTGCGTGCTACTACTGATTCCGTTGGGCTACCTGTTATTAAGTAAGGTACCGACGGATAATGCGTGTCTGGCGGCCGACCATGATTTTCAGGCGGAGAACTACGACCAAACGATTAAGGATCTCCAGCACGTTAAGCTCCAACACCTGCCGCAAACCCAAAAATACGAACTAGCCCGCGCTTACATTGCGGACAAAGGGTTTAACCACACCCAGCGGGCGAATATCTTAAAAAACGTGACGTTAAATGCTTCTTCGACATACCTTAACTACTGGATTGAGGACGGGCGCGGGCAACTAGATGATGCCCTGGCTACGGCCAAACAGCTGCAAGACACCAACCTGATTATGTACGCGTTACTCGGAAAGATTGATGCGGTCAAGCAAGACAAGCACCTGTCCGCCCAGAAGCGCGAGCAGCAGCTTGAGAGTCTCCAAAAGCAGTACACGCACTATCAGCAGTTACAAAAGAAACACCACTAAGGAGGAATTGGCTGATGGACATCCGGGATTTTTTTACCACCACCCACATCATCATCGCAAACCGGCCGGGCGCCGACGTGCAGGTGGCCGATGAGGTCGAACTCCAACTAACTAAACCGACGGTGCAAGCGAACTGGACGCTACATATTCTGCGGGGTGATGTGGCAGTGAACTACTTTGTGCCCCAGGAACGGACGTTGCCGCTGGGGGCAGGAAGTGTTCTGCAGTTTGGGACCACGACACTCGTGGTGTACCCGGACGAGCTGCAGGTGCTGGCGGGTCAAATTAATAGTCGCTTGACCCGGATTAAGACGTCCCACCACGCCTTACCGGCGAACTTTCCGGAGTACCACCGGGCGCCGCGGTTAATTAAGCGGCCGCCGACCACCAAGATTACGGTGGACAACCCGCCGGCTCCGGTCACGAAGAATAACCAGGGGCTGTTACGGTCGGTGGTGCCGGCACTTGCCATGGTCGGTGTCAGCATCGTCATGGCGTTGATGCGGGCCAACGGGATGTTCATGTTGTTTTCGGTGGCGACTACCGGGGTAACGGTTATCTTCTCGATTGTGGACTACTTCCGGAACCGGAAGGATTATAAGAAAAAGCGCCGGGCCCGGAAGGCTAAGTACCTGGCGTACTATGACGGAATGGTGAAACAGATTTACGGGGCCCAACGCGCCCAGCGAGCCGCGTTGGAATACCACTACCCAGACCCGGCCACCGTTCACCAGATGGCGGTTAAGTACAGCCCGCGGATCTACGAGAAGCGGCCGCAGGACTTTGATTTTTTGACGTACCGGTTAGGCTTTGGAACCGTGGCGCCGTCCGCGCCCGTTGAACTAGGAAACAGCGGTACGTTGAATTTAGACGACGAGTTAACCGCCAAGGCGTACCAGCTGGTTCAACAGAGTCAGCACTTACCCCAGATGCCGATTACTACGGATCTGGTGCACGGCCCCGTGGGGTACGTGGGGCCCAAGAAGATTGTGGTGGAACAGCTGCAGTGGATGCTGACGCAGATTGCCACTTTCCATAGCTACCACGACGTGCGCTTCATCGTGGTCTTCAACGAAGAAGACTACGACCAGTGGGCCCCGTTGCGGTGGTTGCGGCAGCTCCGGATTCCGGAACTAAACATGTGGGGGCTGGTTTACAACCGGCAAAGCCGGGACCAACTCATGAACTTCCTGCACCAGGTAATGAAGGAACGGCAAAACGAAGTAAATACAACCGAAGAAGGCGAAAGTGCCCCGCTGTTTAGCCCGCGCTACGTGCTGGTCGTGGTGGATGAAGACCTCATCTTAGACCACGCCATCATGGAGTTCGTGGGTGATGAACCGGAGAAGTACGGGGTCAGCCTGGTCTACGTCAAGGACGTCCTCAGTCAGTTACCAGAAAACATTACGACCGTTGTGGACATGCGCGACCGCCAGACCGGGGAGTTGGTGATGGAACGGGGTGAACTGAAGCAGCAACGCTTCCACCTTGACCACCTCACCGCCGCCATGCGGGACCTCATTCCGCGCAAACTGGGCGGGCTGGAACACCAGGAAACCCTGCACAGTTCGGTGCCAGACCAGGTCACCTTCTTGGGCTTATACGGGGTGACAACCATTGACGAGTTACACATTCCGCAGCGGTGGCAGGAACACTCGCCGTATAAGTCACTCGCAGTGCCACTGGGAGTAAGTGGGCCGGACGAACAGGTCGCCTTAGACCTGCACGAACGGGCGCACGGGCCCCACGGGTTGATTGCCGGGACGACCGGGTCCGGGAAGTCCGAACTGATTCAGAGTTACATCCTGAGTCTGGCGGTCAACTTCCACCCGTACGACGTGGCCTTTTTGCTGATTGATTACAAGGGTGGGGGGATGGCCAACCTGTTCCGGGACCTCCCGCACCTGGTTGGCACCATTACCAACCTGGATAAGGCGCAGAGTATGCGGGCGTTGGAATCAATTAACGCTGAACTCCGCCACCGCCAGGAACTTTTCGCCAAGTACGACGTCAACCACATCAACCAGTACCAGAAGCTCTTTAAGGACGGAACGGCCACCGAGCCGATGCCGCACCTGTTCATGATTTCTGATGAATTCGCTGAACTCAAGGCCGAACAACCCGAGTTCATGGACGAACTGATTTCAACGGCCCGGATTGGGCGGTCCTTAGGGGTGCACCTGATCCTGGCAACGCAGAAGCCGGCCGGGGTGGTGAACGATCAGATCTGGTCAAACTCTAATTTCAAGATTTCGTTGAAGGTGTCGGATAAGGCCGATTCCCAAGAAGTCCTCCATACCCCGGATGCCGCGATGATCACGCAGCCCGGCCGGGCTTACCTGGAAGTGGGGAACAACGAACTGTACGAACTCTTCCAGAGTGCTTGGAGTGGGGCCGATTACCGGCCGGAACAGGCAGGCCGGCAGACCGAACAGTACGTCATCAAACGCTTGGATAAGATGGGCCAGCCGCACATCATCAGTAACGACCTGAGTGGCTTGGACCAGCAAAAAGATGTCAGCGCAGCGCCGACCCAGCTTGAAGCAGTGGTGGCCGATGTGGCCGCCACCTTTAAGGCGACGGGCGACGCCCCACTGAAGCAACCGTGGTTGCCACCGCTCCGGGAGCGGATCATGGTTGATGAACTCCGGGAGTTAGACCGGCAAGCCGCATGGCAACGGGATAAACAACCACTGACAGCAGTCATTGGGCAGGTTGATATTCCAAGTCAGCAAGCGCAACGTCTGCTGACCCTAAACCTGAGTGAAGACGGGAACGCCGCCATCTTTGCGGCGGGGGGCTACGGAAAGTCGACGCTGGTTCAAACGCTGGTGATGGAACTCGCTCGGAGTCATACGCCAGAGCAGTTGAACTTTTACCTGTTGGACTTTGGCACGAACGGGTTACTGCCATTGAAGGATTTACCACACGTTGCGGATACGATAACCTTGGGTGAAGATGAAAAAATCCGGAAGATGATCGTTCGGATTAACCGCCTGATTAAGGAACGGCAGGCGCTGTTGAGTGAAGCGGCGGTTGCTAACCTGGCCATGTACGAGGAGAAGACCAACCAGGTTATTCCGGACGTGGTCGTAATCGTGGATAACTTCGATAGTGTCGGTGAAATGAAGTTTGGGGAGCAATTCCTAAACGCCGTCACGAAGTTAGCCCGGGAAGGAAGTAGTATTGGGCTCCACCTGGTAACCACGGCTGCGACTGCACGGGCGCTGCATAACACACTGTTGAATAACATTAAGCAGCGGCTTATGTTACGGCAGAATAACCGGGACGACATTATTGAACTGTTAGGTGCCACGAAGATGCCGCTTGAAGACATTCCAGGGCGGGCACTAATTAAGACCGATACGGCCGTCCGGTCCTTCCAGGTGGCTCTCCCGGTTGATGGGGAAACCGACCTAGAAGTGGTTAACCACCTGCAAGAAGAGGTAGCCCAGATGAATAAGGATTGGATCGGCGCACGGCCAGAACCAATCCCAATGATGAAGGACCAGTTAACCGCCGATGAATTCTTCGACCGGAAAGATGTTCAGCAAGTGCTGGCAGCCGGCAAGTTACCATTGGGGTTGGACTACGAAGAAGTTAAGCCGGTGGTTTACGATCCGGACGAAGCGGGGAACTTGTTGTTAATTGGAAACATGAAGCGGAAATTCGCCCCATTAAAGCGGGCAATCTATTCCGCGCTTTCCCAACTTAAAGTTGAGACGAAGTTAATGATTGATTCTGACGGTTCTTTACCTGATGGTGATAATTACTTCTCAACGGTTGAGGATTTAAAGCAGGTTAAGGATACACTTTTTGAAACGGTGGAATACCGGCAGAAGAATCCAACTGATGGATGGATGATTGTCTACGTAACGGATATTCTGAAGTTTAAGGAGAAGAGTGGGCTAACTGACATGGAGTTGCAGACAGTAATCAAGCAAAGCATTGACGCGCATATTGCGGTAATTGCGGGAATTGATAATACTGACCTACGTGCTGATATTATGATGAGTAATTTGAGCAAACAGTACATGAATTCCCTGGTAATTACGATGCGGAAGCAGGATCAAACGGTGATTGATACATCGTACAGTCAGAACGAAGTTGAACCTGATGTTGGCGATGTATGGGTTGAGTTTGACAGGCAATTTGTAAAGACCAAGATTATTGATGATTAGGGGGCTATGATTATGGGGCAAATTCAAAGTGACCTTGGTGAGGCGCAAAGTGCTGCAAGTCAGATTGCAGGACAAATTCCGAGTGCACCATCCATTAAGAAGGATACTTTATCAAGTTATGGTGGAAATAATAGTGCACATGAGGCAATTACTGCCTATGAGAATGCAATTAAGAACTTGAGTGCAGGGCTGCAGAATGCAGGCCAAGCGATTGTGAAGGTTGCAAACGCATTCGAACAGACGGATCAAGAAACAGCACGTTAGGGGGTGTATCAATGGCATCAGGTGGAATCAAAGTTAAGTTGGGTTCAGTATCGTCACAAGCAAGTAGTACTAGTTCAGCTGTCTCGAAGTTGAACGACAAGTTTCGTGAGTTACGGAACACGGTTGATGATGTGACGGAGAGTAATGGACTTGAAGGAAAGGCCTATCGTTCGGCGCGAACATTTATTAAGTCGGTAATCAACCCTGCTATCACGGGGGTTATTACAGCCGGTGACCAGTTACGTGATGGGGTCAAGAAGTTGCATAGTGAGTACACTATGAGGGTTGATGACCGTAGTTGGAGTGTTAAGGAACTTAATGAAAAGATTCGCCATTATAAATCGGAGGGAAAAAAGTTAAATCAAGCGTTAGATAAAATGACTGGTCCAGGGGATGGCGCAGCTACAAATTCCCTTGAGATACAAATAAGCCAAAATTCATATTGCTTGGAAAAATATGAACGAATTAAAGAGCATTTAATTGAGTTCAGCGGAGAATCATCCAAATTTTTTAGTGGGATAAGTGGAATAATTGCAGACGTCAATGCCGCCGCTAGACAACTTCAGTCAAAAGATATTACCAACCCTGAATGTACTGTGATGAAAACTCCGAACAGTAAAAAACTATATTGGAGAAAAGATTTAGACAAACGTGTGCGTGATTATCATCGTAATGGTCTTTTAACTGATCATGATAAAGTTGGACATTGGATTGGTAAATTAGCAAAAGGAGCTTCAGGTGTTATTGGCTGGATTGGGAAAAAGTCTGCTCATCCCAGGAAATTTAAAAGATATTCGGAGCGTTTTGGTCATCTTGGGAAATGGTCTGGGAAATATGAAAAAATGGCTGGAATTATATCTGGATATAAGCAGGAGCGAGATTCCGGAAGAAGTGTAATAGGTGCGGCCATTAGGGAGGGAGCAAAACAGGTTGTTGATGATGGAGCAAATAAGGTAATTAAGGTAGCGGTTGATGGAGTTGTTGATGCAGGAATTACGGGTTTAGCATCGCTTAGTGACGTTTTTGATGGTCCTGTTGGTACAGCAGCTGGTGTTGCAGTTAGTTATGAGGCTAATAAATATATAGATTCATGGGTTGATAAGAAACTCAATCATGCAATAGATGGGAGATAATGAGATATGTATAAGGTTCGTTTCGTTAAATGGGGAGAGATTACACGGCGTGGTTCTAAGAAAAATGAACGTACGTTAGTGTCTTTTGATTTAAAAGAGCATAAGTTTGTGAAAAGAAAGAATAATTTTAAAGGGCAAAGGACTGAGG
Source organism: Ligilactobacillus sp. LYQ139 (assembly GCF_045033025.1). Lineage (NCBI taxonomy): Bacteria > Bacillati > Bacillota > Bacilli > Lactobacillales > Lactobacillaceae > Ligilactobacillus > Ligilactobacillus sp. LYQ139. The sequence continues at coordinate 123,841 of NZ_JBJFZW010000003.1, forward strand.
ATGTTGTTGTTGCTGCGCTATTAGTAACATTTCTTTTAGGCTCGTTTGATCATATTTCCGATATTCCAATGCGTATCCATTGGCTAATAGGAGTAGTTGTAGGACTTATGGGAATATGTGCATTTCACTTTAAACATCAGAATAATCCTAATGATTTTGAAAATATTTCCTCTGAAAAAATCGTGAAGGATGCTAATAAAACTTTGATTAGAGCAATAGGATTGCTTGTTGCTATCGATGTGTTAATAATTGCTCTTTATTTTTTAAAAAAATGTTTGGGTACGTGTCTATTGGTTTATTTTGCCATTTTTATAACGGCTGTGTTTGTTCTGACATATATTGAAATGGGATATGTTTGGATAAAATATGTGCGACCTCATAAGTATAAAATTTAATAAGGGGTGAGAATTTTGTTGCCAATTGGAACAATAGTAAAAACGCGATTCTCGAAGGATAATAGTTTATTAATAATTGCTTCAATAATGCCTGTGAGCACAAAGAAAAATAAAGAGGGCTACTATGATTATGGAGCGTTTCTTTATCCCGAGGGGAGAATAGACGAAAATATGGCTTTTTTTAATCATGAGGATATAACCGAAATTGTCTATAAAGGCTTTGATAATGAGGATCAAAAAGAGTTTGATGAGTTTATTAAGCATAGCCTTGATAAAGGCGAGATTCCGTTTAAACGTTTAAAGACGTTCGAGGAGGGATAATGAATGTTATCTGTTGGGAGTGTAGTGAGTCTAAAAGAAGATGTAAAAGTGAAGGTAATGGTTATAGGATACGTCCCAATATATTCTAAGAATGGACGGCGTGGTTATTTTGATTATTGTGGTTGTATTTTCCCTGAGGGAATAGGTAATGACGGTACGATTCCATTCAATAACGAAGATGTTGCAAATGTATTGTTTAAAGGATATAAATCACCGGAATTTAATAATTTCTCGGAATTAGTAAAAAAACAAGTAAAAACATTGCAGTTGCCTAGGTTATCGATGGTGTCTCATGATACTGAAGATCCTGTTAAAAAGCTACTCAAAGAACGGGGAATGGCCTAATGGCGAAAGAAGATATTTCTAGTTTAAGAAGGCAGTTGCATAAACTGGAAGACAAAAAAGAAGAATTACTAACTGACATTAAGAAGCTGCATAAGAATACTGATATTTTACGGTCAGTTTCGGAAGAGAATGCTCGTTTTCAGAAAGAAATGTTAGACGATTTAGGAAAGAGCAAGTATCGGTATGTGCTTGCTGATTCTGTTGAACGTTCACGTCAAGCCGGACGGGTAGGCGTGCAGCAATTAGAGGACTTAGCAGAAGAATATAATGAGAAGTTAACCAAACTGGATGATGAGTATGCTGAGTTACAGGAGCAGTACAAGAAGGCAAAAGCTGAGAAAGACGATAAGAAGGAAAATGAGAAATAATTAGCCCCAAATCTCAAGTGTTGCGCTTGAGATTTGGGGTTATGTTTGAAAATATCAATTGAGTTTTTGTTAAATCAAGTGAGGCGCACAGTTTGTTACTTTGCCTATTAATTTAAAGGATTGTATTGTTGCCGTGTTTTTATAATGAAAAGAGGTGGCGTAGCTAGTGAATCGGACTGCGTATGTTAAAGTTGACGGTCACCTGCGGGGCATAATTACCTTGGGTTCGGAAGAACGGTTTGTGTTTGTAAGTGGAGGAAACATCTTATTTATATTGTTTCCGTTCTTACAATGGATTTTTCCGATTTCCTGCTGGCGTGATGATGATTTAGCAGAAGAGATTGACCAGAATTCAGGAAACAAGCGCACACTTTGGGAAACACTAGTGATAGGAATTTTTGGTGGGGCATTAGCTAAGTTAATCCCAACAGACGACAATATTCGCCTGCCGCTCCATCTTCCAGTTTTTGTTTGGGCAATTTTAATGGCTATTTGCGTGGTTGATGTAATTAAGTTTATTACACGAGTCCCGCGGAGTGGGAAGGTTTATCAGGTTCGCATTCATCCTCAAAAATATGGAATTATTCAGGGATTGCGGGGGTTAGCTGTGTATTTAATTTTCATGTTTCTTGTTATGATTTGTTTTTCAACGTTGATAAAGTACTTGTTTCCAGTGATGTTGTTATGTCTATTGGCATACTTGGCGGAGTATATTTTCCTATTTGGCTTAATGGATGTCCATGACTGTCAGATTGAGTTTATTGAGAAAAAGGAACGTTAGGTAATGGATTTAGCAATGAAGCAAAAGGTATACATAAAAGGAAATAAAAATTTTCTAGGGACGATTACTCTCGAATCAGGCGAACGTTTCAATTTTATTGGCGGCCAGCGTTTTCTGTATTTAATGCTTCCCTTTTTACAGTGGGTGATGCCGATTTACTGCTGGAAAGAAAGCGATGATGTTAACCAGGACAGTAATATTATCTGGCCATTAGTACTCCTACTTGTATGTTTAGGGCCATTGACTAGAAATTGGGGTGCAGGGTTCCCGTCACCATTTTATATTCCACCTGTATTAAGTTTGGGAATTGCACTTGCTGTGGGAATAGTGTTTATCAAGTATATGACGCTTAAGTTTAAGATGCCACAAAACGTTACTTTATATAAAATACAAATTCATTTGGGGATAACGGGAGTGGTCATATTATTACTTGATTTATTGTTTTTGCTTATCGAAGTAGGAGCTATGTGGTTAACGTTTGCTATGCCATATGACTTCAGTGGTCCGTATTTATTAGTACTATTTACGTCGTTCTATTTTTATTTAAATAATATAGCAGCACTTAACCTTAGAAAGTGTTCCGTTGAATTTCTGGAGAAAGTTGAAAATTAATTACCTTTATCGGAATCAAGATAGTATAGAAAAAGGACATCGTGAATTTGAACGGGGAATGAATAAGGGCGATAAGATTATCAAACATGCGGTAGATAAGTTGCCCGAAAACTCGATGCCGGGGCCTAATGGTTATTCAACAACGCCTAGTTTTTAGTAGATTAATTTAAAAGGAGAAGAAATGAGACAAAAAGCATACGTAAAGGGAAATAAAAATTTCCTAGGAACGATTACTCTCGAGTCTGGAGAGCAATTTAATTTCGTTAGTGGCCAGCGTTTTTTGTATTTAATGTTTCCATTTCTTCAATGGGTAATGCCGGTCTACTGTTGGAAGAAAAGTGATGATGTTAACCAGGATATTAATTTTAATATACCACTAGCAATTTTAATTGTATGTTTGATCCCACTAACTAGAAATTGGGGTGTTGGATTCCCAATACCATTTCATATTCCTCTGGTCTTGAGCTTTGGAATTTCAATTACTGTTGGGATTATGTTTGTGGAATATTTGGAACGTAAGTTTAAAATTCCACGAAATGTTACTTTGTATAAAATACGGATTCATCCAGGAATAGTAGGGATATGCGTATTATTAGTTAATATGGTCGCTTCACTCCCTGAAGTAGTGGCCATCTGGGCAACATTGACTATGCCGTGTGATTTATTGGGCCCATACATGTTGTTAGTATGTATGCCGTTCTATTCTTGTATGGGCAACATACTGGCATTGGGTTTACGGAAGTGTTCTGTCGAATTTCTAGAGAAAGTCGAAAATTAATTGACTTTATCGGAATCAAGATAGTATAGAAAAAGAACATCGTGAAATTAAGCGGGGAATGAATAAGGGTGATAAGATTATCGAACATGCGCATGTTGATAAGTTACCTGAAAACTATATACCGGGCCTAACTGGTGCTCAATAACATCTAGCTTTTAGCGGGACATTCTAATATGGGAGAAAAAATGAGACAGAAAGCATATATAAAGGGAAATAAAAGTTTTTTGGGAACAATTACTTTAGAATCGGGGGCGCGCTTCAATTTTATTGGTGGTCAGCGTTTCTTGTATTTAATGTTCCCATTTCTTCAGTGGGTAATGCCTGTTTATTGCTGGAAAGAAAGTGATGATGTTAATCAGAATAGCAATATCAGTTGGCCATCAGTTGTTTTACTTATATGTTTAATACCTTTAACTAGAAATTGGGGGGTAGGTTTTCCCTTACCATTTTATATTCCCCCATATTAAGTTTTAGTATAGCGATTATTATTGGAATTATATTTATTAAATATATGTCACATAAATTTATGGTTCCACAAAATACCACCTTATATAAGGTGCAGATTCATCCAGGTAAAAGAGGAGCCTTTGTGTTATTAGTTACTATATTAGTTTCACTTCCTGAGATAATAGCTATATGGGCAATACTGACAATGCCAAGTGATTTTATTGGGCCGTACATGCTGTTCGTATGTATACCGCTATTTTCTTATGCAGGGAATTTATCGGCACTTAGTCTTCGGGAATGTTCCGTTGAATTTCTGGAGAAAGTTGAAAATTAATTACCTTTATCGAAATCAGGATTGAGAGGCGTAATTATGAAACGTCAAGCAGATGTCCGATGTGATAGCAAATTGCATGGACAAATCAAGCTTCAATCCGGAGAAATATTTCTTTTCTTTGGTGGTGAAAATTTATTATTCATATTATTCCCCATTTTACAATGGTTCATGCCAATCTATTGCTGGCGGCCGGACAGCATTGGAGAATATATCAGCAAACCGTTAATCACCAAGCGGATGCAGGTGATGTTGGTATCCATTGTGGCATTAACGTTTTTGCTAACGCGGGTTCTCTCGGGATGGGCAAAGGTTCCGTCTAAAGGCGAGGTTTATAAAGTTCGAATATATCCTCCTGTTAGAAGAATTTTACGGGTTGCTGGATGGTTATTTTTTTACATTGGTTCTGCAATATTTGGAGTGCTTATATTTTTAAAAAATATGTCGAACAGCGCAATGTATATTTTATTAGGAATTGTTTTATTTGTATGTTTTCCAATTGCATTATCGCAACTTTTATTAGATCCACACGATTGCAAGATTAAGTTTGTAGGGAAACGGTGATTTTTAAACAATGAAACGAAATGCGTACGTTAAAATTGATGGGAATCTGCGTGGAATAATTACGTTAGGTTCAGGCGAAAAGTTTGTGTTCTTAGGGGGAGAAAGACTGCTGTTCATTCTTTTTCCTTTCTTACAGTGGATTATGCCAATCTATTGTTGGAAAAGCGGTGATGATGTTGTTACTGTTGAAACTTGGGAAAAATATCATGCGCCGATTGGGACTGTAATATTGTTAGCAGTGCTTTTCCCAATAACTGGTAATGCGTATCTTCCAGTAAAAATCCCGGCATTCATTTTAATTTTAATGTTAATAATCCTTAGTATTATTGTTGTGAAATTTATTATGAGAGGGTTAAGAGTGCCAAGTAATTGTAAGCTGTATAAGGTACGACTTTATCCACGAAAGCAAGGACTTAGGAACGCATTTCTAGGATTAGTATTATACATTTTATTGGGCGGAGGAGCGTTGATACTTATTCCATATGCCGAGAATGATATTGTCCCAATGCTTTTAATTGCACTTATCGAACCAAGTGTAGTGTATTGCTTATTATTTGCGTTTACTAATTTGGGAAATTGTGTTGTTAGATTCATTAATAAATAGAAATTACAAGGCGGCCTACACCGCCTCTTTGTGTAATAGGAGGTTAACCAGATGTTATTACCATTAGGAACAGTTTTGTACTTAAAAGATGGCACGGTAAAGGTAGTTGTAATTAACCGGGCAATTGTTTTCGAAGTTGATGGTGAACAACAGCTTTTTGAGTATGAGGGATGCCGTTTCCCAGAAGGTTCGAACGGTGACGATGGCCGGTTCTATTTCAATAACAGTGATATTGAAAAGGTTGTTTATAAGGGTTACGAAGACGAAGAAGAACAGCGCTTCCAGCAAGTTTACGCCGATTTACTTAAAGAAAAGAAGATTAAGTTAGCTGATGTTGATCAATTGCAAAAGCGTGTCGAGAAGCAACAGGCTAGTCATGAAACGAAGGCAGAACAGGACCTGTTTGGGGAATAGTAGTGATGATGGGGGAATAGGATTATGGGAAAACGGTTTGACCTAGGGGCTTCACAAGCGCAGGCAAGTAGCTGCCAGCAGGCGTGTACAGAATTAGGAAACAATATTCAACAAATTAGTGCGACAGTTGCCCAGGCCGCTTCAAGCGATATAAGTGGAATGGGAGGTACTCACGTTAAAGATTACGCCGAAGCCGTAGTGGTTCCAATGTTACAGGCAGCGGTAATGCTGTCAGAGGCAGTTAAGCAGGGAACGACTCAGTTACCGCAGCAATACATCGCTAAGGTGGATTCTAAGAGTCACAGTGAAGATGAACTGCAGGAAGAAGTTGCGAGTGCCAAAGGCGAAATTTCAATGATTGATGATATGCAAAAAGCACTCAATAAGATTGATAAGTCGGCGGGGGACAAATTTGCAGACGCTACTAAGGGAGTACGAACAGATGCGCAAGCGCGCCTGCAAAAGGCAGAACAAATTCTCCAGCATTTCCGGAATTATGACGGGGAATCAGGCGCCCTTTTTGGTGATATAGATAAATTAAGTGCTGCTTTTGATCAGGGAACACACGTTATGCAGTCGGTGACTGTTGTGAATGGTGTGTTTGGGATTCCGGTTGATTTGGAATGGGCAGAATACATTTCTGATAGATGGTCAGAGTTCGCTTATAACGTGATCAAAAATCGTAGTGAGGTAGAAGATAAGTTAGATGATGCGGCTAGTCTCTTCGCAGCATTTGGAAAAGATGTTGTGAAGAAGGGGAAAGTTTTTCATGCACGGGAATTGTATCGGGTAGCTGATAAAGTGGGCAAAGGTGCTGATATATTTCAGTATATTACATCGGCATTTGATTTCCGCCGTAACTTCAAGAAAACGCGTGACTTTGGTGTTTCACTTATGAAGGATTTTGGAGGTGTGGGGGTTAGTGCTGTGACAGCTAAGCTTTTATCAGGGCTTTCAGATCCAGTTGGTGCGTTTATTAGTATTGGATTAGGCGAAGTATATAATATGGCATATAAACATTACCCGCCATTTAGGCATACGATGAACAATATAGGCCACGCAGTTGATGTTTTAGGAAAGGAAATAGAAGCCGAGCCAAAAGAGTCTAAAAAAGAGTTACACGAAGAACGCCAAGTTACTAATCGGATGAGCCCTAAATTAGACAGTGGGACTGCGCACGATATAAAAGAAGAACGACAGATAAATAATGATATGGTAAGGGGATTTAACTAGGACGGAGGTAGTCTGTTGAAACAAAAGGCATACGTTGAAGGCAACAAATACTTTTTAGGAAAGATTACTCTCGAATCAGGGGAACGATATAACTTTATTAGTAGCCAACGTTTCTTGTTTCTGGTTTTCCCGTTTTTACAGTGGTTCATGCCGATTTATTGCTGGAAGACAGCCGACGATGTGAATCAAAATAGTACTATTAAGTGGCCGCTTAATGTATTAGTTATCTTTACTTGTTGGGCTTATTTAAAGGGACAGGGAGACACATCTTTATCATTTAGAATTCCTCCTATACTAAGCATTACAGCTATAACCCTTTTTGGAATACTTTTTATGAAGTATTTGTCACATAAGTATCAGGTTCCACGGGGGGTTACTTTATATAAAGTTCGGCTTTATCCAAGTAAAGAAGCATTATCTGCATTACCGGCTTTTATGATAGCTGTTCTGTTAGAGGTTGCTGCGTTGGCATTTACAATAACAATGCCTAGTGATCTTGCTGGCCCGTATTTATTAGTTACAGCTACAGTGGCTTTTTTCTATGTAAGTCATTTTACGGTAATGAGGCTTCAGCATTGTCAAGTTGAGTTTCTTGATAATGAAGAATCTGCGGGAAGATAAAAATAATCGTCACTGGAACTAATAGAAAAGGAAAAAACATTGAAACAAAACGCATACGTGGAAGGAAATAAATATTTCTTGGGAAAGATTACCCTCGAATCAGGAGAAAAGTATAACTTTATTAGCAGTCAACGTTTCTTGTTTCTGGTTTTCCCGTTTTTACAGTGGTTCATGCCAATTTATTGTTGGAAGACAGTCGATGATGTTAATCAGCAAAGTGATATTAGTTGGCCACTCTACGTTTGGCTAGTTCTCGCAATAATCGGGTACTTATGGAGTAGAAATGGCAATGCAGTTATATTCCATATTCCGCCAGTGATTAGTATTGCATTTAGCATAGTATTCGGGATTCTTTTTGTGAAATATGGGTCACATAAATATACGGTTCCGCAGGGTGTCACCCTGTATCGAGTTCGGCTTTATTCGGGGAAAGATCTTCTCCGAATATTACCGGGACTTTTTATGATGAGCGCATTAGAGGTTTTAGGACTCTGGCTTACATTTGACATGCCGAATAACTTAGTTGGGCCGTATTTTTTGTTACAAGTCACTCCAATTCTTTTTTGGCTTAACAGTACGTTTACGTTGAATTTAAAGAATTGTCAGGTTGAATTTTTGGATGAGATTCAGAATTAATGGAGGAGAGCGTTGTGAAAAAAGGGCATATTACATTAGATGTTAGCCGTGGGCGGGGTACCCTTGAAGGAATGAAGAATTGGTGGAATTGCAGGAAGTACGCTTGCAGTTGAAGGAACATCGTGGATAACTGATCGAGATTTAGGAGAATAATTAAGATGAAAGATATAGAACGGCTATCTAGAAGATATACATTGTTGTCGTTTTTAAATGTATACGGTATATATGTTTTAATCGCAGTGTCTAGTATATTATTTGCTAAATACGGATTTGTTCCCCAAATTCCGGGGATAAGTATTGACATTCAATTCTTAATTGATGGTTTTGTAATTGTATCAGCCGGAATGATGATACTTAATTTTACAGACTATAAAAATATTATTTTATCTTGTATTAGTTTAGTAGTGTTCGTGGTATCACTGGTAGCATTAGCTGGTCTCTTACTTACAACAGCTTTAAATTATCATTCTGTAGTAGTATTTGTAATATTTTTTTTACTTGTCATGGGGTTTGACATTGTTATTGTAGCTATTAACGGCGTTGAGTGTAATTTAACAGCCAATGTATGGTTAATAATACTACTATGTTTAATTTTTGGAACGGTAACTGTCTGTTACTTTATGTTACATGTAGGAATATGCTATATGGGTTTATGCGTTTTATGTGAATTGTTATCAATCATTCATTTACACGAATATGTATCGAAGGTTTATAACGAAATTTATCAAGATTTATCGAATAGTTCGCTTAAATTATCGATTGTAATTTGTATTGTTTTAGAAGAAATACCAACCTTATGGGTGGAATTAATTTGGTTACCATTTATGAGCATTCCAATGATAAAAGAAAGATTTGGTTAGTAATGTTATTTAAGGAATAGTAAGCGCTGGCAAAAATAGACTTGGGTTCTTCCATTACCAGGCAGAGACTTGTGGAAACCAAAGCAAAACGTTGAATTATCGTCGCCGTTAATCAAGGGGGTGGTGAAATCAGCAACACTGATAGCTTTAGAAGTCGAGTCAACAAAATTAGCATGGGAGCAAGTTGAACCTGAAAGTAATAATTTTGATTATGCAATGAAACGTGTGGGAAAGGAATCAACATTAGAAAAGCTTAGTACAATTGCTGTTGAAACAACATCGTGGATTACTGATCGTGATATAGGAGAATAGTATTATGGGAAAGTTAAGTAGGGTAAATGATGAGAAAGAAAAACGGTGTGCGTATATATCGCTAATGTTGGGATATGTACTTGATATGTTGATGGGTATCATAATCATAACTTGCCTTAAAAACAATGTTATTTTACTTATTCCTAATGTTAGCATTGGTTTTCAATATATAGCGTATTTAGTGATAGTTATTGCTCTAGGATTTTTATTAGCACACGTTGTTGATTTAAAAAGTGTTTTTTTGACTGTTTGTACGTCTGTAATCTATTTTATTGTTACGATTATAATACTTAATTTATTATTTTCTTGTTTATTACAAGCTTATTTGAGTAAGGATATTATAATATTCATTGCTTTAATTTTATCTTACGTAACTTTTGAGGCAGTAATGTTTACAGCATATTTTTTCTTTGACATGGGTAATAGAATAAAGAAATTAGTGTTGGCCGTAGTCTTTATGGTGATGAGTGTTGCATTTTACCAAATTACTTTAAAGGGGGGGGCATATTATTGTTTAGTTCTTGTAATTCTTGAATTGTTATCACTTATATATATGGAATGGTGTTTTGATTTAATTAAGAATAATGTTTGTGATTATTTCGAATACGTTGATACAGAGGACTTGTCGGCGCAAATATGCACTGTTTGTTTACAAACAATGCACAATGCCAATTTTATGTTGTTCTTTTTGCCAGGCATGTGGTTAAAATTTTTTCGAAGGAGTTTTGAATAAGTTTAGCAGGTAGTAGTAATGTTGCTTTGGAATTTAGGGGAATAAAAACATGGATGGATTTGATAAAGTAGCAAACACGCCTAGCAAATATTATGCGTTTTTATCGTTTGTTTTGGGCTATATCATGAATATAATTGTTCTAGTTTTGTATCTATTTCTTATCAATATCAATAAAGATTTATTTTTGAATTCTAATATTGGATTTCAATTTATAGGTTGTTTAGTTTTAACTGCAGTAGCGGGCTATTTTATGAGCGATTATCCCGGAGCTTGTTCTATTTTCCGAAGTTTTATCGCAGGAGCAGCTTATCAGCTTGGAATATACTGGCTTTATGGCTTTATAATAGCGGATTTACTGATATATAACTCTGGGAGAACTATTTCATTGCTCATAGTAGTACCTTTGGTGTATATGACTTTCGGGATAGTAATGATTACTCTTTTTACGTTAATGCTAAAAAGAAAAACATTTTAATTGCAATAATAGTTTATATTCTGATGGCGACATTAGTTCAATTTGTATTAAAAATGCCGTTAACTGATATTGGGGTTAGCATACTTGCCGAATTATTTAGTCTTCCGTACTTAAAGGATATCTTATCGACAGCAGAAGTAAATGTCCGTAAATATCTGAAACGGGCGCGGAAGAAGGGCTTAGCTGTTAAAATATGTGGTATTATTTGCGAATTAAGCGATACTGAGTTTATTATGCCTTTTATGCCATTTATGATTTTGAAAAGGTTTAGAAAAGATTTAGTATAATAAATCATAAATACAATATCCACATTGAATTATTCACGATATTTTATTTACTTTGTATTCAAAGGTGCTTTATATGGAGCGCATTGGAGAAGTTAAATGAATATATATCCTTTAGGAACCATAGTTCGAATCAAAAATATACTGTTAATGATTGTTAGTTGGAATGTTGTTGATGATGAGCAATATTTCGAGTATGGGGGTGTTATATACCCTAAAAGTTTGGGTTCAGATGTAATGTTGCACTGCTTTAATGCAGCGGATATTGACGAAGTGGAAGGATTAATTAAAAAATATCGGGAAAAGCAAAACAATGGTGATAAAAATTTGTTGACCCCAAATTTTAGACTTTATGTCTAAGATTTGGGGTTATGTTAGAGAGATATTAGTTACACTCTACTCCGAAAACCATTGTTGGGCTTCGGAGCTAACGGATTTTAGGTGTTGCGTTTGCTGTTGCACGTGGTTGACACTAATGAAAAGAAAGGGATTGGGAAATTCATTTGGTCGATAACCCCCCTTATCAATGAGCGGAAACGATTTTTCAGCACCGTTGCGAAAAGGAGTATTTTGGGCTAAATAAACAAACTGAGAATTTATTAATTCAGTTAAAACAGGAGTACACCAGCGAGAAACAAAGGGTGGAAGAGCGAGATGGAAAAGGAAAAGAGGATTAAATGGATAACCTTGTTGCTTGTTATCGGCATATTAATTATTGGGGGCGGAATTATTATGCATCACGAAGAAAAAGTAAAGCAGCACGAAGAGTTGGTTAGTCTGGTGAAGGAAGAAACACCAAAGATTAAGCGCTATGTTCATAAACAAGATGAACGACATGCGATTAAGACGATTACGATTGAGTATCAAGAGACGCACGTAACACCAATGGATTTTATTGAAATTGAGGGATATGTAAACGGGAATAAGAAATTAGGATTTGAAGTAGACGCTGATACAGAAACAGAAGGAGAAAGGTTACACATAGGTGGTTTTTCTTGTTCTACTAAAATGGGAAAGTTAATTGGGTTTTAGGTAAGGATGGGTATTAATGGATTATTGGAAGAAGTATTCAGATTACGATAACCAACAATTAGCAAACTTGACATATAAAAATTATGATTGTGGGCCGCATAAAGTTGCAGGACATAAGCTTTATATTAAGTCAGTAATAAAGCAACCCGACGGTGTTAAAGCCTATGTTGTTGTCCCTAAAAGCGAAGCGCATCTTTCTCCAAGTCATGTCCATCATGTTGCGGTGATTTACCGGGGATCTAATAGTCCAGCAGATCTCAGCGGTAATGGACCAGCCGATTGGACTAACGACCTTATTGGAGCAGGTAATCAGTTGGTAGGAATTAAAAGTCAACCAGAAGGTTTTCATGATGCAGCCAGTATTTTGAATAAGGAAATGGCACGCTATAGTCATGCTAAGTTTGTCGTAACTGGGCATTCGTATGGTGGAAGTTCCGCCTATGTTGCTAGTTGTCGTGTAAAACGTAGGTATCTAAAACGGATTGAAAACGTGCGGTGCTATGAGTCGCCTAATATGATGAATACGTTAACCAAAACAGAGCTTGAAAATGCCCATATTTTGAGTAACCGGACATATACGTATATTGATACTAAAGACGTAGTGGGAATGGGTTATGCCTTGTATCCTCATACAGGCCATCTGATGGAAATTATTAGTCCTAACAAATATAAGGGGCTAAAGGGTGAACACATGTGGGGTGGCTACTTTTTTCACCATGGGAATCTGAAGTATTGTAAGGAAGTATCACGGCTTCCCTTATTTTCCGGTTCTGGAGTGGCTGAAGATGCGTTTTTGTTAATTGAATCAATGCAAGTTGGCGGTAGTCCATCTGGGATTAATAAAAGCGCTGCGGAACTAACTGCTTCCATGGAGACTGCTGTAGAGGAGGCCACTATGTTAGTTAAAGGATTAGAGAAGTCGTTGCCGGCACAGTATAAGAATGCTAAATCTTCAGCTCAAGTGGCAGCACCCGATTTATCCGAAAGTGAAATCACCGGTACCTTTCATGATGTTGGTTATACCTATCACCGGTACGTTACTGAACCATGTCGGAAGTTAAAGCGACGAATAGAGGAATTAAATAACGTTGCAGAACTGGTGGCGGGATATACACAAGGACTAAGTGGCGCAGCGGATAATATCAATACTACAGATCAAAGCAATGCTAATCGAATGTCAACAATATCGAGTGTAACGCAATTATTTAATGTTGGAGGAACAAAATGAGTGTATGGAGCACAATTGAAAAGGATTATGATGACATCAAATCGGATTTCTCTGAAGTTGGCGATAAGTTAAAAGATGCTAAAAAAACAGTTGAGAAGGAAGCGGTTAAGGGAATAGCCGAAGCAGCTAAGGCGGTAACTAACGCTGAGATTAAAACTGCAATGACGAATATGAAGACAATTGAAAGTAATCTTAATAGTAAACTGACAGGTATCGCGAACGACTTGGAAACGGTGTTGTTTGGTCAGGCTGGAAAAGTAGCAGCGAGAAAATTGCCTGAAATCACTAAAAACTTAAATAAATAATTTGGCTAATATTATAAGAATAAACATAGGAGATAAGAAACAGGAAATCAAAATGAAGAAGAAAATTAATTGGAACACGATAACAGTGACAGTGTTAGTAGTCTTAGGGTTGGTGTTAGGGATAAAAATTACCAGGGGGATTATTGTGCAGCACGAAGAAAAAATTAAACAGCATGAAGAGTTAGTTAGTCTTGTGAAGGAAGAAACGCCGAAGATTAAACGGTATGTTCACAAACAGGATCAGCGAAACGCGATTAAGACGATTACGATTGAGTATCAGAAAACACATATGACGCCAATGTATGAAATAGAAATTGAAGGATATATAAATAATGATAAAAAATTAGGATTTGAGGTAGATGCAGATACAGAAACAGAAGGGGTGAAACTATCTTTAGATGGTTTCGGTTGTTCTATGAAGATGCAAAAACTAATAGGTTTTGAATAAAGGTGGATATTGATGGATTATTGGGAAAAATATTCAGACTATGATAACCAGCAATTAGCAAATTTATCATATAGAAATTATAATTGCGGGTTACATAGTGTTGCAGGCCGTAATCTTTACATCAAATCAATCGTAAAACAATCCGATGGTGTCGAAGCCTACGTTGTTGTTCCTAAAAGTGAAGCGCATCTTCCGGCTAGTCATGTTCACCATGTTGCTGGGATTTATCGGGAGTCAGATAATCTGTTAAACCTAATATGAAAGATGAACGCAACGGATGAACAAATAAAATAAGAAACAGGAAATCAAAATGAAAAAGAAAATTAATTGGAACACGATAACAGTGACAGTGTTAGTAGTCTTAGGGCTGGTGTTAGGGATAAAAATTACCAGGGGAATTATTGTGCAGCACGAAGAAAAAATTAAGCAGCATGAAGAGTTGGTTAGTTTGGTGAAGGAAGAAACGCCGAAGATTAAACGGTACGTTCATAAACAAGATCAACGGCATGCGATTAAGACGATTACGATTGAGTATCAGAAGACGCATCTTACACCAATGAATTTTATTGAAATCGAAGGATATATAAACGGAAATAAAGAATTGGGATTTGAAGTAGATGCGGATGCAAGAACGGAGGGAGTAAAGATGTATATAGATGGCTTTGAGTGTTCAAAAAAGATGGGAAAATTAATTGGTTTTGAATAGAGGAGGTTACGAATGGGTTATTGGGAAAAATATTCAGACAGAAATAACCAGCAGTTAGCAGCTCTGCCTTATAGAAATTATGCTTGTGGTCCACATAATATTTCAGGTAAAAGTCTCTACATTAAATCAGTAATAAAACAATCCGAAAATTAAATGTCTTTTACTCGAAGGATTAATTATTTTATGTTGTGTTGGCGCAGTAATCCAAATAAATCAATTGAAATTTAACAATATTAGACAGGATCAAAGGCAGTGTTGGTCAGATATTTTTTGGGCGTGTCAGTTATTGATGTTGAACTTTTTGACACTAGTATTGGGAATTATAGCGTTAATTTTTAGCAGTTCTGATGATAATAATTAGGAGCAGCAGCTGGTGAAATTGAAGGCGGAGCTACAGGGTTCGCATTTGGTGGCGTTGCCGGAGCCGTGTACGGTAATCATGAAGGAATGGAGTTTGCCAAGAGCGAGTTTGACTCAGATATTGATGGGAAGTAGTGAAATGAAGCGTAAACAATATATCTTATCGACTTTAGGAGTTCTTTTTTCAGGAATGATATTAGGATTCATCGTAATTGTGTGTGCACCGTGTTCTTTGTTTTATATAACGGAAAGTAATTTTGAAACGTGGGGAGTGGCTTTTATAGTCATTTCTGTATTGTCAGGGATATTCGTGAATAAATTATCTGAAAAAATTAAAAATGGTCAACCATGGAAATTGTTTTTAGAAATAATAGGCTATTATTTATTCTGGATATTTGCCTGTTCGTTTTATGGGTGTTGTTATATGGCCTTAGATGATATTGGCTGGATTATTCCAGCATTCTATGCAATGGGCGTTGTTATTACATTGGTGTGTTTATCGGTCGGATTATTATTACCGCAACGATCAAAAAAATTGGCGATAATCCCCGGGATTGCTGCGATTATCATAGTAATAGTATTAATTGAAAATATTGTACGCCCGGGTTCAATTTTGGTCATTTTTGCATTTGTTGTAGTCGGAATATTTTATTGCTTTTTCTTTATTTATCAGATTAATAAACTGAAGTTCGATAAAATTGAAGATAATTCTATTCAACGTTGGGCATCAATTTTTAATACTGATGTTGATATGGGATTAACGTTTATAACAATGCTTGGAGCAATGTTAGCACTATTCTTTAAGAACGAAGACGATAATTGATCGGAAAAATACTTTTCGGGATTATCGATGGTTTTGTCTGCAATTAGGCAGGCAAGTAATGATTTTCGTATGGTTAGATAATGTGACGGAGAGTAATGGACTTGAAGGAATGGCCTATCGTTCGGCACGAACATTCATTAAGTCAGTAATTAATCCCGCTATTACGGGGGTTATTACAGCGGGTGATCAGCTACGCGATGGGGTCAAGAAGTTACACAGTGATTATACCGATAAGGTTGATAGCCGGAGTTGGAGTGTTAAGGAACTTGATGAAAAAATTCGCCATTATAAATTGGAGGGAGACAAATTAAACCATGCTTTGGATAAAATGACTGGTCCAGGGGATGGTCCAGCTACAAATTCGCTTGAAACGCAAATAAGCCAAAATTCGTATTGCTTGGAAAAATATGAACGAATTAAGGAGCACTTAATTGAGTTTAGTGGAGAATCAGCAAGTTTCTTTAGTGGTTTAATGGGACTGCGGATATTAACGCTGCGGCATGACAACTTCAATCAAACAATATTACTAATTCAAGTTGTACTGTGATGAAGACCCCAAGTAGTAAAGATTTGAAATGGGCACATGATATAAAAAAGAAGCATTGGGAGTATGAAGGACATCACGTATTACATGCAACTGATAAAGGATTAGATTTATTTAAACACTCTTATGGACGTGCAGTAGGTTTAGTTGGCAAAGGATTTCATTGGGCATCTAAACATTCATCATATTTAGCGTCAGATTTTGAAAAAATTTCTCATGGTGCAAAATATGTTGGTGGCAAAGTAGAGAAGTTTGCTGATAGTAAAGCATTAGCATTAGTTGGGCTAGGATTCACAGCGTACGATGATTTTAAAGATACACGAAGCAAAATTAAAGCAACGGCTAAAGTCATAGCAACCACCGGGACAGACATAGTTTTGGATGGAATAATTGACACTGGGACTACCGCTATAGAAGGATTTTTTGGTGGCCCGGTTGGGTCTGTAGCAGGTGTTACTACAGGTGTAGTTGCAGACACTGTAGTTGATAAATTTGTTAATAACAAGATAAATCAATTTATTGATAAGGATTTTTAATTATGAAAAATGTTAGGTACTTAATGTATGGGGTAATCCAGAATAAAAATCAAAAACGGCGTAAACAAATTTTGTATGATTGCCAAAAAAATATTTTTTTAGAATCGGCAGGAAGTGTCTCAAATTCATATAAAGAGGTTGCCATTTTTCTTCCAATTTTATTAGCGCCAATTCTAGGATCACTTTTTTATGATGTTCCAATGCACATTCACTGGTATTGGGAAGTAACTGTGGCGCTTATTACAGTGGGGATTTTTGCTGCTGATATTGTAATTGTTAACCATCAAAATGTAGGTGTTTCACATCGTATTATTAGTAAATGTGTGGTAAGCACGTGGAATCGGCGTGTTTTGACAGTCGCATTAATACTTTTTCTTATTAGTTTGGTAGGAATATATATGTACATAACGAGTTATACGCTTGGGATGTGCGTATTTAATTACTGCATCGAATTTTTTGATGTATATATTGGAATGACAATTATTACCATGTTTTACGCCCAGGTTATTAGAATGGGGAAGCGATTGAGGAATATCAACGACTAAGCAGGAACATTGTTTTATACGATTAAAACATAATTTTGTTTCATTGGATTGGATGCTATTGTTTACGATTCGTTGAGGACAATATCTATGCTTATAATTGACGATATTATAACTATTTTTGCTCTTATGTACGTATACTACCTTGTATTAGGAGGTACGTATTCGCTATGTAAAGTGAGTATGTAATTGTATTTAAAGGGGGGACGAGTTGGTGTTACCGAATTATAAATAGGAGAGAGACAAATTAAACCATGCTTTGGATAAAATGACTGGTCCAGGGGATGGTCCAGCTACAAATTCGCTTGAAACGCAAATAAGCCAAAATTCGTATTGCTTGGAAAAATGTGAGCGAATTAAAGAGCACTTAATTGAGTTTAGTGGTGAGTCAACACGTTTCTTTACCGGGTTAACCGGAACATTTGCGGATATAAACGCTGCGGCTCAACAGCTTCAATCAAAAAATATTACTGATCCAAGTTGCACTGTGATGAAGACCCCCAGTAGCAAAGATTTGAAGTGGGCACGTGATGTGGAGAAGCGCCACCGTGATTTCATTGCTAACGGAATCTTAGCAAAGGGACTTAACAAGACCGAAAGATGGATGGACCGTTTTGAATCTGGTGAGGGTAAACTGATAGCTTATGCAGGAAACGGAGTTGGAAAGATTGCAGAACATTCGGCCTACCTTGGTGAACATCTAGGAAGCGTATCAATGTTTTTAAAACGCCTTGGTGGTGGAATAGGTGAATTTATGGAAGACGGTGGAAAAGTAGCTCTAAAGAGACTTGGTGCAGTATTAATGTTTGCTGAAGATATGCATGATGGAGAAGGGCTTAAAAAATCGCTGGAACGAACGGCACTAAAGGTTGCGGCGGATAGTGTTGTTGATCTTGTCCTTGAAGGATTCGGAACGGCTACAGATGCTTTTGATGGACCACTAGGGACAGTTTTAGGAATAGGATTATCTGTTAAAGCAGATGATTATATAAACGGTGAGATAGATAAATTTGTGGGGTAAGCTATGCTTAAAATACGACGTGGAAATTTCGATAAAGCACGGTTTTTGAGATACGGTATCTTAAAGGCGCATGAAGAACATCATGACGGAAAAGGTTATAAGACATTAATTTGCTACGATAAGCAGGAACATTGCTTCGTGCGTTTAAAGCACGATTTTATGGCATCTCGAGGGTTAGCTTTTTTGGGATTAGTAGCAATCGGAAGTCCTTTTGTAAATCTTTTATCTAAGGTGAAAATAACATTTCATTGGTGGATGATTGTCCCGGTAATTTTATTCAGTTTAGTTAGTTATGAGTTTAAACGGCGTAATGATGCTGAACAGTTTGAGCGAATAGATGCAAGCGATAAAGTAATTAATGCAAATGTTGTCTATGTTTTGTTGTATTTTTTGGGAGTTATTCCATTCAGTATATTTCTTCTCTGGTTGGGCGCAGACCAGTTTCCTAATTATGATTTTTGGGGAATTTTGCTTGTCTTTTGGGTTATATGGCTTAACATTATATATCTTTGCATCATAATAGAAGGGCTTTATGTGCGTACTCATTATGTAAAGTAAGAATATACACGTATAAAAAGGAGGGTTCTCATTGCTACCGATTGGCTCAATTGTAAAAACAAAGTTTTCAAAGAATGATTCAAAACTAATAATTGTATCAATCATGCCAGAAAGTACCATGTCTGGCGAGAAAGGTTATTACGATTACGGCGCATTCCTATATCCAATAGGACAAATGGGGGATGAGATGGCGTTTTTCAATGACGATGACGTTACTGAAGTGGTCTACAAGGGGTATGACGACAATCAATGGCGTAAATTTGACGAGTATGTGGTCGGTCAAATTAATAAGAGAGAGATTAAGATTCCCCATTTAACTGCAAAGGAACGTGAGGAATAGTGTTTTACCAGTCGGATATGGAAGATAGTGGCAAATATGCTCTAAAAAGGACAGGAATAACATTATTATTTGCTGAGGAAGTTCACGAAGGTGAAGGATTACGAAAATCTCTTGAACTAACTGCATTAAAGACTGTGGTGGATGGTGCAATTGATTTTGGAGTTGATTCTTTTTTCTCAGCATTCGATGAATTTCTTGGCCCGGTTGAAACGATTGCTAGAATATATATTTCAAGTAAACTAGATGACAAAATTAATAAGGTAATAGATAGATACGTGGGGTGAAAGGTTTTGAAGAGGGGAAACTACGATAGGCCGCGAATTTTACGCTATGGTTTTCTGAAAGCACATGAGGAACATCATGATGGTAAAGGACATAAAACATTAATTTGCTATGACAAACAAGAACATTGCTTTGTACGGCTAAAACACGATTTCATTTCAAATCGTGGAGTTACTTTTGTAATGGGAGTAATGTGTACTCTTCCGTTTTTTAATTCGTTTACTAACTGGTTAAGTGGATTTCATCTAACGTTTCATTGGTGGATGTGGTTGATTGCAATTATTATTGGTTTACTAGGTTACGAAGCTAATAGACGGAACGATGCAACTCAGTTCGAGAAAATTGAACCAAACGAGGAAGTTATTAATTCTCATGTTAAATATTGTTTACTGTTTGTTTTAGGATATATTCCGTTGGATTTAGTACTACTATCTACAATTCATTGGGGCCAATATCCATATTTGCAATTAGATGATGTTATGATGATTTTTATGATTGTATATGTGAATACTATGCTGTTATACCTTATACTAGAGGGTCTTTATGTACGTATTCGTTATGTAAGGTAAATATATAAAAAGGGATGTTTTCAATGTTACCGATTGGCTCGGTTGTGAAAACAAAATTTTCAAAAAACAATTCAAAATTAATAATTGTATCAATCATGCCAGAAAGTACTATATCTGGGGAAAAGGGTCATTATGATTACGGTGCATTCTTGTATCCTATAAGATAGATGGGGGATGAGATGCCGTTTTTCAATAAGGATGATTTTACTAAAATGGTCACACAAAAATATCGGTTGGAAATCCAGTTAATCACGTAGAGCAATTAATCGGGGAATGCGTGGCATTGGATATGGACGAAAGTGCTGGGATATGATATTAAAATAGGATTGCATTATTTTTTACCGAGGAATCTAAATTTCACATTTTATGTTCAATTTGACCTCGCATAAATTATTTGAATTGATAGACTGGTTTTGTTCGGTAACCCAAGGAGGAGCCAATGAAACCAGTCCATTTTGAATATGTATTGTCTTCGTCGCGGGAACGGGTTATCCATGCAGCCTTGCACCGGCTTCACCTTACTCCGGGGAGTCCGCTTTATGAAGATCTTTTCGTGGAGGGGCAGTTGCTTTTCGCGGCGGCCTACGCCGACTATTGCGCCCGGTTTACCGCTCAAGACGAACACCAGATTATTATGTATGCCAGCCAGCGCATCCGGTGGGGATTAATCGATTATCTCCGGCGGGAACGGCGTCACCAAAAAACCGTCAATTACGGTCTAATCCCCGCCGCAGTAGGGGGGGGGGGGCAGCGCGCACCTGGTAACTCATTTTCTACCGGCTGAAACAATTGAAGCTCAGCAGCTTCTTAACCAGGTTTTGCAGGAGGCTTCTACCGGAGAGCGCATCTTTTTAATCGGACGTTTGACCCGTAATTTATCGGTTAGGGAGATTGCCTGCGAGGCCGGGGTGGCCCCCGGTACGGTTTACCGGTGGCGTCGACAGTTATGGGCGCGGATGATGCGGCTGCGGGGTGAGACGTAAAGGGTTTGGGGGCCAGGAGCCGGGCACACTGGGCGTAATTAAGAAACAGAATATAATTTTTTCAAAATAAAATGGGGATGGTTGTAACCATCCCCATTTGTTCGGTAACCAGTGTGCTTAGTGTGTCACTGGTGCTGTTTTCTCTTCCTTGAAGAGTGATGCAGCCGTCGTATCGACGTACTCTGCGGCCACTGGGTGTGCCAGCAGTTCACTGCCATCCGCAGCAACAAAAAGTTTAAGTCCGCTCAATTGGTCCATGATCTGGTGAACGGTATCCTTATCATGGGCGGTGGTGACGTTGGTGAGCCGAACGCGACGTGTTTTTCCCTGGCTATCCCGGAACGTGAGGTTCAGTACTTTCATTTAAATTCCCCCTTTCAGTGGTGCGGTGGTGACTACTGAACCGCAATCGTGCGGTTCCCTGTCAACATGATTGTCTTAACCGGTTCATCGGTTAGCTGACTAATCAGTTTAGCAAACTGCTGAATGGTCTGATCGGTCGCCGTGGGGTTGACGTTGTTAAACGCCCGCTGGCGTAACCGGGCACTGTCCTTGACGGTGCATCCCAGCCGGATACTGAGTTTATTCCAATGATCGTTATTCATGGTGCTTCCTCCTGGTGATTATTTTGTAAGCTTACACTCTTAATAACGAAGCAGCCGGTAATTTTTGACGGGGAAGAAAATATTTCGTTAAAAAAAGAAGGGGAGGTGGTAATCCGGGACGCGGTTTGCGTAGTCGGTGTGATGCGAAAGTATGTTCGGCGTGGTAGAATAGAATTACTTTAAGTTAGTACGAATGGAGGGAAGTGCGCATGATTGAACGGCAGGCGGACCGCCAGTTTGAGTTGGTGTCCAAGTACCGCCCGACGGGGGACCAACCCCAGGCTATTCAGCAGTTGACAGCGGGAATTCAAGCCGGAACGAAGGAACAGATTCTTCTGGGGGCGACCGGGACGGGGAAGACCTTCACGATTTCTAATGTGATTGCGCAGGCTAATAAGCCAACGCTGGTGTTAGCCCATAATAAGACGCTGGCCGGACAGTTGTATAGCGAGTTTAAGCAGTTCTTTCCGCACAATGCGGTTGAATACTTCGTTAGTTATTATGATTTTTACCAACCGGAAGCGTATGTTCCGTCCAGTGACACGTACATTGAGAAGGATTCCAGCATTAACGATGAGATTGATAAGCTCCGGCATTCTGCGACGAGTTCGTTGTTGGAGCGCAACGACGTAATTGTGGTGGCATCGGTCTCCTCCATCTTTGGGTTGGGGGATCCGGTGGAATACCAGAAACACGTGATTTCCCTGCGGGTTGGGCAGCAACTTGAGCGGGATGATTTGTTACGTGCGTTGGTTGATATTCAGTACGACCGTAACGACATTGACTTTCAACGGGGGCGGTTCCGGGTACACGGTGATGTCGTCGAGGTATTCCCGGCGTCCCATGATGAGCGGGCGTTGCGGATTGAATTTTTCGGGGACGAAATTGACCGGATGCGTGAAATTGATCCGCTGACCGGTGAGGTGTTTGGTGACCGCGATCACGTGGCCATCTTCCCGGCATCCCATTTCATGATTGATGGGGTGCACCTGGATGCGGGGATCAAAGCTATCCAGCAGGAACTCGAAGAGCGGGAGACTTACTTTGAAAAGGAGGGGAAACTGCTGGAAGCCCAACGCCTCAAGCAGCGGACCACCTATGATATTGAGATGTTGCGCGAGATGGGGTACTGTCCGGGGATTGAGAACTACTCAGCACCATTGGAAGGCCGAAAACACGGTCAACCACCGCACACGTTGCTGGACTTTTTCCCGGATGATTTTCTGATTGTGGTCGACGAGTCCCACGTGACGATGCCGCAGGTGCGCGGGATGTACAACGGCGACCTTGCGCGCAAGCAGGTGTTGGTGGATTACGGGTTCCGCTTACCTAGTGCGGTGGATAACCGGCCGTTAAAGCTTAACGAGTTTGAACAGCACGTCCACCAGATTATCTATATGTCTGCAACACCCGGGCCGTACGAGCTAGACCGAACCACCCACGTGGCCGAACAGATTATTCGGCCAACGGGGTTACTGGACCCCAAGGTTGAGGTGCGGCCGGTAATGGGCCAGATGGATAACCTCGTGGGGGAAATTAATAAGCGCGTTGACCTGAACGAGCGCGTGTTTGTCACGACCCTTACTAAGAAGATGGCCGAGGATTTGACGGATTACCTTAAAGACCTAGGAATTAAGGTGAAGTACCTCCATTCGGATATTAAAACGCTGGAGCGGACGAAGATTATCCGCGACCTGCGACTCGGCAAGTTTGATGTCTTGGTCGGAATTAACCTCCTGCGGGAGGGGATTGACGTGCCGGAGGTTTCCCTGGTGGCTATCCTGGACGCTGACAAGGAAGGCTTTTTGCGTAACGAACGCTCGTTGATTCAGACGATTGGGCGGGCGGCCCGAAACGAGCACGGTCACGTCATCATGTACGCGGACGAGGTAACGGCGTCGATGCGGGCGGCCATTGATGAAACGAAGCGGCGGCGGACCCTCCAGCAGCAATACAACCAAGAACATCACATTACACCGCACACGATTAAGAAGAAGATTAGGGCGGCTATTTCAGTGACGAACGGGACACCGGAAAATACGGATGAACCCGAAAACGAGGTTGAGTTTAGCAAGATGAGCCGGGCCGAGCAGCACGAGTTGATTAACAACTTAAAGCAGCAGATGCAGCGGGCGGCCAAGGAACTAAACTACGAGGAAGCCGCGACGCTCCGGGATACGATTATGGAATTGAAATTACAGATTGGTGAGTAAACGGAAGGTGAAAGTGTGGGACAGAATAAGATTGTGATTCACGGAGCGCGGGAACATAACTTGAAAAACATTGACGTTACGATTCCTAAGAACAAGTTAGTGGTGGTAACGGGATTATCCGGCTCCGGAAAGAGTTCACTGGCATTTGACACGTTGTATGCGGAGGGGCGCCGTCGGTACGTGGAAAGTTTGTCGGCGTACGCCCGCCAGTTTTTGGGGCAGACCAGTAAACCCGACGTGGATGCGATTGACGGGCTCTCACCAGCCATCTCCATTGATCAGAAAACGACGTCCCATAATCCGCGTTCAACGGTTGGCACGGTGACGGAAATTAATGATTACCTGCGGTTATTATGGGCCCGGGTCGGCACGCCGGTTTGTCCGCACGATGGTCACGTGATTACGCGGCAATCCCCCCAGCAGATGGTTGAACGAATTCTGCAGTTACCGGAGCGAACCAAGCTCCAACTGTTGGCGCCGGTGGTGCGGGACAAGAAGGGGCAACACAAGCAGGTATTAGCTAAGATTCGCCGGGCCGGGTTTGTCCGGGTAATGGTCGACGGGGAACGTTACGACCTGGATGAGGTGCCAGCACTTGAAAAGAATAAGAAGCACGCCATTGCGGTGATTGTTGACCGGATTATTGTCAAACCGGGGATCCGGTCCCGGCTCTTTGATTCAGTGGAGGCGGCCCTCAAACTAACCCATGGGTTTATGACGGTCGACGTGATCGGTGGTGCTCCTTTGCAGTTTTCCGAAAATTTTGCCTGCCCATACTGCGGGTTTACGATTGGGGAGCTTGAGCCGCGCTTGTTTTCGTTTAACGCACCGTACGGGGCTTGCCCGGCGTGTGACGGGTTAGGCCATAAGATTGAGGTTGATCCTGATTTAGTTGTTCCAGATAAGCGTTTGTCGCTTGAAGAAGGCGCGGTAGCTCCGTGGAACTCTGCAACGGCGCAGTACTACCCGACGATGTTGCGGCAGGCCTGCCGGCAGTTTGGCATTCCCTTAGACGTGCCGTTTGAAAAGCTTAGTAAAGCTGATCAGCACACCGTTTTGTACGGGGCCGGGGAGCGGCAGTTCCACTTCCAGTTCCAAGGAAGTGAAATGGGCGGCGCCCGCGACCTTGATATGCAGTTTGAGGGGGTTATCCCCAATGTTGATCGGCGCTACCATAGTAGCGGTAGCGACTTCACCCGCGAACTGTTGCGCAAGTACATGACGACACTTCCCTGTCAGCAGTGTCACGGGTACCGGCTTAACGAGCGGGCGTTGGCCGTGCAGGTTGGCGGCAAAAACATTGGTGAGGCTACGGAACTACCGGTGGTGGCCGCAGCGAAGTTCTTTAGCGGGTTGACCTTTAATGCGCAGGCCGAACAGATTGCCCGGCCGATTCTCAAGGAGATCAACGATCGGTTGACGTTTTTAAATAACGTCGGGTTGGATTACCTGACACTCAGCCGGTCGGCGCGGACGCTTTCTGGGGGTGAGGCCCAGCGGATTCGGCTGGCAACCCAGATTGGGTCCAACCTGTCCGGGGTAATGTATGTTCTGGACGAACCGTCAATTGGCCTTCACCAGCGGGATAACGGTCGGTTAATCAGATCACTCCAGCAGATGCGTGATCTGGGGAACACCTTAATTGTTGTGGAGCACGACGAAGAAACGATGCGGGCGGCTGATTATCTGATTGACATTGGTCCCGGCGCGGGCGCTAATGGGGGACAGGTTATGGCAGCTGGGACTCCCAAGCAGGTGGCCCGGAGCCGGAAGTCCCTCACCGGGCAGTACTTGTCCGGGAAGAAGGTTATCCCGGTACCGGCAACCCGTCGTGAAGGAAACGGACATGCCGTTACGGTTTACGGGGCGGCGGCGAATAACCTTAAGCAGATTGACGTGGCGTTTCCGCTCGGAAAGTTTATCGCGGTGACGGGTGTATCGGGCTCCGGAAAATCCACGCTGGTTAACCTGATTTTAAAGCGGGCACTAGCGCAGAAGTTAAATAACAGTTTGGTTAAACCAGGAGCCTACCGGAAGATTACGGGGGTTGAGCACCTCGAGAAGGTCATTGATATTGACCAAACCCCGATTGGGCGGACGCCGCGGAGTAACCCGGCCACGTATACCGGGGTGTTTGATGACATTCGCGGGTTGTTTGCGACGACTAACGCCGCTAAGATGCGCGGGTACGGGAAGGGCCGCTTTAGCTTTAATGTTAAGGGGGGCCGGTGTGAGGCGTGTCACGGGGATGGCATTATTAAGATTGAGATGAACTTCCTGCCGGACGTGTACGTGCCGTGTGAGGTCTGTCACGGCACGCGGTATAACTCCGAGACGCTTGAGGTGGAGTATAAGGGCAAAAACATCGCCCAGGTACTGGCAATGACGGTTGATGAAGCGCTTGAATTCTTTGATGCCATCCCTAAGATTCGGCGGAAGTTGCAGACGATTGCCGATGTTGGGTTGGGGTACGTCCAGCTTGGCCAGCCAGCAACGACCTTATCCGGTGGGGAAGCCCAGCGGATGAAGTTGGCAAGTGAGTTGCATAAGAAGAGTAACGGGAAGACGTTTTACATTCTGGACGAACCCACAACGGGATTGCACGCCGATGATATTAACCGCCTGTTGGGCGTGCTGCAGCGGTTGGTTGATAAGGGCAACACCGTTACGGTGATCGAGCACAACCTCGATGTTATCAAGGTGGCTGACCACATCATTGATCTCGGCCCTGAAGGCGGGGACGGTGGGGGAACGGTCGTGGCCACCGGAACACCGGAAGAAATTTGTAGGGTACCGGAAAGTTATACGGGCCGGTATTTAAAAGACAAGGTGCATCAAGGTGCGGAGCCGTCCCGCCAGGTAAATAAAGCGACGCCAGACGGAGGACGATGAAATCGTCCAAGGAAGGGGTCGTTATTTACCGGAGGCGGGGCGAGCGGAGCCCGATTTAACCAAGGTGTAGAGCCGTCCCGCCAGGTAAATAAATTAAGGCGGGCCGCTGAGCGGGAAAACCGGTCAGGGAGAATTACGGGGAGGTAGCCCGGGTAAATCCTGGTTAGAACAAGGTGCACAGCCGTAAAAGGTCCTATGCTATAATTTCCTTTGAAACCGTAAACCAGAGAGGAGGTTGCTGGGATGGCCAATGATATGGACCTGGTAATTATTACTGGAATGAGCGGTGCGGGGAAGACCGTGACCATGCAAAGCTTCGAGGATCTCGGGTACTTCTGCGTGGATAACATGCCCCCACTGCTCTTACCGAAGCTGATGGAGTTGTTGCATAACTCAGCGGAATACAAGCGGGTGGCGCTGGTAATGGACGCCCGCTCACCTAAATTTTATAAGGAAATCGTGAACGTCCTTCAGGAACTGGATACTCAAGGGGGGGTCCAACCCCGCATTGTATTTCTGGATTCATCTGACGAGGAACTGGTGGCCCGCTATAAGGAAACCCGCCGGTCCCACCCGCTTGCGATGGGCGGCCGGATACTGGACGGAATTAAAAAGGAACGGGCGATGCTGGCAGAAATGCGGGCGCGGGCGTCGGTCGTAATCGACACGTCAACGATTAGCCCGCGGCAATTGCGGGAAAAAATCTTCCAGAGGTTTGCCACCGCGGACAGTGAGCCGTTCCACGTCCAGGTCATTTCGTTTGGTTTTAAGTACGGGCTTCCGATTGATGCGGACGTGGTGATGGATGTCCGCTTTTTACCTAACCCGTACTACGTTCCAGAGTTAAAGGAAAAAACGGGGATGGATAAGGACGTGTACGACTACGTTATGAATTCTCCGCGAACCGAGGAATTTTACCAGAATTACCTGAAAACGTTGCGCTGCGCGTTGCCGGGGTACATTGATGAGGGGAAAACGAGCCTGACGATTGCGATTGGGTGTACTGGTGGCCAGCACCGGTCCGTGGCAATTGCCCGGCGGTTGGCAGCGGACCTCAAGCAGGATGGCCAGTACCCAGTCCGGCTTTTTCACCGGGATAGTCAACGGAGAAAGGAGACCGTGAACCGCTCATGAAACTCACAGTTCATGGAAGAAAGCCCCGCGTTGTCGTGATTGGCGGGGGAACGGGGTTGCCCGTGATTTTAAATAACCTGCGTGCTTCCGGGGCGGACATTACGGCCGTCGTGACGGTTGCTGATGACGGGGGATCGTCAGGAATTCTGCGGAACTACGTGAACGTGGTGCCACCCGGTGATATCCGCAATGTCCTGGTTGCCTTGTCGCGGCTGAGTGACTTTGAAAAGGAAGTTTTTCAGTATCGTTTCCGGTCTGACGACCACTTCTTTGCGGGTCACGCGATGGGAAACCTCATCATTGCGGCGATGACTGAGATGATGGGGGACGACATCTTTGCGACCGTTCAGAAATTAGCGGAACTCATGCGGGTTGACGGTCACGTTTATCCGGTCGCTAATACGCCCCTCGTCCTCAACGCCGAGTTTGCGGACGGGACCACCCTGGCCGGGGAATCTGAGATTTCCGGAATCGAAAAGACGATTAAGCGGGTGTGGGTGACAACCCTTGATGGGAGTAAACCCGCTGCCGTTCCTGAGGTGATCGCGGCGATTATGCATGCTGACCAAATTGTATTAGGGCCAGGAAGCCTGTTTACCAGCATTTTGCCCAACTTGATGATTGAAAACGTGCGCGTGGCGCTCCAACAAACCCCCGCTGAAGTGGTGTACATCTGCAACATCATGACGCAGAAGGGCGAGACTGAGCATTTCACCGATGCCGATCACGTGCGGGTGCTGAACGACCATTTGGGCGGGCACTACATTGATACGGTGCTGGTTAATAATGAACAGGTTCCCGCTGATTACATGGACCGGCAGCGGTACGACGAGTACCTCGATCAAGTACGGTACGATTTTGGGGGCCTCCGGGCGCAGGGGTGCCGGGTAATCTCCGATAATTTCCTGCGGCTCCGTGATCACGGGGTGTTTCATAACGGGTCAAAGGTCGTAGCGGAACTCACCAAGTTAATGGGGCGGCCCCGGTCGTGGGATGCGAACGAATACAATTAAGGTAAGGGAGGGGTCGGTGTGGCCTCATACGCAAGCCAGGTAAAAAAGGAACTCACGATGCTGGACGTACACGTTGCAGCTAACGCAAAGGCGGAACTGATGGCCTTAATTCGGATGAACGGGGCCCTTGAGTTGGTTAACCACCACTTTGTGCTTAACGTGCAAACGGAAAATCCCGCGATTGCCCGGCGAATCTACCAGCTCCTTAAGCGGTTCTACCAGGTTGAAGCTGAACTGCTGGTGCGACGGAAGATGAAGCTTAAGAAAAATAACCTGTACATTGTGCGCCTCAAGACCGGGAGTGAACAGCTGTTACGCGATCTTGATATTCTTGATGGGTTTCAGCTCAAACCAACGGTGGACCCGCAAAACTTACCGACCGATGCGGCGGTGCGCTCGTACCTGCGGGGGGCGTTTTTGGCGGGGGGTTCGGTTAACAATCCTGAAACGAGTCGCTATCACCTGGAAATCTATTCCCTGTACGCCGAACATAACGATACTATCTGTGCGTTGATTAACCACTACGGATTAAACGCGCGGAAGACTGAACGGCGGAGCGGCTACATCACGTACCTCAAGGAAGCGGAAAAAATTGCCGACTTCCTGTCGCTCATCGGAGCGACGACTGCCATGCTGAAGTTTGAAGACATCCGGATTGTCCGTGACATGCGGAATTCGGTAAACCGGATCGTTAACTGTGAGACGGCTAATCTCAATAAGGTAGCGGACGCGGCTAATCAACAGATTGATAACATTAAATTCCTTGAGCGGACGGTGGGGTTAAACCAGCTTCCGCCTAAGCTCCGCGAAGTAGCTGAGGTACGGTTGGCCAACCCGGAAGCTAGTTTAAAGGAACTCGGTGCGCTCATTCCTGGTGGTATCTCAAAGTCGGGGGTGAACCACCGTCTGCGGAAGCTGACCGCTTACGCAGAAAAGGTGCGGGAAGGAAATGTTCAGTAAATAGTGAAGAAAATGGGCAGTATAATTTAGTTATAAATAACCCGCAGAAGTCATTAAGGAAAATGGTTTCTACGGGTTTATTTTTTTAAGGAATTACGAACTAATGGGAATCATTCGTTGCGGTTGTAATTTCCTTATGATGCAACAGTGCGTTTAACCCCACGGCGCAAATGCTAGCCACAACAATTCCGTTTCCCAAGAAGAGCTGAAGGGCGGGCGGGAACGCCTGAAAGATGTTGGGGTAAACCGCAACGCCTAGTCCCGCACCAATAGAAATAGCAACAATTAACGGGTTTCGTTCATCGGTGAAGTCAACGTTTCCGAGCATCCGGATTCCCTGAACACTAATCATTGCAAACATAACAAGCATTGCGCCCCCGAGGACTGGCGTGGGGATAATTGTTGCTAACGCGCCAATCTTGGGTAATAGTCCCATTACCATTAAAAGGGTTGCCGCCCAGTAGATGGGACGTTTGGTTCGGATCCCCGATAATTCTAAGAGCCCGACATTCTGGGAGAACGTTGTGTACGGGAACGTGTTAAAAATTCCCCCGAGAATTACCGCTAACCCTTCTGCCCGGTAACCGCGTTTAAGGTCGGCAGCGGTTGTTTCGCGGTGGAGGAGGTTCCCAAGGGCGAAGAATACTCCTGTGGATTCAACCATGGAAACCAGGGCAATAATAATCATTGTTAGACTTGGTGATAGGGCAAAGCGTGGGGCGCCGAAGAAAAAGGGCTGGGGGAAATGGAACCAAGCAGCCTGTGCAACTGGTTTAAGGGATACCATTCCCATCATTCCTGCAATTAGGGTTCCCCCAATCAGGCCAATCAAGACCGCGATTGACCGGATGAAACCTTTGCTCCAGAACTGAATTCCAAGAATGATTAGGATCGTAATGCCACCAACAAGTAACGTACGTAAACTCCCGAAGGAAGAACTGGTTGCCGTTCCCCCGCCGAGGTTTTGAACTGCAATTGGAATCAACGTAAGTCCGATTACGGTGATTAAGCTTCCGGTTACGACCGGGGGAAAGAACCGGCGAATTTTTGCAAAGATCCCAGCAATTAGGAAGACGAAAATTCCAGCAATAATAATAGAACCGTACATCGTACCGATGGAGTATGTTTTTCCAATCATTTTGAGGGGAGCAACTGCCTGGATTGCACAGCCTAAAATGACGGGAAGACCGATTCCAAAATACCGGTTCCGGATGAGCTGGAGAATCGTTGCCAGCCCACACATGAAAATATCAATTGAAACGAGGTAAGTCATTTGGGTGCTGGTGAAGTGCAGCGCGGTTCCGATTAGTAAGGGAACAGCTACTGCACCGGAATACATTGCCAGTAAGTGTTGAATTCCAAGGACGAATGCTTTGTGGTGGGAAACTTCATGAGTTAATTGTTTCATAGTGTTAATCCTCCATAAACGTTACGTGGTGGTTCGCAAGTGATTTAATCCGGACAAGTGATTTGAGCGGGTAGCCCTCTGTCCTAAGTGTTTTTCCTCCTGGTTGGAAGGCCTTTTCAATGACAATTCCAATGCCATCAAGGTGGCAGTGGGCTTGATTACAAATCTCAATGAGGCCGTGTGCTGCGGCCCCGTTGGCCAAGAAATCATCAATGATTAAAACGTGATCGTTTGCCGTGAGAAACTGCCGGTCAACGAGGACTTGGTTTGTGGTGTGCTTGGTGTAGGAAACGACGCTAGCAGTGTAGTTTCCGTTAGCGAGGGTGGCACTCTTTGATTTCCTAGCGAAAACGACGGGCGCCTTGAACGCCAACCCAGTCATTAGGGCCGGCGCAATTCCTGACGCTTCGATTGTCAGAATTTTGGTGATGGGACGGTCGGCAAATTTAGCGTGAAAGGCATTTCCAATCTCTTGCATTAGCTGCGGATCGATTTGGTGATTAAGAAATGAATTGACTTTCAGGACGTTGTCGTTGACCACAACGCCTTCTTGTTGAATGTGGGTAATTAGTTTGCGCATCAGCTTTTTCCTTTCGCGGTGTGATAAAACACTGGGTAAAAGGATGCGGCTTTTCCGGATAAATGTCAAAAAGACATGCTCATAGTCCGGAATTTACGGTTCCGGGTAGAAACTTACTAGCCGTATTCTAGTGATTATATCAGCACCAAAAAATGATTAACAGGGTCAATTTTAACGTTGGAGAGCGCAATATGTCAATTATTATTTGAATATTGTTCGGTATATGCGAACTATTTCATTAAATATGCGCGTTGTATTGACAGAAATATTCGGATAATATACAGTAATGCCTGGTTGGAATGATAATTCCAGAAGGGAATGGTTAGATGAAAGCCTTTGATTTTGATAACGTTCAGCTCGTCCCGAAGAAATGTGTTATTAAGAGTCGGAGTGAGGCGGATCCCCACGTGATCTTTGGTGAGCGTCGCTTTCGGCTCCCCGTTGTGCCGGCGAACATGGCCAGTGTGATTACCCCTGAAATTGCAACATGGCTGGCAGATCATGATTACTTCTATGTAATGCACCGGTTTGAACCGGATCAGCGGTTAGCGTTTGTTCAGGAAATGCATGCAAATAACCGGTATGCTTCAATTTCAATTGGAATTAAGGACCAGGAGCGGGAATTCATTGATGAATTGCGAACGACGAACACCATTCCTGAATACATTACGATTGATGTTGCCCACGGGCACTCTGATTACGTAATGGCGATGATTCGGTACGTTAAGCGCCAGCTACCAGCAACGTTTTTGATTGTCGGTAATGTTGCTACGCCGGACGCCGTTCGTGATTTAGAAGCTGCGGGAGCAGATGCGACGAAAGTCGGGATTGGCCCTGGGCGGGCGTGCATTACCAAGCTAAAAACGGGGTTTGGAACGGCAGGCTGGCAGTTAGCAGCGCTTCAGGCATGTGCTACTGTGGCCACGAAACCGATTATTGCTGATGGGGGAATTAGGACTAATGGGGACATTGCCAAGGCCCTTCGGTTTGGTGCCACTATGGTAATGGTCGGCTCATTATTGGCCGGCCATGTCGAGTCACCCGGAGAGGTTGTGACCATTGATGGTCAAAAGTACAAGCGGTACTGGGGATCGGCTTCTGCGCGTCAAAAGGGTAACCGCCACCACGTCGAGGGGAAACAATTGCTTGTACCGTTTCGGGGATCGCTTGAAGCAACCCTGACAGCGATGGAGGAGGACTTGCAATCAGCCATCTCGTACGCTGGTGGGCGGGATCTAAGTGCCCTTCGGCAGGTGGATTACGTTATTGTTCCGAACACGATTTATAACGGGGACCGTGAAAGCAAAACTGTTAATTAATAATAGGTAAAAAGGCGGAGTAGAACAAAAATCAGCGTGGTGAAAGTAACAAGTTGGGTGAACTAGGAGGAATGGATCCCCCAACTTGTCCTTGCATCACGCTTTTTACTGTGGTTTAGGTTATTTAAAAGATGCTCTTTTATTCCTCTTCTTTTGCGGCCAGGTCTTCTAGGGCAAAGGTGCTTTCATCAAGCGGGAACCCCTGATGGTAAAGTGCTTGCTTGGCTTTTTGCATGCGGGTGTGCTGGTCAAAGCGGTCGTACCGCCGCCAAACCTTTGCGGCGGCTGCTTGGAGGAGTACTGCTTCATGTTCTTCGTCAACTTCCGGGGAAAATTGGGCGAGCGCTTGGGTAATGGTGTCACGCTCAAACCCCGCCGTCATTAATCCCTGGTTGACTTTGGTTTGCCGCAAGCGGATGGGTTTGTTGTGGTACCGGCGGGTGAGTTTTTGGGCTAGTGTGTAGGCGTTAGCGACCCGTTGTTTTGGCGGAAATTGGAGGAGTGCTTGGTCAATTTCAGTAGCGGTAATCCCGCGTTGGCGTAATTTTTGCCGGATAATTCGGGGACCCTTTAATTCGGTCCGGGCAACCGTTCGAACGTAGCTGTTGGCGTATTCTTGGTCATCAAGGAGGTGCTGGTCCTTGAGACGGGCACATACCGTCTCAATTATTTCTGGCGGAACCGTCCGTTTGCGCAGAGCGGTCTGGACCTCTTGGGTTGTCCGCAGTTGGTGACTCAGGTAGTCAAGTGCTTGGGAATAGGCGCGGGATGTAGTGTCTGCCGCAGTAATTTGTTCGATTTGAGTGGTATCGAGTTCTTGGCCCTTATGCAGCGTAAAGTCTACCAGGACTTGTTCGCTTACCGGAAACGCATATTCCCCGTTCAGGTAGACGTTAAACCGGTGGGCGTGGTGTTTTTGGGCTTCAATTGCGGTGATGGTTTTCATACACTGACCTTCCTTCCTAGCTTTATTATAGAAGAAGTGTGGGAAAGTGCCTAGTTTTACGGGTGTATAATGGGAAAAGCAACGAATGAAGTGGGGAGAATTACATGGGACAAAACGTACGGGTACGGCGGGGGCAGCGGGTGCTCTTGACAATTAAACGCCTGGGAATTAATGGTGAGGGAATTGCCTATTACAAACGAAAGATTTGCTTTGTTTCGGGAGCCCTCCCGGGAGAGCAGGTTGTGGTGGCGCTCACGGCCATTCATCCGCGGTACTTAGAGGGCCGTGTGGTGGAAATTAAGCGTTCCAGTAACGACCGGGTAACCCCCAGAGATTCGTATCCGGTCGGGGGCATTGAATTAGAACACCTGGCATACCCGGCACAACTTAGGTTTAAACGCGATTTAATCAAGCAGGCGTTGGCCAAGTTTAAACCAACCGGGTATGCTACCTACGATGTCCGAGCAACCATCGGGATGACAACCCCGTATGCGTACCGGAATAAAGCCCAGTTTCAGGTACGGCGGGGGCCGAACGGGAAGCTGATTGCGGGGTTGTACCAGCGTGGAAGTCACCGGCTAGTTGACCTGCCAACGTTTAGTACCCAAACCCCAGCCACAATGAAGGTGATGCGCACCGTATTAGCGGCTATTGAAGAGTTGGGAATTGCGCCGTATGATGAGCGCCAGCATACGGGGGTGGTCCGGACAATCGTTGTCCGCGAGGCGTTTGCTACCCACGAGATGCAGGTAGTTATAATCACCCGCACCCGGGCGCTTCCCCAGGCGGCGGCCCTGGCTCAGATGACCATGCAGCGCTGCCCGCAGGTGGTATCCGTTATGCATAACGTTAACCCGGAGAAAACGTCCTTGGTGTGGGGAGCACAAACGATGCTGATTGCCGGGAAACCAACAATTACGGAACGGTTGGGAGACGTGACGTTTGACCTTTCCGCGCGGGCGTTTTTCCAGTTAAACCCGCACCAAACGCTCAAGTTGTACTCTGAAGTCGGTAAGGCATTGGCGTTGCAACCCGGTGAAGTGTTGTGTGACGCATATTGCGGGGTGGGAACCATTAGTCTCTTTGTAGCTGGTCCCACCCAGGAGGTGCGGGGAATGGACGTCATTCCCGCTGCAATTGCGGACGCTAATGAGAATGCTCGCCGGTCTGGCCGGCGTCACGCTCACTATGAAGTGGGGAAGGCCGAGGATCTTTTTGCGCAGTGGGCGCGGGCGGGATTTGCCCCGGATGCCCTGGTCGTAGATCCCCCGCGGACGGGGTTGGACGCTCACCTGATTGAAACGGTTCTCCGGGCCCGTCCCCCCAAGATGGTTTACGTTTCATGTAACCCGGCAACCCTTGCCCGGGACCTCGTGGCGCTAACCAGGGCGTACCGCGTTGAGTATATCCAGTCCGTTGACATGTTTCCGCAAACCGCGCGCTGTGAGGCGGTGGTGAAGCTTAGCTTGCGGTGATTTTAAGAAACGGGAATGGTTTTCCGGCGATTATTTGGTATAATACAGAATGATATCGGTGGAGAATACCGTGTAGAAAGCAGGGTTGAGCAGATGCGTCATTCAAATGGACCCAGAGAAGGCGACTTCATAACCATTAAGAGTTATAAACACGACGGGAGCTTACACCGGACATGGCGCGACACACTGGTTCTTAAAACAAGTGAAAATGCCATTATTGGCTGCAACGACCACACGCTGGTGACCGAAGACGATGGGCGCCGGTGGGTGACCCGCGAGCCGGCATTGGTATACTTCCATAAACACTACTGGTTCAACATCGTTACGATGATCCGGGATAACGGGATTTCGTACTACTGTAACCTAGCATCACCGGCAGTACTTGACCGGGAAGCCCTCAAGTACATCGACTATGACTTGGACGTGAAGGTCTTTCCGAACGGCGAACGCCGGTTGCTGGACGTGGACGAGTACGAAGCCCACGGCGCTAAGTGGCACTATTCGGCGGAAACCGATAAGATTCTTAAGCACAACGTCCTGACCCTGGTCGACTGGATTGACCGCGGGCGGGGACCTTTTTCTAAGGAATACGTTGAGATTTGGTACAACCGGTACCTTGAGTTGTCACGCCGGCAGTAGCAGACCGGTTTATAACAATGCACGGGAGCATGACGTTGGGTCACGCTCCCGTGCTGTTCAGTAAGGAGGCAATATTATGAATAAACGACAGGAGGACCAGCGCCGCATTATTTTCTGGTCTTTAGAGTTGCTTATTGTGGCGACCCTGGTATGGGTATGCACGAAGATTAGCTTTGTTTTTCGGCCGGTCGGGACGTTTATCTCGACTTTAGCCGTGCCCTTAATTATTGCGGGCTTCCTGTTTTACCTACTAAATCCGTTGGTAAACCTTCTCGTAAAGGTGCATTATCGGCGGTGGCGAATTACCCGGACGCTGGCAGTAGCCATCGTGTTTGTGGTTTTAATCAGCTTAATTGCGTTGGGAGCATCATACCTGTTACCCCGGGTAATTTCGCAGGTAGAACAGTTAATCGGAAAATTACCGCATATCATTGCGCTTACTCAGCGTGGGATTAATACGTTTTTGAGCGACCCGCACCACCGTGAATGGCTTCACCACGTAGATGTGCAGCAGGTTACTAAGCACCTGGGGACTAACACTACCGCCCTGGTGCGGCGCTTCATGACGTCGTTGACCAGTAGCTTTGGATCCCTGATTAGTGCGATTACCAACATCACGGTAACGATTATTACGGTGCCATTCATGTTGTTTTACATGTTAAAGGACGGGTACCGTCTGATGCCAGCCGTTAAGCGGATGGTCCCCAAGCGGCACGCGGCTAGTGTTGAAAACCTGTTATTGCAGATGGGACAAACGATTTCCCACTACATCCTTGGGCAGGTAATTGAGTGTACGTTTGTCGGGACGTTTTCAGCGTTGGGCTACAGCCTGGTAGGGGTGCCGTATGGCCTGTTAGTTGGAATTTTCGCTGGCTTTACCAACATTATTCCGTACATTGGTCCGTACATTGGATTGGTTCCAGCATTAATTCTGGCGTTGACGCACTCGTTTAAGACAGCGGTCCTGGTGATTATCGTTTGTATCGTGGTGCAGCAGGTCGACGGGAACCTGATTTACCCGAATGTCATTGGGAAAACACTGGCCATTCACCCGCTTACGATCATTGTGCTGTTGTTGGTAGCCGGTAATATTGCGGGCTTGCCGGGGATGATCTTAGGCATTCCATTTTATGCCGTGTTAAAGGTGGTTGTGCAGTACTGCTACCACATTTACCAGCTGCGTTATGACGAGGAGAAAGGGGATGAGCGCCCGTGAAACGGGTATTAACGTACGGGACGTTTGACCTGTTACATCGCGGTCATGTCCGTCTTCTCGAACGAGCGGCAGCCCTTGGCGATGAATTAACAGTGGGGCTTTCGACCGATGAGTTCAACCGAATTAAGGGGAAACACGCCTATATGAGCTACGCTGATCGGGAATACATCCTCAAGGCGATTCGCTACGTTGACCGGGTCATTCCGGAGCGGTCGTGGGACCAGAAGGTTGTAGATGTTCAGCGTTACCATATCGACACGTTTGTGATGGGGGACGACTGGCAGGGAAAGTTTGACTTCCTTAAGGATTATTGCGAGGTAATTTACCTGCCGCGCACGCAGGATATTTCAACAACGAAGATTAAAACGGATTTATCCGGGAACGAATAGTTTTTTGAAAAAGGGGTAAACCGATAAAATGAGCGGAGCCAAGCCAGTAAACCGGCGAAGCGTACGGGACCGGCTTGGCGGCGGCCGACTTGTATTTAGCCCGTTCGTTTGGAAACCGATTATGCAAAAAGAGTATGGAGACTGTGGCTGAGGTTGCAGTCTTCGTACTCTTTTTGCGGATTAACCGAAAAGCGTCGTTGATTAATAATTTTTCGTGCTATACTTATCGTAATATAACTAAATGGTAATGGAGAGAGAAAAGTGAAGCGAACGTACTTTAGTATTTTAGTAGCGACGTTTTTGTTTAGTTCCATGGAAATCAGCTTGAAGATTGCGGGAGCAGCGTTTAACGCCATCCAGCTGAATCTATTGCGGTTCTTTATCGGCGGGCTTGTATTAGTCCCACTAGCATTGCCTGAATTACATAAGCAACACCGGCAGTTGCACCTCAAAGACTGGGGGTTATTTGCCCTGACGGGGTTTGTGTGCGTGATTGTTAGCATGACCCTTTTCCAGCTGGCGGTCCAAAACGCCCCGGCAGCTACCGTAGCGGTGCTCTTTAGTTGTAATCCGGTTTTTGCGCTCATTTTTGCCTTTCTTTTGTTGCATGAGCGGATGGGGCGGGCTAACTTTTTGGCCGTAGTTATTTCCCTTGGGGGATTGTTTATCATTGTTAATCCGTTCCGGCTCCGGTTATCCGGGGGAATTATCCTAGCACTGCTTTCGGCGGTGACGTTCGGGCTGTATTCAATTGTTTCCCGGTACGGGTCGACTAAACGGGAACTAAGCGGAATTGTTATGACCTGCTTTACCTTCCTGACGGGGACGGCGGAACTTTTTATTCTAATGGTGTTGACCCACTGGGCGCCCGTTGTCGCCGGGATGGCTCATGTGGGAGCACTCCACGAGTTTATTCGGCTCCCATTGATTCGGGGAATTTCGTGGCATACCTTGCCATTACTGGCTTACATTGGAATTGGGGTTACTGGTGGAGGCTTTGCACTCTACTTTTTGGCAATGGGATGGTCGGACGTTTCCACGGCATCGTTGGTGTTTTTTATCAAACCAGCACTAGCTCCAGTCCTTGCGCTGATTATTTTGCACGAAGTTATTACCGGTGAAACGATTATGGGAATCATCGTAATTTTGCTTGGTTCCGTTATTACGTTTATTGGTAACCGGAGTAAAGAACGAAAACTCGAGTAGAGGGTGTTTGATTGCTGATTACCTGACGCCTGCGGTATCATTAAAATAGATAACTACGGAAAAGAGGAGCGTCATGGTAAAGCTGGTTTTGGTACGGCACGGGGAGAGTGTCGCCAATAAGGAGAATACGTACACGGGGTGGTCGGACGTGCCGTTGACTGCCCGGGGCGTTGCGCAGGCTAAAGCGGCTGGACGCCGCTTGCGACAGGCTAAGCTGCAGTTTAGTGCCGTGCATACCTCGGTGTTGGTTCGGGCAATTAAGACGGCCAACCTCGTGTGTGAGGAATGCGGGCAATTGTGGTTACCCCTGTATAAGACGTGGCGGTTAAATGAACGGCACTACGGCGCACTTCGGGGGTTAAATAAGGACGATACCCGAAAAATTTACGGGAAAGAACAGGTTGCTCTTTGGCGGCGTTCTTTCTATGAAGTTCCGCCGAAACTAACCGCCCCTGACACTGAGGATCGGCGGTACCAACGTTATCCGCGCTCGGTTCTTCCTTTGGCGGAAAGTTTGGAGATGGCAACGCAGCGGTTGCTCCCGTACTGGGACGATATGATTGCGCCTCGGCTTTTGCAGGGGGGAAACCAGCTCGTTGTGGCTCACGGGAGTTCGTTACGGGCGCTGTTAAAGCACATTGAACACATTAGTGACACCGGGATCGACGGCGTGGAAGTATACAACGGTGAACCAATTGTGTACACACTTGATCAGCGCCTTGAAGTGGTGGATAAGCGGATTTTAAAAATGAATTAGTAAATGAACGGGTGAAACCGTAAAAAATAACCGGGGTACATCTTTACCCCGGTTGTTCTTTACTATTAGCGGTGCAGCAAACGTTGGTGCCGTTGTTCGCGCTCAATTTTTTCTGTTGTTTCGAAGATAAACCACTTACTAAAGGAGTAGTTGACAATCCCCACGCAGACCTGGTCGAGAATCTTGACGAGGTCTTTTTGACCGTGGAAAAACTGAATTCCTCCAATCATAAAGAGGCTATCAAGAAGAAATGAGAGGGTTCGTACCCCGCAAAACGAGGTGAATTCGTGGAATGTATGCTCCCACGGGCGAAACGCCGAGTGGAAGACGAACAGCTTATTCGTCATAAACGTAAAGAGCATGGCGACAATGTACGCGCAGATGTTTGCAACCAAGTAGAAGTGCAGCCCCATTACCTTCACCAACTGGTGGAAAACCACGACGTTAATCGCGCTGGCAAGGAAACCATAAAACGTGTATGAGAAAAAGTCGGAGTGTTTGTGAATAAATTGTTTCATATTAGTTTCACCATACTTTACTTACACACAACTCACACAATCATATCATAAGCGCATAGTTTTCCGAAGAGAATTCGGGGAACGTTGGAATAATTTAACTTTTCAGGAATTGACGCGTTTCCCCCGAACCGGTACTATCGTAGTAGAAAGATAGGTGGCGGAAATGAGTAAGCTCGCAGTTAAATACATTACAAAGCGCCAGGCCATGCCCGCTTCGGCTGAAGGAGAGCACGAAGAGCACCCGGTCTTCTGGGAGTTGTGCGGGATTGATTTGCGCGTTAATGCCGGTGAGGCCCTTGGGCTGGTCGGTGATAACGGGGCGGGAAAGTCGACGCTTATGCAGATTATGAGCGGCCGGATTACCCAAACAACGGGTTTTGTGAACGGAGCAACCCGGGTGAACCTTGCGTCATTAACGACCATTGCGCCCAACGGCCGGCGCTTAACGGTTACTAAGTGGATTGATCGCCGCATGGACGCAGCGGAGGTGGATGAACTTCAACGGCCACACATTAAGCAGGCAATCCTCAACTTTACGGAGTTGGGTCAGTGGCAGTATTGCCCGGTTGGCCGTTTAGAAACCGGACTGCTCGCCCGCGTTGCTTTAGGGATGGCGTTATTTATTACTCCCGACGTCGTCTTAATTGATGAACTGTTGACGCTGTTGGATGCGAACTTTTACGCTAAGGCTAGCGAGCAGATTAATAAACTTAAAAAGCAGGGCGTGGCGTTTGTGATTGCCGACCCGCAGGACCGGGTGATTGAGAGCTTCTGTGAGCGGACCGTGTGGTTAGACTTTGGACGGATCCGGGAGGTGGGTAACACCCCGGAAGTGATTACTAAGTACGAGTTTAGCCGCAACTGGTACCGGGCGTTATCATGGCCCGAGCAGTTAGCGTACATTAAGAAGAAGCAACAGGAGCAACTGGATTTTGATGTTGATACCGAGTATACCCGGTTTAAGAACGAGCAGTTTGATAAGGGGTATAGCATTAAGGATAAAGCACGGTTGCGGAAACGATTTTTTGTGGAACACGGGGA
The DNA here is from genome assembly GCF_045033025.1 of Ligilactobacillus sp. LYQ139. Classification (NCBI taxonomy): domain Bacteria; kingdom Bacillati; phylum Bacillota; class Bacilli; order Lactobacillales; family Lactobacillaceae; genus Ligilactobacillus; species Ligilactobacillus sp. LYQ139. The sequence continues at coordinate 165,543 of NZ_JBJFZW010000003.1, forward strand.
GGACCCGTTGGCTGTTCCGGCAAAAACGCAGGCTTCCCAGCAAAAACCGAGGAAGAAAAAACACCATTGGGGTCGGTGGTTGCTGGGCGTATGCGTCATTGTATTGATCGGCTGCGGCGCATATTGGTTGAGCACCCGCGGGGGAAGAGCTTTGTTGGTCCGGTTAATACACCATTTCCGTTAGGCACCGAGAGTTAAAGGAGGAAGAGTGCCGTCACTGGCAGAATTAGAAGTATGGATAAGCAGGAATTAACGACAGCGATTGATAAGCGGCGGACGTTTGCGATTATTTCCCATCCGGACGCCGGAAAAACGACGATTACCGAACAGCTCCTGTTATTTGGGGGCGTTGTCCGGAAAGCGGGAACGGTGAAGGCCCGGAAGTCGGGGGCGTTTGCCAAGTCAGACTGGATGGAAATTGAAAAAAAGCGGGGAATTTCGGTTACAAGTTCCGTTTTACAGTTTGATTATGGGGGAAAGCGAATTAACATTCTTGATACCCCCGGGCACGAAGATTTTTCCGAGGATACGTACCGGACGCTAATGGCGGTGGATTCCGCCGTCATGGTGATCGATTCAGCAAAGGGGATTGAGCCTCAGACCAAAAAACTTTTCCAGGTTTGCAAGATGCGGGGGATTCCGATTTTTACCTTTATGAATAAGCTGGACCGTGACGGACGGCCGCCGCTGGACCTGATTACTGAATTAGAGGATGTCTTAGGCATTGAGGCGTACCCGATGAACTGGCCGATTGGAATGGGAAAGGGCTTAGCCGGGTTGTACGACATCTACAACCACCGGATTGAGTTGTACCGGCCGGAAAATGAAGATGAGCCGTACGTCTCGCTTGATGCGGCTGGGCGGATTGCGGAAGATTGTCCGCTTAAGGATGATGCAACCTACCAGCAGGTTCTTGACGAGGTTGACCTGTTGCAAGAAGCGGGCAATGAGTTTGATGAGGATAAGATTGCCCGCGGGAAGCTAACACCGGTCTTCTTTGGCTCGGCCTTAACTAACTTTGGGGTAAAGACGTTTTTAGATGCTTACCTGAAGTATGCCCCGGCTCCTACCCCCCACAAGCAGATCGACGGGGAAACGGTGCCCGTGACGGACCCGTTCTCGGGCTTTATCTTTAAGATTCAGGCTAACATGAACCCACACCACCGTGACCGGATTGCCTTTGTTCGGATTTGTTCGGGTGAATTTGATCGTGGGATGGACGTCACCCTTCAGCGGACGGGAAAGCAAATCCGACTGTCAAACTCCACCCAATTTATGGCAGACAGCCGTGAGACGGTCGAAAATGCGGTTGCCGGCGATATTATCGGGCTGTACGATACCGGAAATTTTCAGATTGGGGATACGGTTTATACGGGGAAACAGACCCGCCAATTTGAAAAATTGCCGCAGTTTACCCCAGAGCTCTTTGTTCAGGTTAGTGCTAAGAACGTGATGAAGCAAAAGTCGTTCCACAAGGGAATCGAACAGCTTGTCCAGGAAGGGGCCGTGCAGTTGTACCGCAGCTATAATACGGGAGATTATATTCTCGGGGCGGTCGGCCAACTGCAGTTTGAAGTTTTTCAGTTTCGGATGCAAAATGAGTATAATTCAGAGGTAATAATGAAACCATTGGGGCGGAAGATTGCCCGGTGGATTGATCCGGAGCAGCTAGATGAGAAGATGGCTAGTTCCCGGAACCTGCTGGTAAAGGACCGGCAGGGTGCGCCGCTCTTCCTCTTTGAGAATGAGTTTGCGGAGCGGTGGTTTGCGGATAAATACCCGGACGTTAAGTTGACGGCGAAATTATAGGGGAGTACATCCCAATGAAGAATCTAAGCGTGGTGGAAATTGATGAGCTTCCGGCACGCTTATTTTTGCTTCCTAATTTACTACAAAGGGCAGAGAGGAAGGTTATGTTCTAATTAAACGGAACAGCATGTTTACTATATGCTGAAAAATTTACTAATTAATTTACTAAAAGCGCTTGCAAACTATCCGGAAACGATTACAATAAGAGTGTAGTCGAAATGAAGGGAGCTTTTGCTATGGACACAAACGTTCAACAGGAAAAGGGTAACAAGTGGGTTACCCGGTTGTCCTACGCCACAGGGGCATTTGGTAATGACTGGTTCTACGCCGTACTTTCGACGTACTTCATCATGTTCATTACGTCGCACCTGTTTGGTAAGGGCGACAATGCAATGATTCTTTATATTACTAACATTATCGCAGCCCTCCGGATTATTGAGTTATTCATCGACCCGATTATCGGGAACCTGATTGACCGGACAAAGACCCGGTGGGGGAAGTTTAAGCCATGGATCTTCGGTGGTGGGTTGGTTAGTGCGATTTCCATGTCCGTCCTGTTTACGAACATGGGGGGATTAAACCGGACGCACCCGTTTATTTACCTGCTGATTTTTGCTTTTCTGTACATCGTGATGGATATTTTCTATTCGTTTAAGGATACGAGTTTCTGGTCAGAAATGTCATCTTTGACGTTTAATTCCGGTGAACGGGAAAAGATTTCGACGTTTGCCCGGATTGGATCAAACATTGGGGGAAACCTTCCTGGGATGGTAATCATGCCGCTGGTGCTGTTCTTCTCACTGACGAAGAATAACGGTGCTGGGGACCTTCGTGGGTGGTCAATGTTCGGAATGATTACGGGGATTATCGTAATTATTACTGTGCTGGCTGTATGTTTCGGGACTCACGAGTTGGATTCCGATCTGCGGAAGAACGAAGAGGAAACGAAGCTACGGGATGTCTTTAAGGTCTTATTAGGAAATGACCAGTTAATGTGGACGGCCGTTTCGTACGGATTGTACTGTATCGGAATTAACATCTTTAATTCCGCTGAGCTGTACTACTTTACTTACGTATTAGGCCAGTCATCCAAGTTCGCTATTATTGGTTCGATTAACATGGTAATTGGGTTCTTCTCAATTTCAGCCTTTCCGATTTTGGCCAAGGCGTTTAACCGGAAGAACGTGTTCTACGCATGTATTGCAATCATGACGGTTGGGGCACTGTTACTGACAGTTGCCGGCCAGAGCATGGTTTTAGTTGTAATTGCGATGGAGCTTTTCGCAACGCCGCAAGCTGTCGTTTTCCTGGTTATTTTAATGACAATTACCGACTCAATCGAGTACGGACAGTTGAAGTTAGGGCACCGGGACGAATCCTTGACACTAGCAGTGCGGCCACTGCTTGATAAGTTTGGGGGCGCCATTGCTGGATGGTGCATGGGACCAATCGCAATCTTAGCCCACATGACCAAGGGTGCGTCCTACAAGACAGTGACGCCGCATGACATCATGATCTTTAAGGTAATGGTAATTGCACTGCCGTTAGTCCTGATTCTCTTGGGATGCCTCTTCTTCTGGAAGAAGGTTAAGTTGACGGAAGCTAAACACGCCGAAATCGTTGAAGAACTCGAACGGACATGGGGTGAAAACGGCAACGTTGAAACCACAAAAGACGCGCCAGTTGTTGCTGGTGAATACAACGTTACCGCCCCAATTCAGGGAAAGGTAATGCCGCTGAGTGCCGTTAAGGATGAGCTCTTCTCGAAGGGAGCCATGGGGCTTGGTTACGCCGTTGAGCCAACGGACGGTGACGTTTACGCTCCGTTTGACGGGACGGTTAAGCAGCTGTACCCAACCCGGCATGCAATCGGGATTGAATCCTCAACGGGGATTAAGATGTTGATCCACATTGGGATCGGCACCGTTGAGATGCAGGGAACTGGCTTTATTTCCTACGTTGATCAGGGCCAGATAATCAAGAAGGGTGATAAGCTCCTTGAATTCTGGGATCCGGCGATTAAGAAAGCCGGGTTGGACGATACCGTAATCATTACGGTCACAAATTCCAATGATTTTGACCGGGTTGACGTAGTTCCTGCTGATGGAACGGAGATTAAGCCAGATGAAGTGGCATTAACGATTACGAAAAACTAGTTAAAACCATTATCAAGAACCTCTTGTGGGGTGGTCGTTTTAGGCCATCCCTTTTGTTGTGTCTCAAGATCATGAAAAAACAACGACCGCATAAAAGCCGCGGTCGTTGTTTTAGTAGGTGATTGGCTAGTTAATACTGCTATCGCGGAGTTTCAGCTCCGTTCCTAGCGTGATCATTTTCGGGAAAGAATCGGTGCCGTTAATCTGCTGATCAAGAAGGTTAACTCCCTCGATTCCCATCTGTTCTGTTGCTACCCGAACAGAGCTGAGTGACGGGTAGATGTACTTGGCGATGGACGTGTCGTTAAACGCAATCAGGCTCACCCGCTGGGGAACCGCAATGTTTGCTTCGTGAAGGGCACGTAAGGAGCCAATTCCGATGGAATCATTAGCTACAAAGAATGCCTGGGGAAGGGCATCCCCGAGTTCTTTAATGGCCTGGTTCATCATTTGGTATCCCGAATCGGTCGTAAAATCACCAACATATACGTATTTCGGGTTATAGAGGGCTAACTCCGTCATGTACGCCTTAAAGGTGGTAAAGCGCGGGTCGATGATGGTTTGCGTGTGGTCAGCGGTCTGTTCCTCCCCCACTAGCAACCCAATTTTACGTTGCCCGTGTTCGATGAAGTGGTCGAGCACCTTCGTTGTGGCGGTAACCATATCGGAGGTCACGCAGCTAAATCCACGGTTGACGGTATTACTGTCAACGAAAATTAAGTTGTGGTTATACTGGCGAAACTCCCGTTGTTGTTGCAAGCTGTATTTTCCGATGGCGATAATTCCGTCAACTGTTCGGAGTTTATCTAACGAATCATTATGAAAGACCCGGTGGATGACGTATCCCAGTTCCCGGGCGCGTTCCTCAATTCCCGTTCGGATGGAGTAGTAGTACAGATCGTTCAGTTCCTCTTTTTTGGTGTACCACTGAACAACGGCAACGGTGCCTGATTTGGTTTTCTTTTTGTGCTTGCGTTGTTCGAGGTAGTCAAGCTTTTCGGCAGCAGTGAAAATCCGTTCCCGGGTCGCATCGCTTACTGACATGGTTTTGTCGTAGTTAAGCACCCGTGAAACCGTTGCTGATGAAACCCCCGCAAGCGCGGCAATGTCCTTAATAGTAGCCACGGTAATTCCCCCCTCTATAAAAACGCTGAAATTCAGTAAACATGTTTTGGGATGATTTCAGGCGTTCCGTAAGTCACTTACTTCTATTCTAGCATATCTTCGCCCCAAGTCAGTAATTATTAAGTAATTAATTCGGGTAAAAATTAACTAAACGTATTGCCACCTTTAGTAAAAACGGTTACAATAAGAGGTGTTTAAGAAACCGGTTACTTAGCCGGAGAATTACCGATGGGGGTTGGTTTAAATGGATAAACAAGAAATTACGGCGGCATTTACTAAGCAATACGGCCATGAACCAGAGGCGGCATTCTTTTCACCGGGGCGGATTAACCTGATCGGGGAACATACTGACTACAATGGGGGGCACGTTTTCCCGTGTGCAATCTCACTGGGGACGTGGGGGGCTGCCCGGAAGCGAGACGACAACAAACTCCGGTTCTTCTCTGGTAATTTCCCGGACCTCGGGGTAATTGAATGTTCACTCGCCCAGTTGAAGTATGCCAAGAAGGACAACTGGGCCAATTACGCTAAGGGAATGATTTATTATTTAAAGGAAGCCGGATACACGGTAGATCGTGGAATGGACGTCTACATCTGGGGGAACTTACCCCAGGGCGGGTCTGGGCTGTCATCGTCGGCATCAATTGAAATGTTGTTTGGGGTGATGGTGCAACGCCTGTTTGCCCTGGACGTTGACCGCTTGGACATCGTTAAGATGGGAGTTAAAACCGAAAATGACTTTTTAGGTCTTTCTAGCGGTATTCTTGACCAGTTTGCCGTGGGGATGAGTAAGGCGGGACAAGCAATTTTGTTAGACACCAACACGCTGGATTATAAATACGTTCCCCTTGACTTAAAGGATAACGTGATTGTAATCATGAATACTAATAAGCCACGGGAATTAGTGGAATCAAAGTATAATGAGCGGGTGGAAGAGTGCCAGGCGGCCTTGAAGGAGTTACAACAGAAGCTTCAAATTAAAGCCCTTGGTGAATTAGATGCGCAGACGTTTGACGAGTACATGTATTTAATTGATAAGGAGAATCTGTTGAAGCGCGCCCGGCACGCAGTCCTTGAAAATGAGCGGTGTATCCGGGCAGAGAAGGCGCTGGAGGCCGGTAACCTTGAAGAATTAGGGCGGTTGCAGAACGCTTCCCACATGTCACTGGAGTACGACTATGAAGTATCAGGGGTTGAGCTAGATACGTTGGCGCACGCTGCATGGCAGCAGTCAGGGGTTCTTGGCGCCCGGATGACCGGGGCCGGTTTTGGGGGCAGTGGGATTGCCATTGTCAACAAGGATCAAGTAGAAACCTTCAAGGAAAACGTTGGCCGGATTTACGAAGAGAAAATTGGGTACGCGCCGAAGTTCTACGTGGCTGAAGTAGCTGATGGAACGCATGAATTATAAGCGAAAGTAAGGGTGAGAGCATGAGTGCAGAAACGCTAGTTGATCGGTTTGTTACGGCGGTGATTGCGGCAAGTGATTATACCGCGACGGATCATATTTACTTGGTAAACCGGGTGTTAAACATTGTGGGAGAAGGGCACCAGCAGCCAGCTCCGGATACTGATGAGCTAATTGATTTGAAAGATGCGTTGGTGGCGGTCGCTGTTGCAAACGGTAAAGTTGGTGATACCCAAAATGAACGGGATGCCGTGGGTGCCGAATTAATGAACTTCATTACGCCGGCACCAAGTATTGTTAACCGGCATTTTTGGGATACCTACCAGCACGCTCCCCAGGAAGCACTCGCTGACTTCTTCGCGTTAAGTAAGCGGAATGATTACATTAAGACGCGGGCGATTGCGAAGAACATTGCTTTTACCCACCCGAGTGAATACGGCGACATTGAGATTACGATTAACCTCTCAAAACCTGAAAAAGATCCGAAGCAGATTGCCCTAGCAAAGAAAGTAAAGGCAACGGGCTACCCGAAGTGTAACCTGTGCATGGAAAATGAGGGGTACCAGGGCCGGGTTGACCATGCTGCCCGGGCCAACCACCGGATTATCCGCTTTAAGATTGATGACCACGAGTGGGGTTTCCAGTACTCGCCGTATGCCTACTTCAACGAGCACTGCATCTACCTTGATTCGGTCCACGAGGAAATGGTAATTAACGGTACGACCTTTAAGAATCTGTTGACGATTGTCCAGCAGTTTCCCGGCTATTTTGCCGGAAGTAACGCTGACCTGCCAATTGTGGGGGGGTCGATTCTTTCCCACGAACACTACCAGGGTGGCCGGCACACGTTTGCGATGGAGAAGGCCCCGCTTGAGACCAGGTTGGTTTTTGCGGACTATGAAGACGTGACGGCCGGAATTGTGAAGTGGCCGATGTCAGTTATCCGGTTAAACGGGGATGACCTTGACCGGGTGAGTGCCTTGGCAGCTAAAATTTTGGATGTTTGGCGGAACTACACCGATGAAGCCGTTGGTGTGCGGGCCGAAACTAACGGGGAGCGGCACCATACGATTACTCCGATTGCCCGGATGCGGAACGGCCAGTACGAACTCGACTTGGTTTTGCGGGATAACCAAACGTCGCCGAAATACCCGGACGGTATTTTTCACCCGCACAAGGAATATCAGCATATCAAGAAGGAAAACATTGGGTTGATTGAAGTGATGGGGTTGGCGATTTTGCCGCCCCGGTTAAAGGATGAACTGGCAGTGGTGGCCGATTATATTCAAGGCAAGAACGTGCAGGTTGCTGCTTACCACCAGCAGTGGGCCGATGATATTAAGGCGCGGCACACTGACGTAACGGCGGAAAACGCCATGGCAATCGTTCAGGACGAAGTGGGCGCGGTTTTTGTCAAGGTGCTTGAATGCGCCGGCGTCTTTAAGCGCGATGCGGTGGGCCAACAGGCCTTCATGCGTTTCGCTCAGCAGGTGGGCTTGAAAGAATAAAGTCTTTTGCTAGATAAGATAAAAGGAAAAACGATGAGATTAAGCGGTCGGGGAACCCGGCCGCTTAGTTTTATGGTGGAAGTGTGGCTGGTAGCTGAATAAACAACGGATCATTCAAGCACGTTGTAAATTCACCGTCAATTGAGGCGGCTAAAAAAGTATTGTTAATTTTAAAGACGTTAAAACCGTTACCATTGTGATTTGTGGCTGGTTAAGGACGGCTTCGGGTTGCTTTCTTTGTTTGATTTTCATTTCACAGATTCTTATTAACCGGCAATACAATAGCAGGCACAATCAAGTTTTATTTGATTCATTAATATCTTTTGTTAACGGGATCATAATGCGTAAGCTGAACCAATGGTCGTGGGCGTGCATTGTAAGTGAGCCGTCGTATTTATTAACGATTGATTTAACACTTTTTAACCCATAACCATGTTGCTCCTTATCTTGTTTGGTTGTTGGGGGTAATCCGTCCTTTAGTTGAATGTCATTAGTGATGTAATTTTGAATTGAATAGAGGATAAAATTGGCCTTTTGGACAATTTTTACGTCGATCAAGCGCTGATCGTATTTAGGAAGCTTGATAACAGCTTCAATTGCGTTATCGAGTGTATTTCCCAAGAGACTACAAAGATCCATGGTGTCAATTCCATTTAATAGCTGGCCGTCAGCAATACAGGAAAGGGTAATGTGGTGTTGAATACAGTATGAATTTTTGCGGGTAAGAATGATATCGGCAACGGGGTTGCCAGTTTTTACATCAGCTTTGAATTGGCTAATATCCTGACGAAGACGCTTTATATAGGATAACCGGCGATTATTGTCGCTTTCCGCTTCGATTATGTCAAGTTGATGTTTAAGGTCGTGAAAACGTTGGTTAACTAATTGATTACTTTCACGGTAAGCCTGATATTGTTCGTATTGAAGGTGAAGTGCATTATTAATGGCAGTAATATCACGTTTTAGGTAGTTTTCGTACCTACTATGCTCTTGGACCTTTAAAACAATTAAACCGCATAGGTCAATGAGTGTGCGCATCATAAAAATTGTCGCGGACGAGCCGATAGCGAAGGGGGTATTAAATAAAGCGAACCCTATGTTACTGATTGTAAACACGGTGATCGATAAGGTCGTTGCGATGAATGCATCGTGAATCGTAATGATCGTGATGGGCGCTATTGATGTATGCGAATTATCTAACCAAAAAGAAACTACAAAAAGGATGGCATAACAGGAAAGCATAAATAAAGCTGTAGTTATAAACACTGGATGAGTTTGATTGATTAGATAGCAGTAAAGTTGCCATGCTAAAGATGCCCAGAATTCAGCTAAAATAAAGGCCTTAGCGCATTGATAAACGTTAATTTTGATGCTTACTGTTTCAGTGAGCAGTAAAACAATAAACATCCAGCCAATGTTTATCAAAATCCCCGGAATCCAAAACGTAATCGAAGCCTGTCCCGCTAAAAATTGAAGGGTAATTTGAACGGGGAGTGCGGTGGCCAGAAGTAGTTGTGCCCATGGACGCCGATCAGATTGGGGAATTTGGAAAAAGACAAAGACACACGCAAGCCATTCAGCAAGCGCGGTGTAAAGTCGGGGAATATTTGGTAGGATGTGGCTGATATTCAACATTGACTAATTTATCTCCTTTCCCCAAAAATCGGTGATTGCTTGCATAAAGGCTTTCTTTCGGGGACGGCTAATTTGTAAGTTTTCGGTTCCAATCGTCACAATATTTCGCTTGATTGCAGTTACGTGCGCCAGGTTGACGAGGTAGCAGTTATTACACCGAAAAAAGCCTGAAGGTGTTAATTCAGACTCCACGTTTTTCATTGTGTTTGAAACGTCATAGCATCGTTCTTTGGCGCCATCCCTAATATGAAAATGCAGTACGTGTCCTTCGCTTTCAATATAGTAGATATTGTTTTGCAAAACGTTATAAGTCCCGCGCTTGGTCTTAATTACGTATGTCTTTTGGCGGGCAGTTAATTGTGAAACAATTTGGTCGAAGTGTGCGCTGAAATTAAAATACGTAACTGGTTTTACAAGAAAATCAGATGCTTTTACCGCATATCCTGCGACTGCGTATTGAACGTAATTTGTAACGAAAACGATTACAACTTGTTGGTCAAGGCGGCGAATTTTTTTGGCCGCTGTCATGCCGTCCATTAAAGGCATTTGGATGTCTAAGAAGACGACATCATACTTAGTCGTATATTCGTTAAGAAAAACCATTCCATCTTTAAAACAGTGCACAGTGATGTCGATGTTATTTGCAATACTATATTTTTGAATGTATTGGGATAGAATTTGAAGATCGCCTTTATTATCTTCAACGATTGCGATTTGCATCCAACTCACCTCATCTTAATTACATTATAGGGAAGAAGGACGTAAAAAACATGTAAGAGATCTTCTACAAAATTATTTTTACTACAGATTACGCTAATAGTGGTACAAATTATGCCATTCAAGAAAGCGCTTTATATGAATGCAGTAAAATAACCCTGATGATTGGAGGGATTAACGGTGAACAATCAAGAGTTATTAGAAAAGCTGACACTTGCTGAGAAGGCGGCGTTAGTGTCGGGAAAAAATACGTGGGAAACGAGTGACGCTCACGGAAAGCTGCCATCAATGTGGCTTGCGGACGGCCCTCACGGGTTACGCAAACAGGAAGGAAAGGGGGACCAACTAGGACTACATGCCAGCCGCCTGGCAACCTGTTTTCCAACGGCAGCAACACTTGCGAACAGTTGGGATCCGGATGTACTGGAGATAGTGGGAAAGGCAATTGGTGTTGAAGCATTTGCTTCGGGAGTGAATGCCGTCCTTGGCCCGGGGATTAATATTAAGCGTAATCCCCGTTGTGGGCGTAATTTTGAATACTTTAGTGAAGACCCGTATTTGGCTGGAAAATTAGCAGCAGGGATTATTCGGGGAATTCAAGCGAACGGAACGGTTGCATGTCCTAAGCACTTTGCGGCGAATAACCAAGAATATCGCCGGATGGCATCTAATTCTGTCGTTGATGAGCGGACTTATCGCGAACTGTATACTACTAACTTTGAAATTGCGGTTAAGGAGGGACATCCGCGGATGATTATGTCATCTTATAACATGATTAATGGGACCTATGCCAATGAGAACGCGCATAATTTAAAGAGCATTTTGCGAAATGAGTGGCGGTTTAACGGATTTGTCGTTACTGATTGGGGCGGCGATAACGACCACGTTGCTGGAATCAAAAACGGGGGAAATGTCGTGATGCCATCGTTAGGTAAAATGGGTACTCGAGAAATTATTAACGCGGTTAAGGAGGGGACTTTATCTGAGGATGAATTAGACCAATGCTGTGATCAGATACTAGACGTTGTTGTTCATTCGACGGCTGCAAAGTCATCGAAGGAAACATTGGTCGACTGGAATCATCAGCATACGATTGCACGGCAGGCAGCAGAAGAAAGCATTGTTTTATTAAAAAACACCGACCATATATTGCCACTTATTGCGGGAACGAACGTTGCAGTGATTGGTGATTTTGCTAAGACCCCACGTTATCAAGGAGCGGGATCATCCGTTGTTAATGTTAAAAATTTGGAGAATATGGTCGATACGTTTCCTTTAAAAAAGCAGCTTGATTTTATTGGGTATGCTCAGGGTTACCGGCGAACCGGCAAGCATGATCAGCAGCTGATTGATGAGGCTGTAAATTTAGCCCAAAAAGCTGATGTTGCTGTTGTATGTGTTGGATTAACTGAGATAGCGGAAAGTGAAGGGCTCGATCGTAAAAATATTAAAATGCCGGCTAATCAGTTGGAATTACTTGATCAGCTGTTAGCGACGAAAACCCCCGTAGTAGTAGTACTGGCTGCCGGAAGTCCCCTTTCTATGCCGTGGTTTGACCGTGCTGCGGCAGTTGTTCACGGTTATTTAGGCGGTGAAGCCGGGGCAAGTGCAATGTGGAATGTGTTGACGGGGGATGTTAACCCGAGTGGTCATTTAGCAGAAACCTATCCGTTCAGCGCGGATGACGTTCCTTTTAACACTGACTATCCGGAGACTAAGCGGGACGTATTGTACTTAGAAGGACCATTTGTTGGTTACCGGTATTTTGATACGGCTATGAAGAAGGTGCAGTTTCCGTTTGGATATGGGCTAAGCTATACCACCTTTAGTTATGATGATTTAATAGTTCATGATGACGGGGTTACGTTTAGTATCACTAATACAGGAAAATATGCAGGGGCAACCGTCGCGCAATTGTACGTTGGAAAGAAGGATTCATCCCTTATCAGACCGCAGAAGGAATTACGGGGCTTTAAGAAGGTCCTATTACAACCTGGTGAAACCCGGCAAGTTACTCTTCCTTTTGATGATAAGACGTTCCGTTACTATGATGTTGAACAGGATAAATGGCAGGTTGAAGCAGGGACATACCAGTTGATGGTGGGGGAAAATGTTGCGGCAATTCAGCTGACAGGTACCATTACCCGGCAAGGCGTTTTGCCACAAAAACGACTAGCACCAGCATTTGATAAGTATCGCAAAGCGCAGGTTGCGGCTATTACCCCGAAAGACTTTGAGGTCGTGTACGGAAAGAAACTTCCCGTTGAATTGGATTTGCCTGATAAGAAGGGAATGACGCTTAAACAAACGAACATTTTGGCTGAAATGCGTTACGCACGTAGCTGGATTGGGCGGTGCGTTGCTGGTATATTACGGCGGGCTTTACGGCGAAGCGAAGCTAAGGGGCAGCCCAACCTAAATTTATTGTTTAACTATAATATGCCGTTTCGGGCAATTAGTAAGATGACCGGGGGAATGATTACGACAGAAATGGTCAATAATATTTTAATGATTGTTAACGGTCATTTTTGGCGGGGAAGTTGGTTGTTTGTCAGAAACTTCTTGCGTAACCAACGTGCAACATTACCGGATGATAAAGCGGAATAAATAAGTAAGGGGATGTTTTTAATGAAAGAATCAATTAGTAATAAGGGCCACGGGTTAGTTGCCTTATTTAAGGCTTTTAAGAATAAGTACCCAAATATATATGAATTTATCCTCTTCAATATTATGAGTAATGTTGCCACAATTACTAACTTTTGTGTATTGTGGTTAAGTACATTGCTGCTGTTTAGGGGATTAACGAGCCCATTTGATTGGTGGATTTTCCACTATAGTCCGGCGCAGGGAGGATTAGGCGGCTTTTTAAGCTTTCTGCTTGCCTATGTTTGTGCGCAGATTGTTAATTTTTTCGTTCAGCGTAAGATTGTCTTTGGTGCCCAGATACAGATTAGAAGGGTTATCGGATGGTATATCCTTACTGTGACTGTTGCGGGGCTAGTGTCTGTTTGGCTACCGCCGTACGTCATTAGTGTTCTTACGCCATATATTCATGGACTAGCAGCAACGGTTGCAAATGTATTGAACATTATTATTCAGGTAGTTATTAATTATCCAATGATGAAGTTCGTGATTATGAAATGATTTAGGAGATGGTTTTTTGAAAGACCTTTCGATTATTGTACCGTGTTACAATGCGGAGAATTATATGGAAAGGTGCATTAACTCGCTCTTAATTGGTGGTTCGCAGGTGGAAATCATCATTGTTGATGATGGTTCGAGTGACCGAACAGGAGAAATTGCAGACTATTATGCTCAAAAATTTTCTGATATTGTCCGCGTAATTCATCAACAAAATGGAGGACATGGTGCCGCTGTGACGGCGGGAGTATATGCAGCAACAGGAACGTACGTTAAAGTGGTTGATAGCGATGATTGGTTGGATGCGAAGGCGCTAGACGATGTCCTTACTTTACTTTATCGTTGGCGGCGCAACGGAATAAAGGCTGATTGTTTAATTACAAACTATATTTACGACAAGGTCAATGCACGGCATAAAAAAGTGATGGGATATCAGACGTTACCGCAAGACAGGATATTTAGTTGGGAGGACGTTCGTTTATCCATTGGCAAGTATCTCATTATGCATTCGCTAATTTATCGGCGGGCGGTTTTAGTCGATCAAGCGCACTTAGAGCTTCCTCATCATAAGTATTACGTCGATAATTTGTATGTGTACGAACCGTTGCCGTATGTCCAAACATTGTATTACCTGGATGTTAATTTATACCATTACTTTATTGGGCGTGATGACCAGTCGGTTAATGAACGGGTTATGTTACAACGAATCGATGAACAGCTTTTCGTTAATAAACGAATGATTGACTATTATTCACGGGTAGTCGGAAGTATCGATAGAGCATTGGGTCAATATATGGAACGGTATTTAGAAATTATTACCACGATTTCATCGGTATTACTACTCAAGGAAAACTCACCGCAAAGTATTCGACTTAGAGATGACTTGTGGCATACGATTTATGCCGCTGACGAGCAATTATATGAACGCCTTCGTTCAGGAGTATTTGGAAAAGTTGTTAATACGAACGGACGAATAGGTCGTCAGGTGGCTATTGGAACGTATAAGATTGCACAGCGGTTGTATGGTTTTAATTAAGACTACAAATTACGCAGATAAATAGACATCTTATGAAAAAGGAATGTTTTTTGGATGGCTTTTTGTAGAATCAATAATGAAAGCGCTTAATATAAGGGGGGATTTCCTATGAAGGAGCATAAAGCGCGAAGTTTAGTTATTACGCTTGCTGGAATTGCAGTAGCGTTGTTAGTGGTTATTGGCGGTGGTTGGTTAATAATCCAAAATTTACTTAAAGCGGGAGTAGTCCAACTTAGTGACATCACAACGGTCGTTACAAAAGCTGGGCCGTACTTCATTCCACTTGGCATTTTATTTATTTTAATCATTATTGGAATTATTGCATTTTTCAAAAAAAGTGCGCGGTTTAATTTCATGTTTAAGTGGCAATCATTAATGGCCTTCCTTACAGCGTTAGGTTTAACCCTTAACGTTGTTGTCTTCGGCCCGTTAGCGGGATTAATGAATTGTAATTTCGTTCAAGTTGGGAAGGTTAACGCACAAACTGTTCGGCAGGGAGAGCGGGTGTCTTCTGATGTTGCCGATCAGGGGATTGTTCTTTTGAAAAATAAGGATAATTTCTTACCGCTGAAGAACCAAAAGAAGGTAAATGTCTTTGGGTGGGCATCGACGAATCCGGTTTACGATGGCTCTGGTTCAGGGCAGATCAGTGGCGGAAAAATGGTGAATATTTATGATAGCCTTCATGCGGCTGGTTTCGAGACGAATAACCACCTTGAGCGATTTTACCAGCATTACCGGAAGACCCGGCCGGTAATCTCAATGTCTAAGCAGGACTGGACGTTACCTGAGCCCAAAACGAGTTCCTATTCTACAAGCATGATGAATCATGCGCGGAAGTATTCGGACACTGCTGTGGTTGTGATCGCACGTTCAGGCGGTGAAGGAGCAGACCTTCCAAAGGATATGGGGAATCTGCCAAAGAGTGCGAAGTACGCCGGAAATAAGGGCGACTTTAAGAAAGGCGATACGTATTTACAGTTATCGCAAACAGAGAAGAATATGCTAGCGATGGTAAACCGCAACTTCAAGAACGTAGTGGTTGTGGTTAATTCAGCTAATCCCATGGAGTTAGGTTTTCTAAACCAGTATGACCATATTAAAGGTGCCGTTCAGGTTGCTGGGCCAGGAGCGCATGGGTTTACGGCATTAGGAAAGGTGTTGTCAGGAAAAGTTGATCCGTCAGGACGGACGGTTGATACGTATGTTTATGACTTAAAGAAAACACCGACCTTTAATAATTTTGGTGATTTCCACTTTGCAAATGATCCTAAATTAAGTTACGTGCGGTACGTGGAAAATATTTATGATGGTTACAAATTTTATGAGACTTACTACTTAAATAACCAAGATGGTTATAAAAAAGCAGTGCAGTACCCATTTGGTTACGGCTTAAGTTACACAAAATTTAATCAGCAGATGAGTAACCTAAAGACTGATGATAAGGGGAACGTCTCGTTTACTGTTACTGTTAAGAATACCGGGAAGGTTTCAGGACGCGATGTTGTTCAAGTATACTACACTGCGCCGTACACTAATGGTGGAATTGAAAAGGCAGCCACAAACCTACTCAACTTTGCGAAGACAAAGAACTTAAAACCAGGAGAGTCGCAAACGATACGGTTCCACTTTAACCGGCAGCAAATGGCATCATATGATGAAAGCAACGGCGGGGCGTATGTGCTGGATCCTGGAAAGTACCAAATTCAGCTCAAGAATAACGCGCACGATGTCATTGCCTCTAAGGATTATATGATTAATCAACCGATTCGTTATGCCGGCAAGAATAAGATGACTACTGATAAGCGCGCAGCCCATAACGAATTTCAGGACGCAGAAGGTAAGCAGTTAAATATTACTTATCTGAGCCGGAAAGATAACTTTGCTAATTACTCCCAGGCGACAGCTGCCCCGGGAAAGGTGAATGCAACGCCGGATATCATTCACCATGCTACGGTTGGAAATAATAATCCATTGCCAAAAGCCGGCAAAACAACCATGCCAGCAATGAACAAGAAAGAAAATATTGAGCTTGTCGATTTACGGGGGAAGAGTTATAACGACCCACGGTGGCAGAAGTTAATTAGTAAGTTATCAGTTAAGGATATGGCCAAATTAATTGGTACTGGCGGATACCAGACTATTGCTAACCGTAAGATCGGGAAGGTCCACACGAACGATTTTGATGGCCCAGCCGGATTTAGTAGTTTCTTTGCGAAGAACATGAATACTACGGGTTTTCCAGTTGAGACGATGATCGGGGAAACATGGAATAAACGAATTGCCCGGCAAATTGGGCAAACAGCCGGGAAGGAAGGAAAAGAAATTGGTCTCAATGGATGGTACGCACCGTCGATGGACTTACACCGGAGTGCCTTCGGTGGCCGGGATTTTGAATACTATTCTGAGGATGGTACCTTGTCTGGCTACATGGCAGCTAATACGGTTAAGGGTGCTCGTCAGTCAGGAGTTTACCCGTACATTAAACATTTTGCGATGAACGAGCAAGAGACGAACCGGATGGCCAATTTAACAGAATGGGCAACTGAGCAAGATATTCGGGAGAATAACTTGCGCCCGTTCAAGATGGCAGTAGAGAAGGGGCATGCTGATGCCGCCATGAACGCCTTTAACTTTATCGGCGATAAGTGGTGCGGCGAGAATAGTCATTTGCTTAACAACGTTCTACGGAGCGAGTGGGGTTTTCACGGACTAGTATGTACAGATTACTTTGTTCAGATCCCCGGAGGCTTTATGAATGCATCTAAGGCTGTAATGAACGGAACGGATCTGATGTTGGCTCCTAGTGGAACAAACTTATCAGGGACAAGCAATCCAAAGGTTGTTCGGCAAATGCAACGGGCAACGCACAACATTCTGTACACCGTGGTTAACAGTAATGCGTATGCTCATTACCATAAGGGGCAAAGCTTGCTACTTCCTTGGGAGCACAAAGTAATTGATGTTGATATTGCTGCGGTAATTATTTTGTTACTTGCAGAAGGATTAATTGTATTTGCTTACCGGAAAAAGTACGTGGCGTAGTGCTCTAGCTACAACGAAACCAAGTAAATAGGAAAATTTTGAGTAAAGAGGGACGTTTCGGCGGAAATTTCGCCGAAACGTCTTTTTTAGGTTTAACTCTGGATGGCAGTGTTCCTGGTAATTTCTCTTAGATTCGGAACTAGCCTTTAGGTGAGTATCACTTATTATTAAAAAATTAAGCCACTTGTTGGAAGGGATTAATAAAACACCTCATTGGGGAGATTCACGTTATCTCCCCAACAAGGTGTTAGTTGTGCTGTTCAATTGCCTGCTTTTCTTTTGCCGAAAGGTTATGCAAGGCTTTTGTGTACTGGCGCGGAATCCATCCGCGGTCGTCTACCTGGTACCAGATCATATTCTCAGTGCGGACGCTTCCAGTGATAATGACCGGCGTTCCGTGGGTAATCTCATCAATTCGGTGGCCAAACGGCTGGTCATATAGCGCCGCTTTCTTTCCCGGAACAAAGTCAATGCGGGCATAATCGTGGTACTGGTTAGTAAACGTGTTTTCAGTTGTCCGGCTTGGGTGTAACCATGCTGGCATGGCAGGACGGGTAACCGAAGTGACCTGATCGTTGGTTTGTTCGATCCAAATATTTCCGCCCATGCAACACCATACTTGGTGATTGGTGAGGGTGACCGTCTCGTAAACGTGCCAGATGGTCCCCTTAACGAGGGTAATCCCAACGGGCTCACCCGCCGGACTATCATAGCACGGAACGAATGCGTCCATCTGGAGGTCCCGCGGATCATAGTTAACCGTTTGCCAGTCTGCCCGTCGGTAGAGGTAGGTAACAGTTTGCTGTTCCTCAGTAAACTGACCTCGTGCCGGACCATCCGCCCGAATCAGGTTGTAGTGATCAATAAACGGAGAACTCAGGTTATACTGAGCGTGCAACTTTCCGTTAATAAACCGCGGGTAGGCCAGAAGGTTGAGTTCGTCAATATCGCGGCAAAACATCCATACTTGCCCACCATTTTGTCGCCGGTATGTGAGCGTCATGGTACCATACGGATCGACAAACGAACTCACAAACCCCGTAATGTGAATCAAATCATAGCCCGCAAACTCGCGGAACTGGAGGCGCAAAGGGGCACCGAGCCGACCATGAATAACCTGGGGTGCCGCCATGCTTTTTTGATGCTCATCCTGGTAAATAATTACCAGCGTAGCGTCTGGTGCATCCCGGCGCACTTCCGGCTTGGCGGGTTGGTTTTGGTGTTGTTCTTTTTGGACTGGGTAAAAACGTTCAATGGGGGCGCTCACTGGTATCTGATTAGTAACCACCTGACGTCCACTTAGTGGTGTTGGCCGGGCCACAGTGGAATTTGAAATTGATGAAATGTCAGAAATTCCGGTTTCGCGGCTTACCTGGTGGAACCGTCGTTGGGAACCAGCGGGGGACTTCCGCTGTTGTCGCCGGAAATTAAAGCTCCGGCGTTTTTTATGAAATAACCGCGCCACCATCAGGGCACCTCCGTTCGTCAGTAATACTTAATTGTTATTATACAATAAAAAAGAGGACGTGCCAAAACGAAGAAACGGCTGTGTGAAAGTAGTATACCGAGCGTATTCCTTAGCACAACTTCGGTGGTCTTAGCTCGTTTGTTTTGGCACCAGCTATTCGGAAAAACAAACGAGGTTAAAACTGCTGTTCTAACCTCGTTTGTTGTAATTTTAGTTTTACTAGAAGTGGTGGTCATGCGTACCGCTTTGCCGTTAACGTGGTCGTTGCGCCTTTTTGGGAAACCACTGGGGTTTTGGTTGGGAAAAGGTGCCGGTGCACATGTGCCAGTTCTGCGGGCGTAACGGGGCGGTGATGGTTAGTAATTGTCACCGTATCAGTCGTCATCCCGCACCGGTGGGTGACCAGTGAATTTCCCAGGGTGTAAATTTGGATAAACCGTAGGGGGGTGATAACCAGTTCACGGTGAATCTGGTCAGCGTAGTTGTTGGTTACGTTAACTAGGTGCATCGTGTGTCCTCCTTGTATGTGATTAATCGTAGTATAACGAAACCAGGCAGTTAAGTTAAAGCCTAACTGCCTGATTTATAAAAATACTAAACTTTCTTCTGAATTCTTAAGCGGTTGGTTTTTGAGCGGTTTCTTTTGAATCATCGCTTCCAATTACAATTTGATCATCCTTAAGCCGGGCGACAAACTGCTTGGTCTTCGGGTGTTCAAGGTAGTAGTCAGCAACCTGATCCTCAATTTGTTCTTGGATTACCCGCCGGAGTGGCCGGGCCCCCATCTTAGGATCATATCCGAGTTCAACCAGCTTGTCCTGAACCGGAGCGGTTACGTGGATTGATAATCCTTGCTGTGCCAGCATGCCGTTGACGGTGGTCAGCATTAGGTTAACGATCTGCTTTAAATCATCCTGGGAAAGCGGCTTAAACTCCACGATGTCGTCAAACCGGTTAAGAAACTCAGGCTTAAAGTAGTTGGTTAACTTATCAATTACGGAGTGGGTGGTCCCGTTGCTTGCGGCGCCAAAGCCTACGCTCGTGACGGAGTCGCCACTGCCGGCGTTACTTGTCATGATGATAATTGTATCCTTGAAGCTAACGGTTCGTCCCTGTGAATCGGTTAGCCGTCCATCGTCAAGGATTTGTAAGAACATGTGCATGACGTCCGGGTGGGCTTTTTCCACTTCATCCAGGAGAATTAGGCTGTATGGGTGCCGCCGCACCTGCTCGGTTAACTGACCGGCTTCTTCGTAACCAACGTATCCCGGAGCCGCTCCGATTAATTTGGAAACGGAGTATTTTTCCATGTATTCACTCATGTCAAAGCGAATCATAGCGTCAGTCGTACCGAAGAGTTCCCGCGCTAACTGCTTAGCGGTCTCCGTTTTACCAACTCCGGTTGGCCCGACAAAGAGGAAAGAACCGATTGGCCGCCCAGACTTGTTAAACCCAATCCGGTTTCGCCGAATAGCCCGGGCAACCTTGTCAACGGCTTCATTTTGACCAATAACATGGCTTTCAAGGGAAGCAGCAAGGTTTTTAAGCTGGGCTTGTTCCTTCTCTTTAAGTTCACCTACTGGAATTTCCGTTTTCTCTTCGACAATCTTTTCCATGTCTTGTTCGGTAACCGTTGGGGCGGTTTCACTAGCTTGACTATCCGCTTTCATCCGGTTATACTTCGTGACCTGATCACGATAGTAAGCAGCCTTTTCGTAGTCTTCCTTATTAAGGGCAGCCTGCTTTTGTTCCTCTGCGTTTTTGATTTTATCGTCCAGGGTTTGGGGATCAACCGCATCAATCGTTAAGTTCTTTCTGGAACCTGCTTCATCGATCAGGTCAATGGCTTTATCTGGGAGAAAACGGTCCTGGATATACCTGTCAGACAGCAGTACGGCGGCCTTCAGGGCGTTGTCGGTGTACTTTACGTGGTGGTACGCTTCGTATTTACTTTGAATTCCCTTAAGGATGCGGAAGGTTTCTTCCGTGCTTGGCTCATCCACTTGGACGGGTTGGAGACGCCGGGCAAGAGCAGCGTCCTTCTCAATGGTTCGGAATTCGTTGAGGGTTGTTGCTCCCACTAACTGAAATTCTCCACGAGCGAGGGCGGGTTTTAAGACGTTACCGGCGTCCATGCCTCCTTCGGCATTGCCGGCGCCCACGATTTCGTGAATCTCATCAATAAAGAGGATCGTGTCCTTACTTTGCTTTAGTTCCTGCATTAATTGCTGCATCCGCTGCTCAAACTGTCCCCGCACGCCGGTTCCCTGAACAAGGGAAACAACATCAAGGCGAATAACCTTTTTATTAAGCAGCTTTTGGGGAACGTCACCGTCGACAATTTTTTGGGCGAGACCCTCAACAACAGCCGTCTTTCCAACCCCGGCTTCCCCAATTAGAACGGGGTTATTTTTCGTTCGCCGGTTTAAAATTTCAATGACCCGTTTGATTTCTTGATCACGGCCAATTACCGGGTCAATATTTCCCTTCCGCGCTTCTGCGGTGAGATCCAACCCGTACTGGTCAAGAATCGAACCGCCGTTATTACCACCCTGGTTAGGGTTAGTTTGTGGTCCTCCATGGGATTGGTTGCTACCTCGTTGGTTAGTGGCGGCCATTGACCGGAAGAAATCATCGAGGGAGCTGAAACCAAACGGATCCTGTTGACCATTACTATTACGGTTCGTTTGTTGTTTTAGTTGCTGGTAGCATGACTGGCACAGGTTAAGGGCTGTTTGCCGGCCGTTAACATTCGCTGTTAGGTGGATTGTTGCTGGATTTTGATGACAATTTTGGCACAACATATGATTCACAACCTTTCATTAAGAACGAATTAGTCAGTTAGTCTTTTGACCAACTTTGACCTTTATTCCAATTATACTGATTTTCCTTTTAAACGCAAGGGGGGTATCCTAAAGGGGTGGAATGTACAATTGTTAGAAATGAGGTGGACTATACAATGAAGGATTATAAAAATTTGCTAGAACAGCTTCGCCAGGGGGCGGTTTCTGAATTAACCGTTACGTCAGAGGAATTCATGGACTTTCAGCCGGTTTTGATGAAATACCGGTACAGGAAGAGCATCGTTGGCAAGGCGCAAAAGGGTGGTGCGGTGGTTTACCATTTTGACGGGAAACAAACAATCAATTAATGGGAAAGAGAAGCCAATGAAAGCCTTGTCGTTAAAATAATTTTATGTTATCATCATTGGCGGTAGGTCTGCCGCATAAATGTAAGCGTGTACTTATTGATGTGTGGTGCCTGTGCCTTGAATATATCCATATAAAGGAGATTGTTAGTTATGGAAAAGAAAGACTTTCATGTTACAGCTGAAACTGGGATTCACGCTCGTCC
The DNA here is from genome assembly GCF_045033025.1 of Ligilactobacillus sp. LYQ139. Lineage (NCBI taxonomy): Bacteria > Bacillati > Bacillota > Bacilli > Lactobacillales > Lactobacillaceae > Ligilactobacillus > Ligilactobacillus sp. LYQ139. The sequence goes on from NZ_JBJFZW010000003.1 coordinate 187,945, forward strand.
TGCTACCCTGTTAGTCCAGGCAGCAAGCAAGTTTAACTCAGACATTACTCTGTCATATCAAGACAAGTCAGTTAACTTAAAGTCTATTATGGGTGTAATGTCACTTGGTGTTGGTCAGGGGGCTGACGTAACGATTACGGCTGATGGTGCTGATGAAGCTGACGCTATTAAGGCTATTGCTGACACGATGACAAAGGAAGGGCTTGCTGAGTAATGACGAAGACACTGAAGGGAATCGCCGCAAGTGATGGAATTGCCGTTGCTAAGGCGTACATGCTCGTTCAGCCTGACCTGTCATTTGAAGAAAAGAATATCAGTGATGCCAATGCTGAAATCAAACGGCTTCATGATGCGGTTGATGCATCCAAGAAGGAGCTTGAGATTATCAAGCAAAAGGCAACGGAAAACCTCGGTGAGGATGAAGCCGAGGTTTTCGAAGCTCACCTGACGATTCTTTCTGATCCGGAAATGCTGGGCCAGATTGAAGATAAGATTAAAAACGATAAGGTTAACGCTGAAGCAGCCTTAAAGGCCGTAACTGATATGTTTATTCAGATGTTTGAGGCGATGACCGATAATGCCTATATGCAGGAACGGGCTGGGGATGTACGGGACGTTACTAAGCGGGTTATGAGTCACCTGCTCGGAGTAACACTGCCAAACCCTGCTCTAATTGACGAAGAAGTCGTTATCGTTGCGCATGATTTAACGCCGTCTGATACGGCTCAGTTGGACCGGAAGTACGTTAAGGGCTTCATTACTGATATTGGTGGGCGGACGTCCCACTCAGCAATCATGTCACGGACATTGGAAATCCCGGCGGTAGTTGGTTCAGAAACGGCTACGCAGGATATTAAAGCGGATGACATTGTTGCCTTAGACGGAATTGACGGGGTTGCGCTCGTTAACCCGACAGATGCTGAAGTTGCTGATTATCAGCAGAAGGCGAAGGACTATGCTGCCCAGAAGGTTGAATGGGAAAAGTTAAAGAACGCACAGTCAGTGACGGCAGACGGCAAGAAGGTCCTGATTGGGGCAAACATCGGGACCCCGAATGATGTTGAAGGGGCTAATGATAATGGGGCCGAAGCTGTTGGGCTGTTCCGGTCAGAGTTTCTTTACATGGATTCAAGCGAGTTGCCAACCGAAGATGAGCAGTTTGAGGCGTACAAGCAGGCCGTTGAAGGTATGCGCGGCAAACAAGTTGTCGTCCGGACGATGGACATTGGCGGTGACAAGCACTTGCCATACCTTGAACTTCCAGAAGAACAAAATCCGTTCTTAGGTTACCGGGCAATCCGGATTTCACTAGACCAACAGAAAATTTTCCGGACGCAGTTGCGGGCACTGTTGCGGGCATCTCACTACGGCAAACTGGCCGTTATGTTCCCGATGATTGCGACGGTCCAGGAATTCAAGGACGCTAAGGCCATCTTTGAAGAGGAGAAGGCTAAACTGGTTGCTGATGGGGTTCCGGTGGCGGATGACATCGAAGTCGGAATGATGATGGAGATTCCAGCTGCTGCTTTGATTGCTGATAAGTTAGCGAAGTACGCGGACTTCTTTAGTATTGGAACCAACGACTTGATTCAGTACTCAATGGCTGCTGATCGGGGAAACGAACGCGTTTCTTACCTGTACCAGCCGTATAACCCATCAATCCTACGCCTGGTTAAGCACATCATCGAATCTTCTCACAAGGAAGGTAAGTGGACCGGGATGTGTGGTGAGATGGCGGGCGACCAAATTGCGGTGCCGTTGCTTGTTGGCTTAGGGTTAGATGAATTTTCAATGAGTGCAACGTCAATTCTGAAGACACGGAGTTTAATTAAGAAGTTGGATTCAACGAAGATGAGTGAGTTAGCTGCGAAGGCGGTTGACTGCGAAACGACCGACGAAGTTGTTGCCCTGGTAAAGGACTACACAAAGTAGGGTTAACTAAGTGAATGTGGAAGCTTGGCTGGTGCCAAGCTTTTTTATTATTTAAGGGATTAGCGCGCGGATTTGCGGCACGGGATTGATAAAATGTTGCGTGGATTGCATGGAATTCATATAATTGATAGTAACTATTGATTTGTCAGGAAGGGGGGACGCTCGTGAAGGTTGGAATTTTCACGGATACCTATTACCCGCAAGTAAGTGGGGTTGCCACGTCGATTAAAACGTTAAAGAAGCAACTTGAGCGGCAAGGGCATACCGTCTACATCTTCACTACAACGGACCCAAACGTTGATAAGAATGTCTACGAACGGAATATCTTCCGGTTTACGAGTATTCCGTTTATTTCGTTTACCGAGCGGCGAATCGCGGTGCGGGGATTATTTCACGCATACCAGGTGGCGAAGAGACTCCAACTGGACATCGTCCATACCCAAACGGAATTTTCTATGGGGCTCATCGGAAAATTTGTGGCGCATAATCTTCGGATTCCTTGTGTGCATACCTACCACACAATGTACGAGGACTACTTGCACTACGTGGCAAACGGCAAACTGTTACGGCCGGTTCATGTCAAGCAGATGAGTAAGGTGTTTTGTGCGCATATGACGGGAATTGTTGCTCCGAGCGCGCGGGTTTTAACCACCTTACGGGGGTACGGAATAACCGAACCGATTACCGTGATTCCTACTGGAGTTGACCTGGAACGGTACCAGGAGGACGGGACCGTTGCGCGGCAACGGCTGCGGCAACAGTATGGACTTACGTCAGATACGCCGGTAATCTTAACGTTGAGTCGGTTAGCGCTTGAAAAGCATATTGATCGGTTAATTGCGGCGTTACCGCAAATTAAGGCGGCGGTTCCAGGAGTGAAATTAATGGTGTGTGGTGACGGCCCAGCGCGGGACGACCTGGAAACGCAGGTTGCAGCCCTTGGCGTGCAACAAGATGTCATTTTTACCGGCGAAATCCGGCATGCTGCGGTGGCGGATTACTACCACGCAGCCGATTTGTTTGTCTCAACATCGGAATCGGAATCGCAGGGGCTAACATACATTGAAGCACTGGCGGCCGGGCTTCAAGTAATTGCCACGCATAGTCCGTATACCGATCAGTTATTGGATAATCCTGCCTTGGGAGTTCCGGTTGCGGGTCAGGACGAATTAGTTGCGGCTGTGCACCGGTACATGATGGGAGCAGCACCCCAAATGACGCCGGAAATCCTAAAACCAAAGTTAGCAATGATTTCGGCTGACCATTTTGGGGAACAAATCGTTGCTTTTTACCGGCAGGCGCTTGCGCAACCGGCCATTACTCCGGTTCGTTCCCGCCATAACGCCAATTCGTAATGGGGGATGAATGAATGATCCACGTAAACATGTTGTCATCGGCCACGCGGGTGAAAGGTCAGGGAGTCGGAAGCGCGTATACCGAGCTGGTTCGGCTGTTACGGACGTATCTTGCCGCAGATATTGCGGTGACCGAAAACGACTGGCATGCCAGTTCTATTACCCACTACCACACAGTTGATCCCCAGTTTTATTTATCAACGTTTGACCGGCGAAGGGGGCGCCTGATTGGTTACGTTCATTTTTTACCAGAAACCTTAGAGGGGAGTTTAAAGCTTCCGGGATTGATTGGAACAACGTTTGATAGGTATTTGATTAGTTTTTATAAACGGATGGACCGGTTGGTGGTGGTGAATCCCAGTTTTATTCCCCAACTTACCGCTTATGGGATTCCAGAGGAAAAGGTTCGGTATATTCCGAATTTCGTTGCTAAACGAGAGTTTTATCCCGTTGATTCTAACGAAAAGAGTCGGTTACGGCGCCAGCATCAGTTGCATCCTGGCAGGTTTACCGTCTTAGGGGTCGGCCAGGTTCAGGAGCGGAAGGGTGTTGGTGATTTTATTACCCTCGCAAAGCGGCATCCGGAAATTGACTTTGTGTGGGTCGGCGGTTTTTCGTTTGGCAAGATGACGGCCGGGTACACCCGCTTAAAGGAAGTTGTTGATAGTCCTCCTGATAACCTTTTCTTTCCGGGAATTGTTGATCGGGATAAAATGCGCGAATACTATAATATGGCGGATCTTTTTTTGTTACCGTCGTACAACGAGTTGTTTCCGATGAGTATTCTTGAAGCGTTTAGCTGTGGCATTCCCGTTCTTGTCCGGGAACTTTCCCTTTATCATGATATTATCAGTGGCTTTTACGCTGGTGCTGCTGATGTTGGGGAGATGGAGCAACAGATTATGGTGCTCCGGGATAATTCGGAGCGGCTGCGTGCGCTGCGCTGTCAGGCTGAAGCGGGAGCACGACAATATTCGGAGGACCGGCTAGCGACGGTATGGCGTGATTTTTACAGAGCGGAGGCGATGGAAGCCCATGTCACGGAAAAATAAGGTCATGCTGGCCATTATGCTCGCAGTTGGGGTAGCGATTTTTGCCTTTTCTATGCGAAACGTTTCGTGGCACCTGATTGCTGGTGATATTGCCCATCTTAAGTGGGGCTGGCTCGTGGTTGCCGTGGGTTGCATGGCTCTTTCATTATTCTTAGAATCGCTTGTTGTTCACACATTAGTCCGAAATCGGGTGGCCGCCCATTTTCCGTTGCGGGATGCAATACGCATTCCGCTGGTTGAACAGTTGTTTAACGGCATTACCCCATTTGCAACGGGAGGACAACCAGCGCAGGTATTTGCTCTCCTTCAATCGGGAGTAGAAGGCGGGCAGGCGACTTCGTTGCTCCTGCTTAAATTTGTGGTGTATCAGACGATGATTGTGGTTAACTTTTTGATTTGTTTGGTTGCTGGTTTTCATTACATTGCAGATAAAATCCATGTGATGACGGTGTTAGTTATTTTTGGCTTCTTAATACACTTTGCCGTAATTGCTGGGTTGCTAATGGTAATGTACTGGTATAACTTTACGCGTAAAGCTGTCCACTGGTGCTTGTTGCCGTTGAAGTGGGTGGTAAGTGCGGAGCGGTTTAGCCGGGTTCAGGAGTACCTGACCCTTAAAATTGATAATTTTTATCAGGAAAGTTTGCGGTTGAAGGCCCAGGGAAGATTGCTCGTTAAAATTAACCTATTAACGCTGTTGCAGCTGGCAGTTTATTACGTAATCCCGTACTTCATTTTACTTGCACTCGGGGTCAGCAATGTTTCGCTGATTACGGTAATGACGATGCACGTCCTGATTGTGATTGCAACGTCGCTTTTCCCAATTCCGGGTGGCGCTGGGGGAGCGGAATTTAGTTTTACCCTTGTCTTCTCGACCTTCATGGCAAGTCACACTAAATTAATCTTGGCAATGATTCTGTGGCGGTTAATTACGTATTACCTGGGGATGTTTGCAGGGATGATTGCGTTTATGGTAAAACCGCGGCGGATCACGGCTCCGGAAAATTAAGGAGACAATTAAAATTATTTGAAAATGGGGGAGGCATTAGAAAAGATGCCTCTTTTTGTTTATAATTGACTGGTATTCACAGTTTTTCAATTACTTTGAATTGGAGGCAATCACATTGCGTTCATTAGTTAAGAAGGTTCGTGATAAGCTGAGTACGCGTCTGGGTTTCTTTACCATGGTGGTTTCCCTGTTTTGGATTACGTCGTACGTTGCTTACTGGACTGAGTTTAACCTGGGGGTATCCGATCCAATGCAGCAGTTCTTGCTGGTATTGAATCCCATTCCCTTTGCGCTGATTCTGTTTGGAATTGCACTCTTCTTTCGGGGGAAATGGTCGTACTGGATTATGTTGGTGATTGACTGGATTGAGTCAATCTGGTTATTTGCCAATATTGAGTACTACCGGGAATTCTCCGATTTTATCACGATGGGGGTTATTAAATCTGCGGGGGCAGTTTCTAATAACCTTGGACTAAGCATTAGCAAAATTATCCGGCCGTATGACTTCTTTGTATTCATCGGCGTGATTGTGCTAACGATTTTGGTAGTAACAAAGGCTATTAAAGTTGATAACCGTCCTGTTCGGTGGCGGCAGGGAATTATTAGTGTACTTGCGGGGGCGGTGTTATTTTCCATCGACCTGGGATGCGCGTACAAGGATCGGCCGCAGCTATTAGGGCGGACGTTTGATAACAACTACATTGTTAAGTATCTTGGAATGAACTTCTACGCCGGATATAACGCCTACACGACGCACCGGCAAACGGTAACACGAGAACGGGCATCAAGGAAGGATCTCAAGAAGGTTCGGAAGTACACGGAGTCCCGGTACTTACCGCCGAACGTACAGTACTTTGGTAAGGAACGGGGTAAAAACGTGTTCGTGTTCCACCTGGAAAGTTTTCAGCAGTTCTTAATTGACTATAAGGTTAACGGGCGTGAAGTAACGCCCAACATTAATAAGTTCTACCATGATCAGCATACGCTTTCGTTTGACAACTTTTTTAATCAGGTTGGTCAGGGGAAGACGTCTGACGCTGAAACAATGCTAGAGAATTCATTGTACGGATTGCCTTCCGGTTCAGTAATGACTGAATACGGTGGGTCCAATACTTTTGATGCGGTTCCGGCAATCTTGGACCAGCACGGATACGCAACTGCTTCCTTCCACGGGGACGTGGGAAGTTTTTGGAACCGGGTAAATACGTATAAGGCTTGGGGGTACCAATACTTCTTTGATAAGAGCTACTATACCGACCGGAAGGGTTATGATATTGGGTATGGGCTGAAGGATAAGATTTTTCTGAAAGAAGAATCCCAGTACATTGAACAGTTACCACAACCGTTCTACGCCAAGATTATTACTTTGACGAACCATTACCCGTATGAGTTGGATAAGAAGAACGCATCGATTCCCAAGACAACAACCGGGGATGATACCGTTGACGGGTACGTTCAGACGGCGCACTATTTGGACCAGGCGTTTGGTGAATGGATTAGCTACTTAAAGAAGACGGGATTGTATAAGAATTCTGTGATTGTTGTTTACGGGGACCATTACGGAATTTCGAATAACCATAAGAAGCCAATTGCACAGTTATTAGGGAAGAAGAGCGTAACACCATATGACCTCGCGATGTTTCAGAAGGTACCGTTTATGATTCATGCTGAGAACCTTAAGGGGGGCATTAATCATACGTATGGTGGTGAAATCGATGTAATGCCAACGTTGCTGGATCTGCTAGGAATTCATGACAGGCAGTACATTATGTTTGGCCAAGATCTTCTTAACCCACAACATGATCAAACGATTGCGTTCCGGGATGGGGATTTTGTTTCACCAACTTATTCAAAGATTGGTAGCCGAATTTACAATAATCAGGGTCAGGTCGTAAATGATAAGTTGACGGCTGCCGAAAAGAAGCGGGTCGCTGAAATGCAAGAGGATGTTAATAAGCAGTTGACGTACTCTGATAAGGTCGTTTTAGGTGACCTATTACGGTTCTACCATCCGAAAGGCTTCAAGCAAGTTAATAAGGCTGATTACGCCTATAACTACGCTAAAGCAATGTCTGAGTTGCGGGAGAATAACAAGAAGCATCCAACGAGTTTGAAGGACAAGAACCACGGGGAAACGTTGGTTAATGACTTTTCAACGGATGCGCCTGAATTGAAGGGCTTAGATAATAATCAGATTTATAAGAATTGGGATAACGGGCAGAATTAGGTTGCCAGTTATGATTAATACACCGGTTTTGTCCGGGAGTTCTTTTATGAACTTACCGGATGAAACCGGTGTTTTGGTGTGGTTAATAAAAAGAAACGTGGAACGCAAAAAGTTGTTGACGATTATCAGATTGGCTGGTAAGATAATAACCGTTGCGAATGAGTGGCTGACCGTTATTAATTGGGACTTGACGCACGGGTTCTTTTCTCGCTATAATAGGTTAGTCGCTTGGGCGACGGTAGATCTTTGAAAACTGAACACAGTATCGACGAATTAAATGTGTAGGGCTCTTTTGAGCAACATAATTTAACGAAGTCAAACTTCGCTAGTAATAAATAATGAGTCACGAATTCAAAATGAGAGTTTGATCCTGGCTCAGGACGAACGCTGGCGGCGTGCCTAATACATGCAAGTCGAACGCGAAACCTTTACACCGAGTGCTTGCACTCACCGTAAAGGATTC